>CAZWRK010000021.1:0-42086 GCA_964635875.1 uncultured Aquaspirillum sp.
TCACGTAGCAGCCGGCGTAGGGCTTGCCGTCCTGCTCGGTGAGCGGGTTGCGCGCCGGGTCGATGACCGTCGGGCGCACCGCACTGCGAGCGGAGACGTACAGGTTGCCAGCAAAGCCGTCATAATTCGACTTGAGATCGCCGTCGTGCAGCGCGACCTTGTCGGTGGCGCGCAGCTGCTTGAGCACGGCGTCAGCCTTGGCGCCCCACTTCTCCTTCGCCACCTGCTCGATGGCAGCGTTGATAGCCTTGACCTGGGGGTCGGCCGGGTCGATCAGGAAGGACGCGGAGAACGCGGGCTTACCTTCGCCGTTGACGGTCTTGGCCTCGAACAGGGTCGGGAAGGCCAGGCGGACGTTTGTGAGCATGATTTTCATGGTGGTTATTCCTCGGTTTTGAAGTAATGCGGGTAAGTGGCGCGCACCCAAGCGTGCGCTTTCTCGACTGCCTTGGCCCTGGCCATCGGGTCGGCCGGGGAGTTCTGGGTCTGTGCTGCACGCTGCAGTCGAGCGATTGCATCAGCGGGCAGCAGGTTGTGGGTCGGCTTCTTCTCGTCCATGGCGACCACCTCAGACCAGCGACTCGAAGTCGTCGACGGTGGCGGTGACCACCAGCGCCGGGCGATTGTCGCTGACAGGTGCCACCGACGGCTTGCCGTCCGGCTGAACGATCAGGGTCTTTACCTTCTCCCACTGGCGTGGACCCAGCGCCCCGGCCTTCTGCAATTTCTCGGCAGACGTCGGTGAGATCAGCTTGAGGTCGTACATTTCCTCGACCTTGAGCCGCATGCGCTTGAGTTCCTGCTCGGCTTCCTCGGCGTTGGCCCACTGACGTGCACCACGACGACCCTCGACCAGCTTGTAGCCGTGCACCTCACGACCGGCGAGCAGTTCGCTCTCGGCCTTGGCGCGAATGGCCTTGCACCAGTCCTCGATCAGGTCGACGGCTGACAGCAGGTAACCCAGCGTCCGGTTGTCGAACGTGCGCGTGGCAGCATGCTCCAGCTGCGGGGCCACCGGCTCGGTCAGATCGACAAAGTCGTCGGCCACGGTGTTCAGCACGTAGCCGGTCAGCGCCGGGCAGGTGGCCTTCGCCTTGCACCACTTGCACGCCTTCTCGCTGGGCGACAGCGGCAACTCGTCGTTCAACGGCAGGTTCAGGCACTCGATGGCGCGCGCAGCGGTGGCAGCAGCGTGGTCGGCAAAGGTCAGCAACTCGTCAACACTGCAGTCCCACTCAGACAGATGGCCGAGGCGCGGCTGGTGGATGACCATGCGCACGCGGGTGAAGTCGCGTACCAGGCCGAACTCGGCCAGTGCGCCCAGCGCGTACAGCATCAGCTGCTCGTTGCGCTCGGCGTCGACGCGAACCCCACGGCCATACTTCAAGTCGATGACGACGATCTCGTCGGCATGCAGGACCACCGCGTCGCTGGTCCCGAACGAGTTCGGGAACCGGACGAAGTCGGAGAAGTCCACCTGCTGCTCGACCAGCAACTCGCCGCCGTCAGCGAACTGGCGCACGGTGTCGACGTACCGCTGCACGTTACCGGCCATCTCGTCGTCGACGATGAACTCGGTGCCGTTGACGACGATCACGAGGCCCAGGTGGTCGATGGCGTTGGCGCCCGAGGTCAGGCAGCACGCCGCGAGATCGTGGGCAGCGGTGCCCTCGTCAGCGTAGGCGCTGCTGGAGTCGGCAAGGTCGACCTCCATCCGCATGGATCCAGGGCAGCGCATCCAGCGGTGCGCGGCCGAGGGCGAGAGGCGTGCGTGGTTGCTCATTTCGCACCGCCCAGGGCGTCGACAGCAGCCTTGTGAACGGCAGCGATGTCCTCGTCGGCCACCTCGGGCAGGCGGGCGGCGCCGAACTTCTCGAGGATGGCTACGGCGGCGGGGCGACCCTTGGCACGCGCCAGGTTGGTGATGGCAGCGGCGGCGTCGTCACGGGTTACGGCAGGGACGTCCTCGGCCTTCGGCTCCAGCGTCTCCGGATCCAGTGCCGGACGGCTGCAGGCATCGGCCTCGGGGGTGTCGGCCTTTGGCGTCTCGACGGGTGCAGGCTTCTCCTCTGCCTTCTTGATCGACACGCTGGGCTTGGCCGGCTTCTTGTCAGCGGGCTGGCTGGCCTCTGCGTATGCCTGCGCGCCGATGGCAGCGATCAGCTGGTGCATGGCGCTGGTGTTCTCGCGGATGGCTGCGGTCTGTTCTTGCAGCAGGGTTTCGATGGACATCGCGGTGTTACTCCTTACTTGTTGATGATGCGGATGGGGGTGGTGCCGTAGTGGGTCCAGTGCAGCCCGTTGAGGACTGCCGTCGACCGGTCGCGCAGGGCGAACCCGGTGACCTTCTGACCCTCGGCGACCATGGACGCCTTGACACTGTGCTTGACGGCATGGGCAACCTGCTTGCGCGCCCACTTCTCGACGCGCTCGACCTGGTCCTGGCGCAGGCCGATGACCTCGACGCGGAAGGCGCCACGGGTGACCTGCTCGAGGTCAGCTACCAGTGACTGCAGCCAGTTGGGTGCGTCGCTGGGGACGTAGGACGGTTTGCGGATCCGGTCGACAACGTGGTTCAGGCTGGTGGGAATGGTCATTACTTCATCCCCCGCAGCGAGGCGTAGAGGGGGATGGCAGCGGCGATGGCAGCGGCGGCGTTGGGCGACAGCACGGCCATCGTGAAACCCTGGGCGCGGACCCGGTACAAGCGACCGGGGATAAGGGGGACTGCGATCATGGTGGTGCTCCTGCTTGTCTATTTATGCGAGCCACGGGTTGGCGCGATAACGAGCCTCGCGCTCGGCTTCGGTTTCCTCGTACCCCTCATCCGGGCCAAACCCTTCCCCTGCCCGGCGAAGGTTGCGCATCAGTTCGATGCGAGAGTTGTGCGCTTCGTTTTCCTCAAAAAGGCGGGCATCACCCATTTCCTTTTTGGCGTCAAATTGTTCGTCTTGGTACTCGTGGTCGAAGGACATTTCGTCACCTTTTTCCGATTCACTGCTTGCGAGTTGTCAACATATACAAGCGCCAACTTGTAGTCAACAACTAAAACTTGTTATTTCACACAAAACACAAAGCGCCGACGAACGGTAGGGCAGGATAGCATCGTTTTCACAAATTAAAGTTGTTGATATTTACTTGTTGCTTTTGTACCCTGAAATCCCTGCAACAAAGTGAGAACCGATGACATGACTACCGTAGTGCCGCGCCCCGAGCGCGGAATCGACACCGCCGTGCGTCTCGCCGGCAGCCAGGCCGAACTTGGCAAGCTGCTGGGGTGCAGCCAGCAGAACGTCTCCACGTGGGTAAAACAGGGCTGGGTGCCGACGGATCACATCGTCGCCATCGAGGCGCAGCTGGGCGTGCCGCGCCGTGCGCTTATCAATCCGCGCCTGGCCGACCTGCTCGACGCGCCGACGGATGGCTGCGCGGAATAAAGACACAACCAGGGGCCGGCAGAGCCCCGGAGACAGCTGTGACGTACTTCCAAAAACAAGGCCGCGCCCTGCTGGGTAACGGTTATCTGATCGTCCCCATCAAGCCCGGACACAAGCGCCCGGCACTGGCCAACTGGCAGAACGCCCGCATCGGTGCGTCGGACCTGACCGGCTACTCGGGCCACGGGTGCGGGGTGCTGACGGGGCAGGGTGCCCATCCGGTCGCCGCCATCGACATCGACACCATGGACGCCGCCCTCGCCGAGCGGTTCGTCGACTGGTGCCGGGCCCACCTCGGCCCGACGTGCGAGCGCGTGGGCAAGGCGCCCAAGATCCTGCTGACCTATCGGGCGGCGGGGGAGGGGTGGGGCAAGGCGGCCTCGGCCTGGTTCGAGGACATCGCCGGCGAGCGGCATCGCGTCGAGGTGCTGGGCAAGGGGCAGCAGTTCGTCGCCTATCACATCCACCCCGATACCGGCGAGCCCTACGAGTGGGTGGACCTGCTTGGCGGCATCGAGCACGTGCACGCCAGCGAGTTGCCGGTGGTGTCGGAGTCGCAGGTCGCCGAAGCCCTGCGCGTGTTCGAGGAGATGGCCGAGCAGGCTGGCATGGAACGGGTGACGGGAGCCACGGGGGTCTACTCGCCGGTGGCGCATGCCGATGACCCCTTCGCCGGGCACGAGCCGCAGGTGGGGGTGTCGATGTCCGACATCCAGAAAGCCCTGTCCTTCATCGACCCCAACGATTACGACACCTGGCTGCGCGTCGGGATGTCGCTGCATCACGAGTACGAGGCCGACACCGCCGCCCTGGACCTTTGGGACCAGTGGAGTAGCAAGGGTCGGGAGTACAAGGGTCGCGACGATCTCGAGTACCGCTGGTCGACGTTCGGCCGTGGGGGCAAGTCAACGCTGACTGTGCGCTGGATGCTCAAAGTCTCCCGCGAGCAGGAGGTGGTCGTCCGCCGTGGCGAGAAGCGCCAGTCGCTGCTGGATCTCCAGGAGTGGGTAGCCGAGTGCGATGACGAGCTGGTCCTGCTGGACGAGGGTGCCAAGCGTGCCCGGGAAGTCCTGCGCGATACGCCCGAGATGCACACCCAGGTGGTCGCCACCCTGCGGTCGAGGTTCAAGACCTTAACCGGTCTGGTCCTGCCGGCGGCGGATCTCGCCAAGGCGCTGCGCGAGCCGCGCCCGCCCACGGTCAAGGCCAAGCGCCCGCTGACCGAGTTCGGCAACGCCGAGCGGATGCTGGACCGCTACGGCGAGGGGTTGATGCACGTGCCGGAGATGAATAGCTGGTACTGCTGGACGGGCGTCTACTGGCGCAGGGCGCCGGACGTGGAGATCGAGCACCTGGCCAAGGAGACGGTGCGGGCGCTGGTGCAGGAGATCGACGATCACGCCGAGCCGGCCGAGTTCTTCAAATTCTGCGCCCTCTCCCAGCAGGCCAAGATGGTCCGCAACATGGTCAGTCTGGCCAAGTCGGACCCTCGCGTCATGGTTCCGGCCGACGAACTTGACAAGCACTGGTATCTGCTGGGCACCACCAACGGGGTGCTGGACCTGCGCAACGGGCGCCTGATGCCTCCGGATCCCGAGTACCGCATCACTCGAGTGACGGGATGCGACTACGACCGCACGGCCACCGCGCCGCTGTGGGAGCAGACGGTGTCGGACGTGTTCATGGGCAACACCGAGATGGTCGACTACTTCCAGCGCGTCATCGGCTACTCGCTGCTGGGCAACCCCACCCAGGACGTCATGGTCATCCCCTATGGCAACGGATCCAACGGCAAGTCGACGCTGCTGGGTGCCGTGCGCAAGGCGTTCGGCAGCTACGCCAGGGCAGCCGAGGCAGGGACGTTCGTCAGCGATGCCAAGGGTGGCGGCAATGCGGGCGGTGCGCGGGAGGATCTGCTGCGCTTGAAGGGGGCCAGGTTCGTCTATGTCAACGAGCCGGACGAGAACAGCGAGTTGCGCGAGGGGTCCGTCAAGGCCATGACCGGAGGTGACGCGATCACCGCCCGTGGTCTGTACGCGACGTCGTCGGTCGAGATCGTGCCCACGTGGGTGGTGTTCATGCCCACCAACCACCGCCCCATCGTCAAGGGCTCGGACAATGGTATCTGGCGCCGCCTGATGCTGCTGCCATTCGAGCGCAACTTCGAGAACGACCCCCTGGTGACAAAGGATCCCCACCGTGAGATGAAACTCGACGCCGAGATGGAGGGCATCCTGGCGTGGATCGTCGAGGGTGCCATGCGCTTCCAGCGGGAGGGGCTGGCCAAGATCGGGGCGGTCAAGGCGGCCTCGGATGCCTATCGCGAGGACATGGATCTGCTCGCGGAATGGCTGGAGGAGTGTTGCGAGGTGGGTCCGGAGTTCAAAGAGCCGGCCGCGTCGCTGTGGACGTCGTGGTTTGAGTTTGCAAAAAATCGCGGATTGCTGACATACGTAAAAAATAGCGTAGCTCTTGGTCGCCGACTGGAATCGCGATTTCCTGCAGGTAAGGGAGCGAAGGGCGTGCGAATCCGCAAAGGATTGCGGATTAAAGGGGACTTTCCTGCCATCTGAGGGGTGGCGGTGGCCAAAAGGGTGGCGTGGGTGGCGGGTTAAGGCATTTTTTCCAAAAGTCTCTACGTGTGTATAGAGAGGTTTATGGAAAAAGTGCCTCAACCCGCCACCTACGCCACCCAGCAGTGAATCGGTAAAAAATTACAAAGAGGGCGGCGCGATGAAAACGGTGGTGGCGGTGAACGAAAACGGGGCTCGGGTTGGTGACTCGCATCTCCAGGCGCGACTGACCAACGGCGAGGTGGATCTCCTCCTCCGGCTGCACGAGGATGGCTGGGGGTATCGGCGACTGGCCGAGAAGTTCGGGATTAGCAAGTCGGGGGTGCGTCGTATCTGCAAGGGGGAGACGCGGTGCCAGACGCCAGCCCGGTTCAAGGAGGTGCACCTGCCGGCAAATGACAAGGAGAAACTGGTTCCATGAAACTAACACCGGAAAAATTAACCGCTTTTTGCGCCGCGCTGTCCGAGACTTGCAACGTCGGGAAGGCATGCGCGGCCGTCGGCATTTCACGCTACACCGCGTACAAGTGGCGCAAGGAGTTGCCCGCTTTCGACGAGGCGTGGGAGGAGGCCATGCGGGTCGGTGTGACAGCACTCGAGGACGAGGCGCATCGCCGTGCCTTCGAGGGGGTCAACAAGCCGTTGGTGCATCAGGGGCGGTTTACCCACCTGGTCGACAGCACTGGCGAGCCCGTGCTGGACGACAACGGGAACCCGGTTGTCGCCTCGACCAAGGAGTACAGCGACACCCTGGCCATCTTCCTGCTCAAGGCGCACGCGCCGGAGAAGTACCGGGAGAACTCTCGCGTCGAGCTATCCGGCAACCTTGCCGTCGGCAGCATGAGCGAGGAGGAGATCCGCGCCGAGCTTGCTGCGCTGGTCAGCGCCGGCGTGGTCCCTGCTGGTATCGCCGGCGGCGGGTATGACGACGATGTCAGCGATCTCGTCTGACCTTGCCCGAGCCCTTGTCCTTGCCCGAGAGTTGAAGCGCCGCCGCCCGTGGCGCCCTTTGGCCGGACCCCAGACCCTTGCCTACGAGTCCACGGCCGACATCACCGGCTACGGAGGCGCCGCTGGCGGCGGTAAGACTGACCTGATCGCCGGGCTGTCACTGACCCGCCACAAGCGCGTTCTCATCATCCGCCGAGAGAAGGCCCAGACCGAGGGCGTCGTGCAGCGACTGACCGAGATCGTCGGCAGCGGTGACGGCCTCAACTCGCAAAAGGGGATATGGCGCGTCCCGATTGGCAGCAACCCGTTGATCGAGTTCGGCGGATTGGACAACCCCGGCGATGAGCGACGTTGGCAGGGTCGAGCCCATGATCTCAAAGCCTTCGACGAAACCACCGAGATGCGAGAGGACCAGGTCCGATTCATCATGGGGTGGACACGTACAAGCGACCCGACCCTGCACCCTCGCGTGCTGATGACGTTCAACCCTCCGACGACGGCAGAGGGTCGGTGGATCATCAAGTTCTTCGGCCCATGGCTGGACAAGAAGCACCCGCGACCGGCTGCGCCAGGTGAGATCCGATGGTTCACGACCATCGGCGACGACCACGATTACGAGGTTCCGGACGGGCGACCCTTTGTCCTTGGTGACGACGGCGAGTTCATCTACGAGTTCGACGAGGACGAGCACCGCCCGGAGGCCATCATCCGACCGAAGTCGCGGACCTTCATCCCGGCCAGGGTCACCGACAACACGTACTACATGGCGAGCGGATACATGAGCCAGTTGCAGTCACTGCCTGAACCTCTCCGGTCCCAAATGCTTTACGGCGACTTTGCTGCCGGCATCGAGGACGACCCTTGGCAGGTAATCCCGACGGCATGGGTCGACGCCGCCATGGCCCGCTGGCGCAAGCCTGACCGCAAGGAGCGGATGGACAGCCTGGGCGTCGACGTGGCCCGAGGCGGGCGCGACAACACGATCATCGCGAGACGGCACGCCATGTGGTTCGACGAGCCGCTGGTCTATCCGGGCAAGGACACGCCGGACGGCCCGTCTGTCGCTGGCCTGGTGGTGTCGGCCATGCGCGACGGGGCGCCGATACACCTCGACGTGATTGGGGTCGGGGCGAGCCCGTATGACTTCCTGGTTCACGCCCAGCAGCCTGTCCTCGGTGTCAACGTGTCCGAGAAGGCGACGGGGTCGGACAAGTCCGGGCGCCTCACGTTCGTGAACCTGCGGTCACAACTCTGGTGGAAGTTCCGCGAGGCGCTGGACCCGGCCAACAACACCGGCATCGCGTTGCCTGACAACCCGCAACTCAAGGCTGACCTGCTGGCGCCAAAGTGGAGTTTGAAGGGGTCGAGCATTTGCGTCGAAAGTCGCGACGAGATCATCAAGCGCATCGGTCGCTCTCCCGACTGGGCATCGGCCTACATCCTGGCGCTGATGGAATCGCCGCGCATGGCTGACCTGGTTGCTGCGCGCGGGTCCACCGTCCGCGTCAATCACGACCCCTACAGCCTGCGCTGACGGGTGCACCTGCCGACTCCTCGGCGGGCTACCTTCGGCGCATGACCACGATCCCTGCCGCCCTGACCCTCGACGACTCCCGCGCCCTGATGGCCGGGATGCCGTCGGTCGAGTGCGTGCAGCAGCTTGAGGACTTGCTGATGGAGATGCCCCAGGTGCAGCTGGCGACGGACCATCTGGTGCACGGTGGCATGTACGCCCGCACGGTGTTCATCCCTGCCGGCACGCTGCTTACGGGGGCGCTTACCCTGCGGGACAACGTCGTCGTCATGCACGGCGGCATCACCGTGACCACGGACGAGGGTCCGCAGGTACTCGACGGGTTCCACGTGCTGCCGGCCTGCGCCGGTGCCAAGCGTGCCGGGGTGGCTCATGCGGATACGTGGTGGACGACGATCTGGGCGACCGACAAGACGGACGTGACCGAGATCGAGAACGAACTGACAAGTGAGCCAGGCAAGCTGCAGACGCGGCGCCCGGCCCTGGAGAACTGACTCATGTCCTTCGCAGTGACAGCGGTCGTCGTGGGTGTTGGTGTCGGCGGATACATGCAGTACGACGCCGCCAAGGACGCCGCCAAGGCTCAGGAGAGGGCGCAGGCCGAGCAGCGTCGCCGTGCGCAGGAGGCTGCGCGCAAGGCTGACGAGGAGTTCAACCGGTTGAACATGAAGAAACCCAACCTGGCCGGCATCATGGCCGGCAACCAGCAGGCATCGGCCGGCGGCGTCGGTAGCACCATGCTCACGGGTCCCGGTGGGGTCAACATGACCAACTCCATCCTCGGCAAAGCTACGCTGCTGGGGGGCTGACATGGATCTCAACCGGGACATTCAAGCACGGTGGGGCGCCCTCAAGACGGAGCGCGATTCGTGGATGACACACTGGCAGGAGTTGTCCGAATACCTGCTGCCGCGTTCCGGCAAGTTCCTGAACAGCAAACAGAACGACGGTCGCCGTCGTCATAACCGCATTTACGACAGCACCGGCACCCGTGCCCTGCGCGTCCTGGCTGCCGGCATGATGGCCGGCATGACGAGCCCTGCCCGCCCGTGGTTCCGCCTGACCACCGCTGACCCCGAGTTGGACGAGTCCGCCGGCGTCAAGTCCTGGCTGGCCGATGTCACCCGCCTGATGCAGATGGTATTCGCCCGCAGCAACACCTACCGGTCGCTTCATGGCATATACGAGGAACTCGGTGCGTTCGGCACTGGCGCCAGCATCCTGGTCAACGACTTCGATACCGTAATCCACCACCACCCGCTGACCATCGGCGAGTACGCCATCGCGACGAACTACAAGGGCGAGGTCAACACCCTGTTCCGCGAGTTCAAGATGACCGTTGGCCAGATGGTCGCCGAGTTCGGCAAGGACAAAGTCAGCACCAGCGTGCGCAGTCTCTACGAGAACAAGCGCCTCGACGTCTGGATCCCGGTGCTCCACTGCATCGAGCCGCGCCTCGACCGTGAGCAGGGCAAGCGCGACAGCAAGAACATGGCGTTCCGGTCGGTCTACATCGACCCGGCTGCCAACGACGGCAAGGTGCTGCGCGAGTCGGGATTCAACGAGTTCCCCGCCATCGCCCCGCGCTGGTCGGCGTCGGGTGGCGATGTCTACGGCAACAGCCCTGGCATGGAGTCGCTGGGCGACATCAAGCAACTCCAGCACGAGCAGCTGCGCAAGGCCCAGGCCATCGACTACCAGACCAACCCGCCCCTGCAGATGCCGGTATCGGCGAAGGGCCAGGAGGTCAACACCCTGCCGGGCGGCGTGTCCTACGTCGACACCAACAACCCGCAGGGCGGTATCCGGTCGGCATTCGAGGTGCCATTGCGCCTTGACTACCTGCTCGAGGACATTCGCGACGTGCGGGAGCGCATCAAGGGGTCGTTCTACGCTGACCTGTTCCTGATGCTGTCCGGCAGCAATATCGGCACGATGACGGCCACGGAGGTCGCCGAGCGACACGAGGAGAAGCTGCTCATGCTCGGCCCGGTGCTCGAGCGGTTGCACAACGAGATGCTGTACCCGATGATCGACCTCGCGTTCAACGCGATGGCCGAGGCCGGGATTCTCCCGTCACCGCCACCCGAACTGCAGGGCATGGAACTGCGTGCCGAGTTCGTGTCGATGCTGGCGCAGGCGCAGCGTGCCGTGGGCACGAACTCCATCGACCGCTTTGTCGGCAACCTGGGCGTCGTCGCCGGCATCAAGCCGGACGTGCTGGACAAGTTCGACAGCGACCGCTGGGCCGATGCTTATGCCGACATGCTGGGCGTAGACCCCGAGTTGATCGTGCCGGGCGAGCAGGTGGCCATCATCCGCCAGCAGCGTGCGCAGGCCCAGGCCCAGGTGCGCGAGCAGGCGGTGGCGGCGCAGGGTGCGGCCGTGGCAAAGGATCTCTCCATCGCCGGCGGCGGTGGTCCCGAAGGGTTGACCAACGTGGTCGACATGTTCAGCGGATACAACACTTAACCGGAGGCCATCATGGCATCGGAATACCTGGCCACCAAAGGCGTGGCAATCACGAAGCACGACACCAACGTGCAGCCCATGTTTGCCGCGATCTACGTTGGTGTGGGTGGTGACATCAAGGTGAAGGACAAGGCGGGCACCACGGTGACGTTCAAGAACGTGCCGACCGGTTCCATCCTGCCGATTGCCGAGGTCGAGTTGATCTATTCGACCGACACGACGGCCACTGACATGGTGGGGTTGCGGTAATGCGTTTCGGGCTGGGGTTCGGGATTGACGTCAACAACGTGGTGTTGCGTCCCGCCTTCGACCTAAACTTCATGGGCGGGATGCCGGCTGGTCTGACGTACACGAACAGCAGCACGGCTAGAGCGTATTGGGACGCGACCGGAACACGTCGGACGGCTGTAGCTAACGAGCCGATATTCGAAACGCTAGGTGGCGTGTATCAGGGTATGCGCTGGGAGATGGAAGCTAGGACGAACCTTGCAACGAATAGCGAAGGGGCTGCGGCGACGTGGACGGTTTCTAATGTCTCGGATGCGGGGACGCCTATTGCTGGGTTCTCCAACTCGTTGGCGTTTGGGGATAATAGTGTCCTAAGGTATGCGTACAAGAGTTTCACAACTGTTGATGCGACACGATATACAGTCAGTGTATTTGTGCAGATGGATGATGGTGGTGCGCCGGTTGTAGGGGCTTTATCAACAGATGGTGATTTCTCATTGGTTATTGAGGGTGACGTTGCTCAGATCGATATAAAAGTGCAGAAAATTGCAGGGTCACTTTATAGGGTTTCAGCTAGTCGAACTGCTGCTGCTCCCATTTCCGTTCAAAGTGGCGTCGTCAAGTACACCACTCAATCCGCCCGCACATTCCGCGTTGCTGGCATTCAGCTTGAGGCCGCCGCCTCTGCCTCCAGCTACATCCCCACCGCCGGCTCCGCAGTCATCCGCCAGCCCGACGTACTCACCGCGACCAGCATCAGCCCGTGGTATCGGCAGGATGAGGGGACGGCGGTGTTTGAGGGGATTGCGGATGCAATAGCAGCAAGCTCTGGACTTGATGCGCGTGTTCCTTTTGCGTTCTCTAACGGGTCGTCCAATGAGCTAGTAGCCTGTTACTACAACAGCAACGGAACCGTGACACCATTCATTAGAGACGGCGGTGTTACTCAGACAACGGGTAATTCTGCCAACTCAGTCTCTGCATCAAGCGTCCATCGCATCGCGTTGGCTTATAAGCTAAATGATTGCGCGCAGGCTGTTAACGGTGGAACCGTTCTGACTGACACGTCAGCAACAATGCCAACTGTTTCTCAGCTCAACCTTGGAACTCGTTCAGGTTCTACTGCCGCATTCATGGGCTACGCCCGCCGCTTCCAGTACTACAACACCCGTCTTCCAAACACCATATTGCAGGGACTGAGCCGTGTCTGACCTTTACCTAAAAGCCGACAGCGAGGCCGCATTGATGGCGGCACTGACAGACGCCGGCCTGACCATCGACGGACAGCCGCAGTCCGTGACGATTCACGATGATGGGTCCGTTACTGACTTGTATGTCATCGGACGGATGCACGACGCAGACGGGAACGCACTGCCCGGTTATCACGCGAACGTCAGAACCATGAACGCCGAGATAATCAGCAAGCTGGAGCCGCTGTCGTGCGAAGTGCACTCGCCGTCCTTTGTCTTTGCCTGACCGGGTGCGCCTCTGTATTCGACGCACCGCCACCAAAGCCCGAACGGCTCCAGTCGCAGATCAATTTCCAGATCGTGCCGGACTCCATGCTGGAGCCAGGCGTCGGCGGAAAAGCCACCTGGAGTGGTGACACCTGCACCGTCTGGATTCGCGCCAGTCTCTATCCCCGCTGCACCACCCACGAGATCCGGCACTGCATGGAAGGTCACTTCCACCACCCCCAGGTGGCCAGCGGCCAGGACTGCAGCATCGAGTGAACAGGCGGTGCACCTGCCGCCTGCGCCATGCCCTAGCCTTTGGGCATGAGCAATCACGACCCCCTCGACATCAACGCCCAGGCGCGAGCAAAGGACCAGCTGGAACAGCGCGAGCGCAACCGGCGCGAGGTCGAGGAGGGCGACATCAAGTGGCTCATGGGCAGCAAGCGAGGGCGCCGGATTGTGTGGCGCCTTCTGGAGCAGGCCGGAGTGTTCAGGGCGTCGTTCAACACCAACGCAATGCAGATGGCATTTGCGGAGGGCAACAAGAACAACGGCCTGCGCCTCCTGGCTCAGATCCATACGCTCTGCCCCGAGCTTTACCCGACGATGGTAAGAGAAGCCAATGACAACCGAAACTTTGATGACGGAAACCGCGCAAGTACCAACTGACGGCGCCGCATCGCAAGCGGCCGACCAAGCTGCAGCTGCCCCGGCAGCCGTGGCGGAAGGCCAACAGCAGCAGCCCGCTGCGACTGACGCCCCGGCGAAAGCCGACGGCGAGCCAGCCAAGCAGGACGAGGGTAAGCCCGAAGGCGCCCCCGAAAACTACGAGTTCGTTATTCCCGAAGGCGCCCAGGTGGACGAGGTCGGGATTGCAGCGTTCTCGGAGTTTGCCCGCGAGGCAGGCATGTCGCAGGAGGCCGCACAGGCTTTGATGGACAAGATGGCACCCGCGATGGCCAAGCGCCAGGCGGAAGCGGTCGAGGCTGTCAGGGCCGAGTGGGCAGCCGCCGCTCAAAGCGACACCGAGTTCGGAGGCGAGAAGATCGCCGAAAACCTCGGGGTGGCCAAGAAGGCGCTGGAAACCTTCGGCAGTGACGCCCTGCGCACGCTGCTGAATGAATCCGGCCTCGGCAATCACCCGGAGATCATCCGGGCGTTTTACCGGGTCGGTAAAGCCATCAGTGAGGACAAGGTTGTGGTGGGCGGTGGCGGCGTAGCCGGTCCGCAGACCCTGGCCGACCGCCTTTACCCGAATCAAAAGTAAGGAGTAATCCGACATGAGCGTACTCGCAACCACCCACCCCACGCTGCTTGATTTGACCAAGCGCATGGACCCGGACAACAAGATCGCCGCGATCATTGAAATCCTGGCCCAGCAGAACGAGATCATCCAGGACATGGTCTGGCTCGAAGGCAACCTGCCGACCGGCCACCGCACCACCATCCGCTCCGGTCTGCCTGCTGCCACCTGGCGCAAGCTGAACTACGGCGTGCAGCCTTCCAAGTCGCGCACCGTGCAGGTCACGGATTCCTGCGGCATGCTGGAAGCCTATGCCGAAGTGGACAAGGCGCTGGCCGACCTGAACGGCAACACCGCCGCCTTCCGCCTGTCCGAGGACTATGCCTTCATCGAGGGCATGAATCAGGAGTTCGCACAGACCCTGTTCCTCGGCAACGAAAGCACCGAGCCGGAAGCCTTCACGGGTTTCGGTCCGCGCTTCAACGACCAGTCTGCCGAGAACGGTGGCAACATCATCACCGATGCCGCGACGCCGGACAGCAACGACAACACCTCGATCTGGCTGGTGGTCTGGGGTCCGAACACCGTGCACGGCATCTACCCGAAGGGCTCGATGGCTGGTCTGCAGCACCGTGACCTCGGCGAGCAGACCCTCGAAGATGCGGCCGGTGGCAAGTTCCAGGGCTACCGCACCCATTACAAGTGGGACTGCGGCCTGACCGTGCGCGACTGGCGCTATGTCGTGCGCATCCAGTACGACCTGGAGAACGTCATCGCCTCCGGCAACTCCGGCCCGGTGCTGGCTGACCTGATGGGCAAGGCGATCCGTCGCATCCCGTCGCTGTCCATGGGGCGTGCCGCGTTCTACATGAACCGCGACTCGCTGGACGCGCTGGACCTGCAGTCGAACAACAAGTCGACGCTGGCCCTGCAGACCGTCCGCTCGGCCGATGGCGAAATGCGCACGGAGTTCCGTGGCATCCCGGTGCGTCGTTGCGACGCGATCACCTCCACCGAGTCCGGCATCTAAGCCGGGCTCCACCTGATTGCAGGAGTAACGACATGATCCTTGATAACTTCGCAGAGTTCGGCGACGCCGCCACCCTGGTCGGCACCGCTGCCAGCACCTACGTGCTGGGTGACGTGATGGACCTGGGTAGCACCAGCCAGGACATCGGCAACGGCGAGCCGCTGTACCTCGTCGTCCGTATCAGCACGGCGGTGGAAGCCTCCGGTGGTGCGGCCAACGTGACGTTCAAGCTGGTGTCCGACTCGGTCGCCTCGCTGGACAACAGCGCCACCGTCCACCTCAACTCGGGCGCCATCGCCAAGGGCACGCTGATCGCGGGTTACACCGTGTTCGCCGTGGCCCTGCCGCTGGGCACCTACGAGCGGTATCTGGGTGTGACCTACACCCCGGACACCAACAACACCACGGCCGGCGCGGCCGATGCTTTCCTGACCAAGAGCATCGCCAAGTGGGTCGCCACGGCTGACGGCATCTAAGGGGTGACCCATGAAGGTTAAGGCCAAGACGCTCGGGTTCTACGGTGGCTCACGCCGCCGCCCGGGTGAGGTGTTCGAGGTGCCGGAAGGTGCCAAGGCCAAATGGTTCGAGCCGGTGTCTGCCGCGCCGGCCGAACCCGAGGCCAAACCCCGCAAGGCTGGCAAGGGTAAGGCGCAGGAAGCTGCCGAGCCCGATCCGTTGGCCGAGCAGGAAAACGCCGACGGCCTGGTCTAAGGCCAGCCCCCGGCGAGTAGTAAACGAAAGGGGCCTCGCGCCCCTTTCTTTTTAACTGGAGAACAGCATGGCCTCGGAAGTCGAAATCGCCAACCTCGCCCTCGCCAACATCGGCGACCGCGCCACCGTGGCCAGTCTCGACCCTCCCGAGGGGAGTGCGCAGGCCGAGCATTGCGCACGGTTCTACCCCATGGCACGCGACGCCCTGCTCGAGTTACACCCGTGGAACTTCGCCACCCGTCGCGCTGCGCTGGCCCTACTGGTCGAGACGCCCGTGGCATGGCTCTACGCCTACTCGCTCCCGGCTGACTGCATCAAGGTGCAGGCTGTCCAGCTGCCCGAGTCGACCACTGATTCCACCGAGCACTTCACCATCGGCCTGAACGACGACGGCCAGCGAGTGCTGTACACCAACATCGACGAGGCCGTGGTGCGCTACACAGCGCGCGTCGAGGACACCACCCTGTTCACCCCGCTTTTCACCCTGACCCTGTCATGGAAGCTGTCGGCCATGATCGCCGGACCCATCCTCAAGGGTGACGCTGGCGCTGCAGAGGCGAAGCGGTGCGAGGCGGTCATGGCTGCTTATCTCGGCCAGGCGCGTGTCTCGGATTCCGCGCAGCGGGTTGCCCCGCCGACTCACACCCCTGCATGGATAGGAGCCCGCTGATATGCCGAACGTGCGCAAGCTGCATGTGTCCTTCTCTGGGGGTGAAGTCTCCGGCGAGTTCTATGGTCGCAGCGACGACCCCAAGTTCCAGACGGGTGCGGCGACCGTGCGCAACATGATCCCGCTACCCCATGGTCCGGTGCAGAACCGCGCGGGCTTCGCTTATGTGCGCGAGGTCAAGGATTCCAGCAAGGTCACGCGCCTGCTGCCGTTCACGTTCTCGACGACGCAGACCATGGTCATCGAGATGGGGGCGGGTTACTTCCGCTTCCATACGGCCGGGGCCACCCTGCTGTCGCCGACACCATCGGCCTACAGCGGCGCCACGCAGTACGACGTGGGTGACATGGTGCTGTCGGGCGGGGTGAAGTATTACTGCATCAGCCTGACCACCGGAAACGCCCCGCCAAACGCGACCTATTGGTACGCGATGCCGTCGTCTGGCGAGTACGAGATCCCGAACCCCTACGCCGAGGCGGACCTGTTTGAAATCCACTTCGTCCAGTCGGCCGACGTGCTTACGCTGGTTCACCCGAACTACCCGCCGATGGAGTTGCGGCGCGAAGGTTCGACCGAGTGGTTGTTATTGCCGATTGCCTTTGCTGCCGCCATCTCACCCCCTGGTTACACCGCAGGGGTAGCGGCGCCGATTAACCACACCTACAAGATCACCGCGACGGTGGCCGGTGCATTTTCTCGAAACTACCTCACGGTGCCGTCAGCATCAATTACCGCCAGCAATGACCTGACCATCGACGGCGCGTACAACAAAATCATCTGGACCAACGGGGCAAGGGTCATAAAGTGCGACGTCTACAAGTTGGTGGGCGCGACCTACTACTACCTCGGCACAACCAGCGGCGCATCCTTCATCGACGACGGAAGCTTGACGCCGAACACGAGTGCTCCGCAGCCAGCTGGAACATCTACAACCAGTGTCAGCGGACTCTCAGCGTCGACGGTTTCCGCAGGCGGAACCATGGGGGCGACTGCCACCGGCTCAGGCACAACAACCTACAGCTACGTGGTGACATCCGTCTCCGCTGACGGCAGGCATGAGTCAATCATGTCGCCAGTGGCAACTTGTACCAATAACCTGCTGACCACCGGCAACTACAACACGATAACCTGGGCGGCCGTCGCCGGCGTCCAGCTGTACAACGTCTACAAGGAAAGTAACGGTCTGTTCGGCTTCATCGGCCAAGCGGGGAGTCCGACGTTCGTTGACGACAACATCGCTCCGGACATCAGCAAGACGCCGCCCATCCACCAGGATCCGTTCGCGACTCCAGGTAGCTACCCGGCAGCGGTGTCCTACTTCGAGCAGCGGCGCTGCTTTGCCGGCACCACCAACTCGCCGCAGTCGGTATGGTTGACCAAGCCGGGCAGCGAGTCCGACCTCGCCTACTCGGTGCCGAGCAGCGAGGATGACGCCATTGCGTTCCGGGTGGCTGCCCGCGAGGCCAACACTATCCGCCACCTCGTCCCATTGAACGACCTGGTGGCCCTGACATCGGCGGCCGAGTGGCGCATCACCTCGATCAATGCTGACGCCCTGACCCCCTCGACGGTGTCGGTGCGCCCGCAGTCCTACGTCGGGGCGAACAACGCCCAGCCGTTCGTGGTCAACAACACCCTGATCTACGCTGCCGCCCGGGGTGGTCATATTCGCGAACTGGCCTATAACTGGCAGGCGGGCGGGTTCATCACCGGCGACCTATCGCTGCGCAGCACGCACCTGTTTGACACCTACGACATCACCGAGATGGGCTACGCCAAGTCACCCTATCCGGTCGGCTGGTTCGTCCGTAACGACGGACGTCTGCTGGGGTTGACCTACGTGCCCGAGCAGCAGGTGGGGGCTTGGCACTGGCACGACACCGACGGCTCGTTCGAGTCCATCGCGACGGTGGCCGAGGGTGGCGAGGACGTTTTGTATGCCATCGTTCAACGCACGGTCAACGGTAACGTCGTGCGCTACGTCGAGCGGATGGCCACGCGCCTGTTCGACGCGCAGGAAGATGCCTTCTTCGTCGACGCAGGCGCCACGTTCGACGGCAACAACACCACCGCCACCACGATGACAGTGTCGGGCGGGACCAGCTGGGGATCTGACGAGGTGCTGACCCTGACAGCCAGCGGTGCCGCGTTCGTATTCCCGGCAACCACTGACGTCGGCGACCAGGTGGTGCTCGAGGACACCGACGGCAACGTCTACAGGCTGACGGTGGAAAGCACCAGCAGCACGACGGTGGCCGGGGTGCGGACCGACAAGACCCTGCCGGTAAGCCTGCGCAGCACCGCACTGACGTCCTGGGCGTGGGCTCGTGACAGCATCAGCGGGCTCGACCACCTCGAGGGGTGCACGGTCAACATCCTGGCCGACGGTGCAGTACACCCCCAGCGCACGGTGGCCAGTGGTGCCATCACGCTGGACCAGCCGTCGGTCAAGGTGCACGTCGGTCTGCCGATCAACGCCGACCTGCAGACCCTCCCGCTGTCCGTGGCCCTGCGCGACGGCAGCAACGGGCAGGGTCGGCAGAAGAACGTCAACCGCGCATGGCTGCGGGTGTATCGCTCCTCGGGCGTTTTCGTCGGCCCGTCGGTGGACGAGTTGGTCGAGGCCAAGCAGCGCACCGATGAGCCCTATGGTGCCCCGCCGGATCTCAAGAGCGAGGAGATCGAGGTGGTGGTGCGACCGGGCTGGGATGACGACGGCCAGGTCTATGTGCGCCAGTCCGACCCGCTGCCGCTGACCATCCTCTCGTTGACGCTGGAGGTTGCGCTGGGCGGGTAATCCGGTGCACCTGCCGAGCGCCCGTGTGGTTAAGGTGGGGGTCAACTCCACCATTCTCGGGCGCTCGTTATGACCCCCCTCGCCATCGGATCACTCGGCCTGCAGGGCGCCGGACTCGCCGCCGGCGTCGTCTCCTCGTTCTTCGGCGCGCGTGCGCAAAAGTCCCGCCTCGCCTTCGAGGCCGAGATCGCCGAGATCAACGCCGGACTGGCCGAACTCTCGGCCCAGAACGAACTCCTCTCCGGCCAGCGCGAGGAGCAGAAGGTCCGCGCCCGCACCCGTGCCGTCAAGGCTGGGCAGCGTGTTGCCATGGCAGCCAACGGCATCGACATCGCCGGCTCGCCGACGGCCCAGAACATTCTCAACACCGCCGACATCCTCGGCGAAATCGACGCCCAGACCGTGCAGGCCAACGCCGTGCGCTCGGCATGGGGCTACCGGACACAAGCCACCAACACCTTGAACGAGGCCACCGCTGCGCGCGCCACGGCTGCCGGCATCTCGCCCGGTGGTGCGGCGTTCAGCACCCTGCTGTCTGGCGCCGGGCAGGTGGCGAGTTCCTGGTACTCAATGAATAAGGCGGGTTGATCCATGCCGCGCGTACCGACGTATGACAATCTGACCACCAGCATCAGCAACCAGCCGCAGGTGCGCGTCACTGCGCCAGCGGTGCGCGACGTGGTCAACGAGCAGGGCCGCGAACTGGCCCAGGGCATGCAGCAAGCGGGTGCTGCCGGATCCCGCATTGCGCTGGACATGCAGAACGAGGCGAACCAGGTTCGCGTCTCCGACACGATGAACCGGCTGGTCCAGACCCGTACCAACCTGCAGGTGGATGCGTTCAAGCAGCGCGGGCGCAACGCACTGGAGCGGGAAAGCGGAAAGGATCTCGCCACCGAGTACGACGAGAAGCTGGGTGCAGAGGTCGACGCGCTGTCGGCATCGCTCGGTAACGACGCCCAGCGGGCCGCCTTCAAGGTGCAGGCCGACCAGCTGCGCCAGCAATTCCGGAGCAGCGTTACCGGCCACATGGTTAAGGAGCAGGAAACCTTCGCCGACGAGACAGACGTGGCGACGATCTCCACCGCCGTCGATCAGGGCGTCCTGCTGTACGGCGACCCCGCCATGCGCGAGCAATCCATCGGCGCCATCACCGCTACCGTCGACAGCATGGCCCAGCGCAAGGGCTGGGATCCGAAGGTGCGCGACACCAAACTGGCCGAGGCGGTCAGTCCGATGCACGCCGGCATCATCAAGTCGATGATCCAGTCCGGCAATGCCGAGTCTGCCCAGGCGTACTACGACGCGAACAGCGCCAGCATGAGCCTGCAGGCACGCGCTGCCGTGCAGGAACCGCTGCAGCGTGCGGTGTTCGGTCAGAAGGCCGAGGGCGAGGCGCGCATGCTGTGGGCCGAGGGTGGCCCGTCGATGCCAAACGATCCGGTCAAACTGTTCGACATGGAGCGACTGGCGTCCGAGCGCATCAGCGACCCGGCCATGCGCAAGGAAGTCATCGGCAACCTGCGCAACATGGCGCAGGCATGGAACGCCCAGCAGGCCGAGATCAAGGCGGCAGGTATCTCCGGCTTGTGGAAGCTGTACGACGACGGTGCCACGATGTCACAGATCCGCCGCAGCGATGCCTACCTGTCGCTGTCGGACACCGACCAGCACGAGTTCGAGCAGCGAGTGCAGTCCGAGCGTGCGCAGGAAACCAGCCGGGCACTAACCCAGGACCAGCGCGAACTCACTCGCCTGCAGATCAAGGAGAAGCTGGCCGACATCCGGGGGACCGAGATGTACCTCACGGCCAGCGACCCGAACGTCCTCGGCCGGATGTCGCGCGCCCAGGTAGAGGCCATGCGCAGCAAGATCGGCCGCGAGCAGACCGAGTCCCTGCTCAAGAAGTGGGACGAACTCAAGAAGCCCGGCAAGCTGCCCGAGGCCCAGATGGACGACAACGACTTCAAGGCGGTGGCCGTCGAGATGGGGCTCAATGCCTTCGAGAGCAAAGCTAGTGACGCCACCAAAGCGGCCGTTGCCAGGGTACGCATGAACGTCGAGGCACTGATCTCCGAGCAGGAGAAAGGCGGGAGCAAGGTCAGCCGCGAGGAGCGCAAGAACATCATGCGCCGGATGATGGCGGCCGAGGTCATGCTCGACCGGTTCGGTCCCGACGTGAAGGTGCGCGCGGCACTGGTGCCCCCTGAGAACTACGAGGACGTCATCGTCCCGGTGGCCGAGCAGAAATTGATTGTAGAGGCGCTGCAGGCCGGCTACCGCCGCGACCCTGCGAACCCCATCTACGCCCCCACACAAGAAAACGTCGCCCGCATGTACCTCCAGATGCAGATGCGCAAAGGGAACCAGTAACTCATGGCAAACAATCCGTACCTCGACCTCCTCGAACAGGGCCAGTCGGCCAACGTCGAAACCGGCGGTAACCCGTATCTGACTGTCGTCGAGGACGGCGTACAGCGCGACAACGCCGCGTTCAAGGCGTCCGCCACCATCGCCATCGAGTCGAACCCGGACGAGGTCGCCCGCCAGCGCCGCGTTGCCGAACTGCTGTCGGTTCCTCCCGCTGCGGTCGAGGCGATGCCCAAAGAGACGGCGCACCAGGCGCGGATGGTTGAGCTTGAGAAAGTCACGGCCGACGCCCCGACACTGCGCCGCAAGTTCACCGACGCCGACTTCGCCAAGCTGGCGCATGACGACGCGGAGAACCTGGCCGGCATCGAGCGCACGATCACGGGAACGCTGCGGGACGTCGGCGTCACTGCACTCAAGGGTGCGGTGGGGCTGCCGAACGCGGCTGTCGGTTTGCTGGACATCGTCGCTGGCGGGCGTGTCGGCCGTGGGCTGGATAGCATCGGCGTCCGGTTCAATGACGCCAGCGAGATCCTCGACACCATGTTCTCCCCGGCACAGCAGGCGGCCAACCGGGAGGTGCGCCAGGCTGACGGGTTCCTCGACACGCTGTCCGCCGCCATTGCCAACCCGTCGACCATTGCGGTAACGGTCGGTGAATCCGCTCCCCAGATCCTCGGCGGTGCCGGCATCGCCCGTGGCATCGTTGCTGCTGCCCCGCGTGTCGGCGCACTGGCCGCAGGTGCTGCCGGTGAGGGTATTCTCGGTGCCGGTGCTGCCGCTTCGCAGTTCCGCGCCAACAACGAGGATGGTCTGCTCACGGGCAAGGAGCAGGTGTCTGCCGTCGGCCTCGGCGCAGGTACGGCTCTGTTCGCTGCTGTCGGCGGCAAGTTGGCGCAGAAGCTGGGCATTGGTGACATTGACACCGCACTGGCCAGCGGCCAGATGACCCAGGCCACCGTGCGCACCTCACTCGCTCGCGAACTGGCGCAGGCCGGACTGACCGAGGGTGTTTTCGAGGAATTGCCGCAGTCGGCTCAGGAACAGATTTGGTCCAACTTTGCCGAGGACAAGCCGCTGCTGGAGGGTGTCGGTAACGCCGCCGCCATGGGCATGCTGGCAGGTGCAGTGACCGGTGCCGGGTTCCAGGGTGTGCAGCGCCTTGCGATGCGTGACCAGCAGGCGGCTGCTGACGGCGAGCGCACGGCCGCCGGCATCGAGAAACTGAACGAACTGGCAAAGGCCAGCAAGGTGCTCAAGCGCGACCCGGCAGCCGTCGAGTCGCTGGTGCAAGAGGCGGCCGCCGAGGGTAGCGACCGCATCTACATCGACGCCACCGCGCTGCTGCAGTCCGGTGTTGCCGAGCAGGTTGCTGCCGTGTCCCCGGCTGTCGCTGAGCAGATCGCGGAGAAGGCTGCCACCGGCGGCATGGTCGAGATCCCACTCGGCGAGTACGTGGCCCGCATCGCCCCGACCGACTTCGCGCAGCAGCTGGCCGACATCGTGAAGGTCGACCCGTCCGGGTTCACCCGTGCCGAGGCGCGAGAGTTCTACCAGACGCAGGGTGCCGAGTTGCAGGCGCAGGTTGAGGCGCAACTGGCCAGTGCCCAGGTCGACGACGAGTTCCGTGCGTCACGTGACCGCGTCAAGCAGACCCTGCTCGACGAGTTGAACGCGCTGGGTCGGTTCACCCCGGACAAGAACGAGTTCGACGCCACCCTGATCGCGTCCCGCGTTGCGGTACGTGCGTCCCAACTCGGCATCACCCCCGAGCAGTTTTTCGAGCAGCAGGCCCAGCGCCTGCGGGTCATGGCCGAGCCGATGCCGGGAACGGCGGACACGTTGACGCAGGTAACCCCTGAACAGGCGCTCACCACGAATGTCCCCCTTGAGTTGCCGACTGACCAGGTTTTTGCCGATGCTGTCGCCAACACCCAAGGGGCTGAGATAACGGACGAAGGACTCCTTATCGACTTGGTCAGGTTCCAGAAGCCTGAGCAGGAAGGTGCGCAGGCTATCCGTACAGGTGTTTTTTATCTCCCAGCCAAGTCTGCCGACGTAAAGCACTATCGGAACGCTAAAACCGGCTACGGCGGCAACGAGCGGTTTAACTCCGCAACGCTCATTCGGCGCCCGCTTTTTGTTAAGGGGGCGACTGGTGGCGCGGCCCCTGAGCAGGCTTTCAAGCAGCTGAAAGGTAAAGAGGCTTTGGCCGAGATGAGTCGCGCAGTGACGCAAGTCATCACTCGCGGCGGAAACTACATGCGCCCAGACCCTGCGCTAAAGCTGCAACTTATTGAGGAGTTCCTGGACCAGTACGCTCCGGAAAGTGTGAGCCTCGCCCCCCAGATAGAGCGTGTCAGCCGCGAGGGGAATACGCTTAGATATGCGCTGCAAGAGATCGCGGTTGCGCACGCTGTTCGCGCATCCGGATACGACGCCGTGGTTGGGTACAGCAATGCTAAAACAGGGCCGCGCATTTCCGAGGTTTTCGACGTCCGCGAGCAGACATTTCCCGCACGAGGCGTCGACTCAAGCATTCATGGAGATTTTCTCAACCAGACCGACGGCGTTGATTTTAACAACCCCGAGGTTGTAGATTCCAAGATGAGCCCTGACGTGATCGACTTCCTGGTCGCGCAGGGGATGATGACGCCCGAGGAGGCACAACGTGCTAAGACCCGAACTGCAGGCGCTGGTGGACGCGCCCAACAAGCCGGTGCCGGTGGTCAGCGAGCCGGTCAAGTCGCTGGCCGAACTGTCGCAGGAACCGCCGCCCGGAGTGGATGGCAATCTGCTACGGCAGTACGCGGCCCAGACGGAAAGCCTGCCCGCATCTTCCGAGGCAGCGCCGACGGCGCAGTAACGCCCGACAACTTCAACCCCGAGCAGTTCGGCAAGGCGTCCGGCTACGCCACCTCCGGCCTCGGGGTGTTCTTCTCCAACTGGCGCAGCGATGCCCAGACCTACGCCGACAACACCGGCGGCCGGGTGGGCGAGTACCGCCTGGACATCCGCAACCCGCGCGTATTCACGCAGTCCGAACTCCCTGAGTTCCAGTCTGTCGAGGAGGCCACCGCCTTCCGCGAAGCCCTGCGCGCTGCGGGGTACGACGGTATCGCCATCGACTACACCGAGGTGGACGGGCCGATCCAGTTCGTCGCGTTCGAGGCCGAGCAGGTTATCGAGGTGCAGGTCGAGCAGCAGTATTACCAAGATGGTAATGCGGGGGTTGAGCAGGAACCCCGTGACCTGTATGTCGGCCACAACATCACTGCCGAGAAGATCCGCCACGCGCTCGACCTCGGCGGGCTCCCTGCCCCGTCACTTGGTGTCGGTCGTACAACCACCGGAGGTTTTGAGGGGTTTGGCGACATCACCCTGCTGGCACCAAAGGAGATACTTGAGTCAGACGGCGCCCGCACGTTCAACGCAGACGTCTACTCTCCTCGGCAACCCCGACCGGTGTACAAGCCTGACCCCAAGAGGTTTGACGCCCTGCTGGAGAAACTGCGCGCCCTCCCGGGTGGTTTCAGCATTGCCGACATTGATGAAGTTGGCCGCTATGGCGCCGATGCGCTGGCGCGTTCCGATGCAGTCAAGTTGCTCTACCTGACCGAGACTGGGCAGGCTCCGAAAAGCAAGAAACAGAAAGTCCCTGCTGAGATAAAGAAAGCCGCCAAGCTGCCCTACGCCGAAAGGTCTTACTCGCTGCGAGAGAACCCTGATTTTGCTGTGATTGCAAAGAAATACTACTCGGACGCCGTAGCCCAGGTGGAGCAGGCGGGCGAGACGGATCTCGCCGACAAGATGCGGTCGCACTACTTTGAGGATGACGGCGAGGTCACCTTCCGGTTCCTCGACGAACTCGCGCGAAAGGTGTCCAGGTACGTTAATGAAAACGGCGTCGACACCGGCGTGCTGCGCCAGGACATCGCCAAGAAGCTGCGCACCCCTGCGCAGTCGGACGCCTTCGAGAAGTGGGTCAAGGACTTGGCCGCTCCAATACTCGGCGACAAGAAACTCGAGATCTCTCCAAGCCGACGGATACCTTACACCCTCGACAACGTGACCGCGCAGATGATTAAGGAGTTGCGCGGTGGCGAAGGGTTCAACTACGGCGCCGGCAACATCCGTGCGATGTTTGCGGCCGAGTTGGATTCTGTGCAGGCAGTGCAGAACCGGCGCGGGGAGATCGTGTCCGGCGCTGACATGCAGAAGGCTAAAAGTGAATCGCAAGCCCGACTGTCTGACACACTCAACGACCTCAAGCGTTTCTACAAGTACGACGCGAACGGGTGGGGGTATATGGACGACGCATCCCGCGCCATTGCCGAGGGTCCGAAAGGGTGGCGCGAGGCGTTCAAGATCAACGCGGAATCGGAAAAGATTATCCGCGACTACCTCAGCTACCTTAATAACCTGCCGACCGAATACTTCGAGACAAAGATGCAACGCTCGGTGGACCTCTCCGAGTTCACTGTTGCGATTGTCCCGAAGGGTACGCCACAGGATGTTGTCGCTGCCCTTGAGGGTAAGGGTCTGACGATCAAGACCTATGACCCGAAGAAGCCCGGCGCCCGCATGAAGGCGATCAAGGCTGTCGACGCAGAGCAGGATATTCTTTTCCAGTCGGCTTTCCACGGAAGCCCGTACCGGTTCGACAAGTTCTCGCTGGAGCACATGGGCAAGGGTGAGGGTGCCCAGGTTTATGGCTGGGGTCTGTACTTCGCGGGCAAGAGGGAGGTGGCGGAGTATTACCGGCAGACGTTGGAGAAGGGGAAGCGCGACTGGTCGTACAAGATCGGTGGAGTTGAGTACACCAGCTCGGATCACGACGCATTCATCGCTGCTGACATGGCGCATACCGCCCAAGAATATGGCCCTGTGGATAAGGATTGGGCTGAAAGCGAACTTGGCGCGAGGGCTCCGTATGATGTCGATCGCACAAGGCAGTTGTACGAGGAATTCAGCAAGCAGCAAGTGACTCGCAACAGCGGTGGTCAACTCTACGAGGTCAACATCCCCGAGGATGGCGAGTACCTGCTGTGGGACAAGCCGCTGTCCGAGCAGCCGGAGAAGGTGCGCGCTGCGCTGGAGTCGCTGAAAACGTCCGAGTTGCTGGACGAGGGCACCCGCTCGATCATCGCCAAGGGCTTCGACAAGATGACCGGCGGCGCCCTGCACAACAACCTCGGCGCCGACGACCGGATCAACGAAGGTCGCACCGTTGCCCAGCGCGAGGAGTATATCTCCAAGCTGCTGCACGACGCCGGTATCGCCGGTATCAAGTACCTGGACGGCACCAGCCGTGGCGCGGGCGAGGGTTCCTACAACTATGTCATCTTTGACGACAACGCCGTCGAGATACTCAACACGTTCTACCAGAACCAGAACCAGAACCAGCAGCAGGCGCGCGGGTTCTATCGCCCGTCAACCAACACGATGGCGCTGCTCAAGAACGCCAACCTGTCCACGTTCCTGCACGAGACGGGGCACTACTTCTTCGAGGCTGACATCGCCCTGGTCAGCGACCTGCTGGCACGCGGCACTGACCTCACCGACGGCGAGCAGGCTATCGTCAAGGACGTGTCGGCACTGCTCAAGTGGCACGGGGTGCAGGGCACCATCGAGGAGCAGCTGCGCCAGTGGCACACGATGGACTTCGAGGAGAAGCGCGTCTACCACGAGCGCACGGCAGAGTCGTTCGAGGCGTATCTGTTCGAGGGTAAGGCGCCCAGCATCGAGTTGCAGCCCTACTTCCAGAAGTTCCGCGCGTGGCTGACCAGCGTCTACAAGTCCCTGCGCGACTTTCTCGCCGGCCACCCGGAAGCGGGCAAGCTGAACGACGAGGTGCGCGCCATCTTCGACCGTATGCTGGCCACCGAGGAGGAGATCGCACTGGCCGAGCAGGGGCGCAGCATGATCTCCCTGTTCCGCACCGAGGCCGAGGCGAACAACGCCGGCCTGACGCCGGAGGAGTTCGCTCGCATCCAGGGGTTGAGTGCCGAGGCGACTGCCGACGCCGTGCAGGATCTCCAGGCTCGCGCCCTGCGCGACCTGCAGTACAGCCGCAACGCCCGCAACAAGGAGATCAAGCGACTCCAAAAGGAAAGCGCCGCCCGCCGTCGCGAGGTGCGCATCGACGTGCGCCGCGAGGTGATGAGTCAGCCGGTCTACCGGGCGTGGGAGTTCCTGACCGGCAAGGTGCTGCCGGACGACAAGGTCGCCCCGACCAAGCCGCGCAAGTCTGGCAAGGCGCTGGATCCACAAGTCGACTCCCTGTTCGTGGCCATTGCCAAGCTGGGCGGGCTGGATGCGGCCGACGTTGAGTCCACTTGGGGTGTCACTGACAAGATTCCCCAGCCGGTTTTCGGCAAGCCGGTGCTGCGCAAGTCCGGCGGCAAGAGCATCGACGCTATGGTCGAGGCGCTGGCCGAGGAGGGTTACCTTGCCGTCGACCGTAACGGCAAGGCTGACGTGCGCGAGTTCGAGGAGTCTTTCGACGCCGAGATGCGTGGCAGCAAGGTCTACAGCAACCGGGTCGACCCGGCTGTGTTCGCCTCGCCGATGCAGGGCGAGGGTAACAACCCGGAGGCCGTGGTCGCCGGCCGGTTGAATGAAGCCAGCCTGATCGACATGGGGTTGCCCGAGCAGATCATCGAGCACCTGGTCAACCTGCGCATGGTCGTGAAAAACGGCGGCTGGCACCCTGACCTGCTCGCTGACAAGTTCGGCTACGCCTCGGGTGACGAGATGGTGCGCACCGTGGCAGCGGCCGAGAACCCCCGCATCGTGGTCGAGGGGTTGACTGACGCACGCATGCTCGAGCAGTACGGCGAACTGGCAACGCCCGACGCCATCGAGCGCGAGGCCGACCGTGCCATCCACAACGAGGTGCGCGCCCGCATGGTCGCCACCGAGGCCAACGCACTGGCCCGTGCGACCGGCCGCCCCAAGATACTGGCGCAGGCTGCGAAGGAGTACGCCGCCACGATGGTCGCCCGTCTGCGCATCAGCGACCTGCGCCGCAGCGCGGTGGCCTACGGCAACGCCGAGGGCAGGGCTGCGAAGAACGCCGCAAAGGCCGTGCGCGAGGGTAACCTGCAGGTGGCCGGGGCCGAGAAGCGCAATCAACTGGTCAACCTCTACGCCACGAAAGCGGCCCACGAGGCGGTGCAGGAAACCGACAAGCTGCTGCGCAAGTGGTCGGAGTTCGCTCGCCGACCCGATGACAAGCTGGTTAAGACCTACGACATGGACATCGTCAACGCGGTGCGTGTCATTCTGGGCCAGTACGGGATCGCCCCGGCCAAGACCCAGCGGGCAGCGGACTACATCAAGACCCTCCAGTCGAACGACCCGGAGATGTTCGCCGTGGTGTCCGAGTCGGTGGCAGCGGCAGAGGCCAACGCCAAGCCGATCAAGGAGATGACCGTCGAGGAGATGCGCGGGCTCAAGGATGAGATCGACACCCTGCTGCACCTCGCCCGTCGCTCCCGCCAGATGGAACTCGGCGGCGACCTGCTCGACCGGCAGGACATCGAGGACGAGTTGTACGCCCGTCTCGACGAGATCGGCATCCCCGACGTCATCCCCGGTGAAGGCTCCGCCGTGACACCGGCCGAGCAGACGCTGGCCCGGTTCAAGTCGCTGCTGGCCTTTGCCACCCGCGTCGAGTCGTGGGCCATCAAGATGGACGGTAAGGACTTCGGCGGCCCGTTCACCCGCTTCGTGTTCGGCCCTATCAAGCAGGCTGCGGACGCCTACCGTGCGGAGAAGGCGGTGCGCCTGCGCGAGTTCCGCGACCTGGTGGACACCATCGCCGACACCCTCAAGCCGCAGGTTATCGCGGCACCGGAACTCGGCTACACCTTCGGCAGGGACTCCGGGGGCTCGGCCATCAACGAGATCGTGCACGCCATCCTGCACACCGGTAACGACAGCAACATGCGCAAGCTGCTGCTGGGCCGTGGCTGGGCCACCGAGAACGCCGACGGCACGGTCAACACTGCACGCTGGGACGCCTTCATCGACCGGATGGTCGCCGAGGGCAAGATCACCAAAGCGCATTTTGACTTCGCCCAGGGCGTGTGGGACTTGCTGGAGTCGACCAAGCCGCTGGCGCAAAAGACGCACCGCGACGTGTTCGGCAAGTATTTCGACGAGGTGACCGCCCGCCCGTTGCAGACACCCTTCGGCGAATACCGTGGCGGCTACGTGCCGGCGATGGTCGACAGCCGGGTGGTGCAGGATGCGGACCTGCGCAAGCTGGCCGACGAGGAGAACGCGGCGATGTCCTACGCCTTCCCGACCACGGCAAAGGGGTTCACCAAGGCGCGCGTGGAGTACAACAAGCCGCTCATGCTCGACCTGCGCACGCTGGCCCAGCACGTCGACAAGGTGTTGATGTTCTCCTACATGGAGATGCCGGTGCGCGACGTGCAGCGCGTCCTGTCCAAGAAGGTCGGGCAGGCGCTGGGGCGTGTCGACCCGGCAGCCATCCCCGGTATGCTGACCCCGTGGCTGCACCGTGCAGCCAAGCAACAGGTGGAGACGCCGGTGCCCGGCAGTGCTGGCACCATGCGATTCTTCTCGGTGCTGCGGTCACGTGCTGGCATGGCCGCCATGTTCGGCAACCTGGCCAACGCCGTGCAGCAGGCCACGGGCTTCTCGATGGCAGCGGTCAAGGTCAAGCCGCGACTGCTCAAGTCGGCGATGGCGGACTACATCAGCGCGCCGCGCGACCTGGTTCGCTCGGTGGCCGAGGCGTCGCCGTACATGGCCACCCGCATGGACAACGAGGTGGCGATAATGACCGACGCCATCAATGACATCCTGCTAAACCCGTCGCTGCTGGAGCGCGGGCAGGCGTGGACAATGAAGCACTCCTACTTCCTGCAGTCGGGCCTCGACAATGTTATGTCCCCGATTATCTGGACGGCCGCCTACAACCAGGCCGTCGAGCAGGGGGCCGAGCACGACGAGGCGGTGCAGTTCGCCAACGGTGTGATTCGCCAGACGCAGGGGTCTACCTTGCCGGAGGACATCAGCCGCATCGAGTCGGGCAACGCCTTCGTCCGGATGTTCACGCAGTTCGCCGGGTACTTCAACATGCAGGCCAACCTGCTCGGCACCGAGTTCGTCAACCTGACCCGCGACATGGGGTTGCGCAAGGGCTACGGGCGCGGGCTGTACATCCTGACCATGGGGTTCCTGATCCCGGCCATCGTCGGCGAGGCCATCATGCAGGTGTTCCGTGGCGGCCCGGATGACGAGGACGACGACGGTTACCTCGACGACTGGCTGGCGGCAACCTTCCTCTGGGCACCGCTGCGCAACGCTACGGCGATGGTCCCGGTCGGTGGTCAGCTGGTGACGACCACGGTCAACACGTGGAACGACAAGCCATATGACGACCGCATCAGCACCAGCCCGGCCATCTCGATGCTCGAGAGTGCGGTCAAGGCACCGGTGTCGGTCTACAAGGCCGTGGCCGAGGAGGGCAGTTCGCAGAAGGCCGTGCGTGATGTCGGTACGCTGATCTCGATGTCGGTCGGTCTACCTGGCAATATCGCCGCCCGCCCCATCGGCTACCTGACCGGGGTCGCTGCCGACGACATAAACCCGACCAGCGCGGCGGACATGGCACGTGGCGCGGTGACGGGGGTGGCGAGCCCGGAGAGCAAGTAACCGGTGCACCTGCTAAACCTCCCGGGGGGTAGCCTGCTGTCAGTCCCCCAGGAGGTTTAGCTGTGACCATCTCCAGCCAGGTGCGCATCGCCGGCCCATATACCGGCAACGGCACCACCGACACTTTCTCGTTCTCGTTCAAGGTTTTCTCGGCCAGCGACCTGCTGGTCGTGAAGCTGGACGAGGCCACCAACACCGAGTCGACTCTCACGCTGACGACCGACTACACCGTCACGCTCAACGGCAACCAGGACGCCAACCCCGGGGGTTCGGTGACACTGGTCGCCGGCAACATGGCGGCGGGGTTCAAGCTGACCGTCACCAGCGAGATCGACTACCTGCAGCCGGTTGACCTGACCAACCAGGGTGGGTTTTACCCGAAGGTCATCAGCAACGCGCTGGACCGTTTGACCATCTTCGTGCAGCAGATTATCGGACTTATCAATCGCGGCATGCGGTTCCCGATCTCCGACGGCACCATCGCTGGCGAGTTGCCGGTCAAGGCCGTGCGCGCCGGCAAGTTCCTCACGTTCGACGAGGACGGCAACCCGACCGTGGACGGTGCGATCAGCACCTACTACTACGGCGCACTGTCCAGTGACCCCGCCACCCGGCCCAATGGCAGCGCGGTGAACGAGGGGGATTATTACTTCAACACAGTCGACAAGCAGATGCGCGTCTACAACGGAACCGCTTGGCAAAATACCAACTCCGGAACCATCTCAGTGCAGAATTTCAGCGGTACGGGGGCACAAACTGCGTTCCCCCTAAGCACCGATCCGGGCAACGAGCGCAACACCCAGATATACATCTCCGGGGTGTACCAGCAAAAAGACCAGTACAGCATCAGCGGCACAACACTTACGTTCGCGGCAGCACCGCCGATCGGTACGGACAACATCGAGGTGGTCACGTTAGACGTTGCGGAGATTTCGTTGTTCACCCCATCGCAGTTGACGGTGCTCAACACCCTGGCTGACGACACAACGCCGTTCGCCTTGACCTTGCTTAACGACGCGGATGCGGCGGCGATGCGTACAACGCTTGGTGTTATGCCAACGGCAGAGATAATTGGCCGGCTTGTTGATGTCCAGGTATACAATTCCGTGGGCTCAACAAATTGGATCAACCCGTACTATTTGGGCGCAACATCTGAAAGCGGTATTGTTGAAATTATTGTTGTCAGCGGCGGTGCCTCTGGTGGAGGGGCTGCGAACTCTACCGCAGGGAACATAGCTGTAGGCGCAAACGGAGGCGGTGGAGCTTTCGTCCATGCTCTTATTCCAGCCAACAAACTGGCGGCATTTGAGCAAGTTACAGTTGGAGCGGGAGGAACAGGGGTAGCAAACGCCACAGGGAACGCCGGAGGAACTTCTCGCTTTTCATCTTCCGGCAGCCAATACATTCAATGCACTGGCGGGCAACCCGGGACCAATCTTGCAAATGGAAGCACCGTTGGCATTGCAACAGGTGGACTAGGTGGCGCTGCCACTACCCCTGGCTCTTTCTGGACAATTCTGCAAATTCAAAATGGCCAGCAGGGCGACGTTTCTCGCAGGCTCTCAGCAACTCAAGTCATCACTGGCAAAGGCGGTGATTCGCTATGGGGGATGGGCGGCACAATGGCCGGTAACGGTGTTGGATTCGGAGCAATCGGGATCGGTGGTGGCGGATCTGGCTCTGTTTGCATTAACGGAGCAACAGGAAACTACTCTGGCGAGGGTCAGATAGGACTCGTCATCGTTCGCACTTATTCGTAACCCTTCCCCTCAGAGCGCGGCCCACTTCGGTGGGCCTTTTTTATGGTGCACCTGCCAAGCAGTCGGGCGGCTACCTTTGCAGCATTGACAAAGGTGGTATGGGGGCGAGATGGATGGTCGATACAGATACGTTGTGGCAGGCGGTGGACGAGATGCGTAACCGGCAATCGGCCATCGAGGCGCGCGTGGCCGTCCATGATGCCCGGCTGCTGGCGTTCCTCGACGAGTTCCGCGAGTCCCGTCGCGAGCGACAGAAACAGATCGAGGACATCCACGAAACCATCACCAAGTTCGGCAAGAAGCTGGACACCATCAACGACAAAGTCAGCGAGGCGCACGGAATGGCTCGCTTCGGAAAGTGGGTGGTCGGCATTGCGCTGATCGTCGCCGGCTGGTTCGTCAGCAAAGGGGGCCAGGTATGAGCGCAGTTCTCTCCTTCCTTGGCGGCAACGCCTTCCGCATGTTGTGGGGTGAGGTGTCCACCTTCATCACCAAGCGCCAGGAACACAAGTACGAGATCGAGCGGTTCGAGCAGCAGGCACGACTGGAAGCCGCTGCCCATACGCGCAACCTGCAGTCGATGAAGCTGCAGTCGGAACTCGGCATCAAAGAGGTCTACGTCAAGCAGGAAGCCGCCACCGAGGCCGGCGAACTGGAAGCGTGGGTCGAGACTGTCAAGGCCACCACCCGGCAGACGGGTGTAGCCTGGGTCGATGCGTGGAACGCCAGCATACGGCCGGGCTTTGCCACGATGGCAGCCATTGCGATGGCGGCCGAGATCGTCGCCCTCGGGTTCGTTCTGAACGACTGGCACGTCAACGTTTTCTCTGCCGCTGTCGGCATCTTCCTCGCCGACCGCCAGCTGACCAAGCGCGGCAAGTGATGGACATCGAGCAGGCTGTCCGGCTGGTGGTTGCCCTCTGTATCAAGTTCGAGGGCATCTACCTGCGGCCGTACATGTGCCCCGCTGGTGTTCCGACCATCGGGGTCGGAGCCACCTTCTACGAGGACGGGCGCAAGGTGAAGTTGACCGACCCGCCCATCACCCGCGAGCGAGCCATCCAGCTGCTGCACTTCCACGTGCGGCAGCACTTCCTCCCCAAGACCCTGCGACTGTGCCCCGGTGCAGATACACCCGGCCGCGTGGCGGCGCTGTGCGACTTCGCGTTCAACCTCGGCCACGGGGCGCTGGGCAGCAGCACGCTGCGCCGAAAGGTTAACGCAGGGGAGTGGGACGAGGTGCCGGGGCAATTCCGCCGCTGGGTGCGCGCCGGTGGCAAGGTGCTGCTGGGCCTGGTGCGTCGTCGCGACGCAGAGGTGGCGCTGCTATGACCGCCTTCCTCTTTGCCATCGCGTTGCTGGTCGGCGCAGGTATCGGTGCCGTGCTGCTGATCCTCGGCATCCTCGGCGTGTTCGGGCAGGACTGACCTGCCCGAAACTATCCGCGACCTCCGGCAGCGGATCAGGGTCACGCGAGTCGGTATCGGTCACGACAAGGGGCGCAGGCACCGCCGACGAGACGGCTGGTCCACTCCCCGCAGAGGTCACAGTCCCCCGGGATCCCTGGCAGGATGGCCTTGGCACTGGCCACCGCTTTCGCGATGGCGAGATCCGCCGCCTGTTGCACTACGTCGTTGGCTTCGTCTGCGATGTCTGGCATTTTTCTCTTTCTCCTTTTGTAGCCAGTAGCTCGCGACCGAGTGGTGCACCGGTCGCTTGGATTCGATCTCGATAATGAGGCAGATGCGGTGAATTGACACCCCCTCTCGCCTAAGTTCGCGGGCGCGTTTGATCCAGCGGCTCGGCCATAGCTGCTTGTCAGCGCGGAAGGGGGCGATGTCACTACACCAGGACCGCACTGTCTTGTGCGACGTGGGCCGCCCGGACAGCGCAGACACCTCGTGCGTGATCGTCAGGTAAGAGGCTCCCGCCAGGCGCCGCTTGCGTGCGTACTGGCGAGTCTCCTCGGGGTAGTGGTTACCGGTCACGGCCGCACTGCCCCGCACGCGCAGTTAGCGGTGCCGTCGGGGTTTGCGGCGCCCCACTCGTGCACGTGAGGTTGCTCGGCATCCTGCACGGACTTGGCGGCTTGCCATGCCCACTGCATTGCACATTCGTGGCGTGCAAAATACTTCTGCATATCTTTGTCGTCAGACAGCGGGCCGTGGTCACGCTCAAATTCTTCGCGCATCTTGTCCATCACTTCACCTCACTCTTCTGCGGCGTTGCGGGCGGCGCTGCATAAGGCAGCGCACACCAGTAGTCCGGGGCGCGCACCGATTCGCAGAACCATTCGCCGTCGTATTCATAGAACACAATGTCGAACTCAGTTACCCCGTTGGGGTACTGCCACAGACCGACAACGTGCGTGTTGTGCTCCGGCAGCCTTTCACTTACCGGAATCCACCCCTCCGGCACGGACTGTTCGGCCTGCGCGGCTTGCCATCCCCTATCAAATCCCGCATCGAATATGCGACCAGAATATGGAGAAACAAGAAGGTACGCCCTGTCGGCGTTGAAATACTCGTCTCCGGCATGATTCCGTGCAGCCTCACGGATTGCATCATCCCGCATCTTGTCAGTCATGGCGTTGCTCCTTTTTCGGCTGCGGGGCGGCGGCAAGCCGCTCCTGCTCAAACCAGAAAACAACAGGGCGATCAACGGCCTGTACTAGCCCGAATCTCTCCGCAGTCCGAAAGTTGACCGACGACTTGCGGGCACGATCAACCTGGGCGGCGATTTCGGCCCGGAAGAACTCAAGCCCATACGTTGACTTGAAAAGGTTGCAGGGCGCACAAGCAGGAACGAGGTTGTCGATAGTGTCATTCTCCGGCCATAGCTTTTCGTTGGTGCTGACGATGCGGTGCGAGTACATGCTGCCTGCCTTGTTCTTGACGATGGCGCTGCCACGGATGACGGCGTTGACATGATCTGCATGCCATCCGCGCTCAGGAAGATCGCATCCGCAGTACCAGCACTTTCCTCCGCTTTTTTCCCAAATTATTTTGCGTTGCTTCTTGCTGATTCCCATCACTTCTTCTCCTTCGTGGCGGCGATGGCGGAGTAATGGTTAGACCTCCACGATTCTTGGAACACGCACCCGTCGCAGTATGTCTCTTGCGACAGTCCGTTCACTCGCCCACGATTGGCGCATGTGAGACATGATTCATCTTTCTCTTGTTCCCGCTCCGCCTCAAGCTGGTGGATGCGCTCCTCATACCCCGCAGCAAGCTCGGTCAGGGCGGCGCGGATGAAATCTTCCGGGTCAGCAAAGGGCTGGCTATACCAGTCGTCAACGTACTTTGTCACAATCGCTTCAATGTCCATCACTTCACCTCTTTCAATGCTGCGAGCAGGATTTCCTGCACGCTCTTTTTGCTCTCAAGCCGGGCCATCACCAACTCGTCGACGGTGCCCTCGGCGATGATGTAGTGCAGGAACACCGGGCGGTCGTACCCGCTTTGCTTCTGGCGGGTGGGGCCGATACGCTCGATGATCTGCATGTGCTCCTCGAGGTTCCAGTTCAGCCCGAAGAACGCCAGGATGTTGCCGCCGTCCTGCAGGCTGATGCCGTGGCCGGCACTGGCCGGGTGGGCGAACAGCACCGGCACCTTGCCGTCGTTCCAGTCGCGGATGGTCTGTGGATCCTTGTCGAGGTGGCGGCCCTGCGGGAAGGCCCGCTGCAGTCGCGCCAGGTCTGACTTGAAGTGGTACGCCACCAGCACCGGCATGCCGGACGCCTCCTCGATGACCGACTCCAGCGCCTTGATCTTCTCGTCGTGAACCTCTTGCCAGTCGCCGGCGTCGTTGGTGTAAACCGCGCCGTTGGCCAGTTGCAGACACTTCATGGTCTTGGCGGCAGCGTTGAACGCCTCGATCTCCTCGCCGGCCAGGACCATGAACATGTCGCGCTCCATCTCCTTGTAAAGGCGGCGAGCCTTCGGCGGTAGCGTGACGCGGATCTTGTTGACCACCGGGTCGTCGATGTCGAGCCAGTCCTTGATGTCGATGGTCATGCAGACATCGCGCAACCGGTCCTCGATCTCGGTCTGTGCAAACGGCAGCGGGTCGAGCCGGACGGCGTTGCGGTCAGCGCCCACCTGGATGGACTGGAACCACCGCGCCTTGAACGAGTCGAACGTGCGGCCGAGACGCTGACCCTTGTCGAGGAACCAGCTGATCCCCCACAAGTCCACCAGCCCGTTGGGCGCTGGTGTGCCGGTCAGCCCGACGTAGCGGTCCACCTGCGAGTGGGCGTACTTCGCCAGCGACTGCGCCCGCTTGCTGCCCTGCCGGAGGCGAAAGCCTTTCAGCTTGCTGGCCTCGTCGGTGACCACCATGCGGAAGGGCCAGTCGGCACCGACTTCCTCGGCAAGCCAGGGGAGGTTTTCGTAGTTGATTGTGTAAATGTCGGCGGGCTTGCGCAGGGCAGCACGTCGCGCAGCGGCATCACCGACGATGACCGACACCCGGAGGTGCTGCAGGTGAGCCCACTTCTCCACCTCGTCCGGCCACGTGGACTGCGCGACGCGCAGCGGGGCGATGACGAGCACCGGCAGCACGTCCTCGGTGAGGGTCAGCAGGTCGATGGCGGTCAGCGTGCTGACCGTCTTGCCGGCACCCATGGGGACGAACAGGTTGCACCGTGGCGTCTTGAGGATATGGTCGACGACGAGGTGCTGGTACTCGCGGAGTTGGAGGGTCACGACTTCTTCTCCACCGGCGCGTAAGCGGGGAACGTGGTCCAGCATAGGCGGTCATGGTGCCCGGTCGATGGTGACGACTTGGTGCGATCCTGGTACCGCTGGCACGTGTCCTTGTGCTTGCAGGCGCTATGCCAGCAGCGGAGTTGATAGCTCACTTCACCACCTCGTCAGTCATGCCGACGCGCACGTACCCCTGGCGCAGGAGTTCGTCGACGCGGATGGGACCGCGGGCGGTCTGCGCCCACCAGTACCCTCGATTGCGATATGCCACCGACACCTCGCGACCCGTCTCGCGCTCCAGCATGCGGCGCACGGACTCCATGGCCAGCTGGGTGTCGATGTCGACTTCCTGGTCCTGCTTCTCGATGTAGCGGTGCAGGTTGTAGATGACCACGGCGATCAGCATGACGCCGATGGCAACGGTCACGGATATGAAGAACAGGTGGGCGCCGTTCATTTAAGCAACTCCTCGATTCCTTCGATGCTGTCGATGACCTCGACACGCTGACCCATGGCGCGCATCCGGTTGTGCTCGCGCAGCTGGTGCGGTTCGGGCTTCTTGCCGGGGGCTTTGAGTTCGACCCAGATGGCGCAGTGGTCGTCATCCACGTAAGCCTCTTTCGGCAGCATCACCAGCCGATCAGGCGCACCGCGCCGACCGATCCACTGGACCTTGCGCACCTCGCCGCCGAGTTCCTTGACGCGCTTGACGAGGTGCCGCTCGATGTCGCGCTCTTTGAGTTCTGACATACTTGTTACCTACTTTGTTTTTACTACTGTCCCTTGTGAAGTTGTAGCCTAGTACAAATTCGAGGTTGTTTGCAACACCCGGCTGTCAGTCTTTTTTGTACCGCAGCGTCTCAAACCCGGCAGCGGCCAGTGGCAGCTTGCTGTCAGCCCATGGCGGGGCGGCGGCGAGCAGATCGCCAAGCGCCTCCGCGCTGTATTCAGGAGTGTCCGGGGCTTCGGTTATGAGTTCGTCGTGCACGGTCAGCAGCACGGCGTAGCCCGCTGCCTCGGCCAATCGCATACCGTTGGCCATGACGTCGCGCGCAGCGGCTTGGGTGACGTTCTCGACAAGTTTGCCGCCGTAGGTCTGCAGCCTCTCCCACTTGCGGGTGTACTGGTTCACGCCCATGTATGTGATGCGCCCATCTGCGTCCAGCGCGACGCTCGGGTAGCAGAGGCAGCGGCCTGATGGGAGTGCGATGCGCAACCACGACCCGTCACGCCGCACCTTGAGCCTGCGGCAGGTGAGGGTAACACCCGGCTGACCGACGGCGCGCAGGACTGTCCGCTCCAGGTCGTACCAGAAGCCGACGACCTCGGGGTGCGCGGCCCGCCATGCCTTCACAATGGCCAGCACCTGATCCTCCGGCAGGTCCACGCCGTATATGGCGGCCATCGAGGAGAAGGCACCGACAGCGCCTTGATACGCCAGCGCGAGTTCCTGCACCTTGCCGATCTGCCGCATCATGCCGTCGCCGGTTTCCTTGTTCTCGAGCACGGCCTCGACGCTGACGTTGAACGACTTGGCATAGGCCGCAACGTAGAGATCCGGACCGGTGCCGGCGTCATAATCGCGGAACGCCTGCATCTTCCACTTTTCGCCAGCGAGCCAGGCCACCATGCGGCCTTCGATGTTGGACAAGTCGGCGACCACCAGCTTGCTACCGGCCGGCGCGACTATGGCCCCTCGTATGGCGCTGCTGCACAGCTGCATCACGTCATAGCCGACAAGGTCTGCCGCGTCGGCTTTCAGCGCACTGATCCCCGCGTCGATGGCCTTTTGCTTCATCGTCGGGCGGGGCAGGTTCTGGGGTTGGAACAGGCGCCCGGCCCACCGCCCCGTGCGGCTTGCTCCGCAGAATTGCAGCGTCCCGCGCAGCCGGCCGTCCTTGCTGGTGGCCTTGACGAGGGTTGCGTATTTGGCCACCGAGGTGGTGCTGGCCGACAGCCGGTTGAGCAGCAGCTCGCGGACGGGCTCCGGGAGTTCGCCGCTGGCGCCGTGGTAGCCTGCGGTGAGTACCTTCTCCAGCGTCGCACTGCGCAGGTCTGGCAAGGCGATGCCGTATTCGCTTAACAGGTGCCGCAGCAAGGCGTCGCGCTGGGTGGATGCTTGCACGCCCCCGTTGGTGATTTCCTCCGTCCGGCGTGCCAGTTCTGCTTTGGCTCGCTCGCTTGCGACGATGGCGGCCTCTGCCAGGTCGATGTCTACAAGAACACCTCGGTCGTTTATTCGCTGGTCGAGATGCCACAAGGCAAGCTCCTCGCCCTTGTAGTTCCAGGAGGGCAGACGGCGGTCGATCTCGCGCATGGCAACGACGTCGTTTGCCGCGTACTCGACAAAGCGTTGCCACTCTGCCGGGTGGGTATCGCGGGTTGCCCTGCGCAGCTTTTGAGACTTCGGCCGAGGACAGCAAAAGAGGCGCACCAGCGCCTTGCCATCCTTCAATTTTTGCATGTCCTGCGGCAGGCCAAGTACTTCGCCAAGTTGCTCGAGCCCACCGGGCAGCCCGTGGCAAAGCGCCTTTACCATCGTGTCGCGCCAGCGTTCTACGGGGGCCGTGAACCCCGGCATTGCGTGGCGCAGCACTGTGCGGTCGAAGTGCGAATTGTGGGCCGTTATCGTGCTGGACGCGGTCAATGCGTCCCAAAACGCCTGCATAGGTGTCCCTTCGCGCTGGCGGGGGTCGGTCATATCGACCACGTGCGGGGCGGCGTCACCGAGCGCATAGGCCAGCAGCAGGATCTCGGCTGTCTCCGCGTACTTGTGTGTGCCGTTCGTGATCGGATGGTCGTTGTACGTTTCGAGATCCAGGTACAGGGTGGTCAAAGCAGCCCCCTCAGAAGTTCTGCGGATATGCGCGCCCGGGCGATGGTCATGTACTCTGGGGACATCTCGCAGCCGATGAAGCGGAAGCCCTCGCGCATCGCCGCCTTGCCGGTGCTACCGCTGCCCATGAAGGGGTCGAGCACCACGCCGCCCGGTGGCGTCACCAGCCTGCACAGGTAGGCCATGAGGTCGGTCGGCTTGACGGTTGGGTGGGTGTTCTTTCCGCCGCCCGTCCGGCCAGCGCCAGCGCGGGGATTGTTGAGGCCGGCGCTCCCCTCGGCACGACCCCCAGTCATATCGCCGGGGGTGGCGTGCGCAAAGCTGTCCAGCCCCTCGTCGCGGTCGCGCTTGCTGGCCTTGGCGCAGTAGAAGAACCGGGCGGCGCTACCTCTATCTTGGCGAGGCTCTTGACCGTTGGACCCCCGCGCCATCACGCCGTAGGTGTTTTGCCCCGCGCGTTGCGTGTCGCTGGTGCTTGCCTTGGCGAGTTGCCCAGGAGCCTGCGGAAAGGCCGCCAGCACCTCGTCGCTGCCGTCGTGGATCAGGTTGGCGGGCCAGCGGCCATCGTTGCTGTCGCCGCTGATGCGGCGCTCTTTCGCCACGTTGAAGCTGGTGGCGTTGCTGTTGATGCCTTGCGTTACCTGCGGCTTCCAGCCCGCCACCCTGCACCCGTCGATGTTCAGCGCGCCGGTGCCATGCTGGCGCCAGTTGGCCTCGACGGTTCCGGCCAACGGTTTGCGCGCCACGGTGATCGGCTCCAGCGCCGGCTTGAGCGCGGTGCCGCCCCACTCCCCGTTGTGTGACTTCGGGAATCCTGACCCGTAGACCCAAGCGATCATGTCGCGGATCTCGAACCCCGCGTCCTCGATGCGCACGGCCATGCGGTGCTGGGTGCGGGTTCCGGCAAAGGCGAGCAGGTGGCCGCCCGGTTTCAGGACGCGCAGGCACTCGGTCCATATCTCAACGCTCGGCACGTCGTAGTCCCATTTCTTGCCCATGAATGACAGGCCATAGGGAGGGTCGGTGACGATGCTGTCGACCGAGTTGTCAGGCATACCCCGTAGAACATCGAGGCAATCCCCCAGATGCACCTCAAACACAAACACCAACCTCGCCGCCTTCGCGGTCATCTTTGTTCTCTTTGCAAGTAGCCGGCGGCGGGATGGCCCCCACCTCCCCGGTCAAGGGTTAGCCGGAGTGTCCGGTGCGTCCGCGCGACGCTCGCGCCGGCTACTTGCAAAGAGCCCTCCGGTGAGGGAGGGCGATGGATGTCACACCAGGTCGTCAGCCTCGGCACCCTCGACGACGTCGAACTCGTCGGCACTGGCGCTGCCGCCACCGCCGAAGGCATCACCGTCACGCACGAACTGGACACCGCGCAGGCTGGCGTTGATGCGCTTGCCGTAGTTGTTGTCCTGGGCGTACAGGTCGATGCTGACGTTCACGTAACACCCAGCGTAGGGCTTGCCGTCCTGCTCGGTGAGCGGGTTGCGCGCCTGGTCGATGACCGTCGGGCGCACCGCACTGCGAGCGGATACGTACAGGTTGCCAGCGAAGCCGTCGTAATTCGACTTGAGATCGCCGTCGTGCAGGGCGACCTTGTCGGTGGCGCGCAGCT
>CAZWRK010000022.1:0-41338 GCA_964635875.1 uncultured Aquaspirillum sp.
TTTAATTCCCCTCTACGGAGGGGTGGCAGCGAAGCTGACGGGGTGGTGCTTTTCAGATTTAAAAAAACATCCAAGCCACACCACCACCCCAACCACCCCGTCGGGCCAGCCCGCCACCCCTCCAAGGAGGGGAATAAAGTCATCTCTTCGTAGGGAAAGGGGGACGTACCGCATTTCGATCATGCCTTGCAGCAAAGTTTTCATGCCTTCCTCCCGCCCCTCTTCCCGTGCCGCTTGAATATGGGTGTTGTAGTCCAGTACCGCGCGGGTTCTGGCTAGGGCGCGGAGTCGTTCTTCACGGGTTTGGCTGATGCATTCTAAAGAATCCAATGTGTTCACAACGAGTCGATGGGTGAGTTGCGCCATGATGTTTTCTTCCTCCCAGTGTTCAAACAGATCCACCCACACGCTCAACATCAAAGCAACCGCCACATGTCCAGTATGGCAAAATAGCCCGCTCTCTCACGCCCAGCCACACTTATGAAAATCGCTTTTTCTGTTATCGGACTGGCCTTACTCGGGCTGCTCTTGCCGCTGATTTTTTCCGCGAGAAACCTGCCCACAGACAGCCCGCCTCCAAACCAGAATCTACCGTGGCAAATCGCCCTTGATGCACAGGGAAACAGCACGGTGTTGGGTCTGACACTCGGCCAGAGTACGCTGGCAGACGTTCGCCAAAGATTGGGCGAAGACATGGAGATCGCCATTGTTGCCGCACCCGAAGAGGTGGGCGAGCTAGAGGCCTACTATAGCCAAGCGGCTTTTGGCCCCGTATTGGGCAAGGTGATTTTCACCCTAGACACCACGCCCGAAATGCTCGCGGCCATGCGCGAGCGCGCGGCAAAGGCGGAATATATGGAAAGCTCTACCAAAAAAATTCGCCTCAATCCCGACGATCTCGCGCATGCCAACACCCTACCGATCCGCGCGATTGGGCTGATTCCGAATGCAAATTTGGACGAGACCACCATCTTGCAGCGCTTTGGCCCGCCGAAAACGCGTATCACGGTCGGCAAAACACTGACGCACTTTCTTTATCCCCATTTGGGCTTAGATGTCGTGCTGGATGCGCAAGGTAAAGATGTCTTGCAGTACGTTGCCCCGCAAAACTTCGAAGCCCGCATTGTCGCGCCCTTAGTTGCGGCGCAGGCCAAGCAGCCTAGCCCGCAATAGGGAGCGCATGATGTTCATCTTCTTGGGGGTCATGCTCTGGATCATCATCGGTGTGGTGGTGCTGTTTTATCGCTACACCCGCTATGGCGGCGGCGACACGATGGCGATGATGTCTTATGGTTATCCGGCGCTGGTGATCGTGCTTTTGGTGCTGAATGTGGTGTTCTGGCCCATCGCGGCCCTGCTTCACCTGATCCAGCATCTACGCCACAAATAGCCCGATCAATCTGGGCAACGGCCACCGCGACCGCACACCCCATCCCACAACCCGCGCGCCATCATCCGTGCATGTTGGCGACCATTCGGCGCAAAACAGGTGAAAAACACCAGCTTTTTGAGCAATTGAATCGCGTCGCTGACTTTCCAGCGCCACGGAATATGCGCCAGCTTCTGCAACCACACCCCGTTACGCATCAAGTAATAGTGCCGCAACGGGCTATGCAGCGGGATCTGCCGCCCGCGCCAATGAATCAGCTGGTCGCCAATTTGATGCAACAGCCGCGCCGATTCCACCGCGTGGAGCGAATAGCCCAAGGCGCGCGCGCGCAGGCTCCATTCAATATCGACGTAATCAATAAACAGCGCCTCAAGCATTTCGCCGACTTGCTGCCACACTGCCAGCGGCGTTAAACAGCCCGACGTAATTAAATGATCGACTTCAATCGTGCCATTTTTCGGCGGATAAATGCCGCGCCGCCGCCCTGTCACCGGCGCTAAAAAGGGCGCGCAATGACCGCTGCGGCGATCTTGCTGTTGCGGCCCGACCGCCCCAACCCGCTGCCCTTCGGCGCGCAGTTGTTCAGCGGCCTGCCACAGTTTGGCGACCATATCCGGTGCGGGCAGGCTGTCTTGATCCATCGTCAGCACATAATCAGGCTGATATTGGCTGACCTGCCGAACCCCGCAATTCAGCGCATGGGCAATGCCGGTATTGTCGGGCAAGGCGATCAGCGTCACATCAGCGGGCAATTGCGGCCATGCCTCGCGCGACGAACCATTATCGACCACACACACCCAGCGCACCTGCGCTTGCAACGCCGTCAACAGCGTCAACAAATGCGCCGGATCGGGCCGATACGTCACCACCACCGCGGCAATGTTCAACATGATGCAACCTCCGAAGCCGGCACCCGCAAGGCCTGCAAATAGCCATACAACTCTTCGGCTTGTTGGCTGACGGTGCGAATCTGGTCGCGGTGCGGATTTTGATGGCGCACAAATCGTTGCGGATCGGCCAACACCGCCGCAATCGCCCGTTGCAAAGCCGCCTCATCGTTAAACGGCACCAAATCGCCATTTACGCCGCTGATAATTTCTTCGCCAACGCCGCCCGAGTCGGTCGCAATCACCCACACATCGCGCAACAACGCCTCACGCACCACCAATCCAAAGCTCTCTTTCACTTGCGACGGGAACAGCAGCACATCAACGCCCGCAAAAAAATCATCCATCGAATCCGCATCAAAAGGCGGTACAACGACAATCTCGCCCTTCGCCGCCCATTGATCTTGGGCAAAGGGGTTTTGGCCAAAATTGGCTTCGATATTGACCAGCTTCAATTGCCAGTTGGCAAAGTGCAGCCCTTCAAAAATCGGCTTGAGGCTGAAATAGCCTTTGTGTGCCGCACGACCGCCGACATAAGCAAAGCGCACCCGCACGCTATCCGCCCGCGGGCGACGCGTGACGGGGGGCAACACCCCGTTTTTATTGACCCGCACTGGCGGCGTCCACGGCCCATTATCGAGATACAGCTGCTGTTGATAAACGCTCGGGGTTAAAAGCAAATCGGCTTGGTTCAAGGCTTGGCGTAGCGTGTAGGCACGTTGATGGACTTCAGCCCCTTGGCCGGTGCATTGACTACACACCGGCAGGCGAATAGTGCGTTGTTGGCAGAATTGATCGGCGGGCGTCATCATAAATTGCCGCGCGCACAGCCACCATGCATCATGCAGCGTCACCGCACACGGCACCCCACGCGCCCGACTGCGTTCAATCAAGGCCGCGCCGCCAATCTGTTGAATTGCGTGCAAGTGCACCACATCCGGCGACCAATCCAGCAATAACTGATCAAACACCGCGGCCATTTCGGGGCTGTGGTAATTGTGTTGGCGCGCCGCTTCTGCTGACTCTGGCTGCGGTAGACGCACCTTCACCACATTCACCGCACCGACGTTGTACCGCACCATGCTCAGCGGCGATTCATCCTCATCCCAGCTGGCGGTAAAAATCATCACCTCGGTGTCGGGCTGGGCGGCAAACCACTGCGCGAGCTGCTCGACTACAATCGTCGCGCCACCAAAGCTTTGTGGACTAAATAAGATGTTCGCCATCAACACTCGGAACCGCGCCCGAGGCGCAGCGGGAGGGAGAATCAACGGCCATTGGGTGCGGGCAATCGCTTCGTAATGGTAATGCGCCAATGCAGCCGCCTGCGCCGCCTGCCCGATGGTGCGCCGTAGCGCCGCGGATTCCACCAATTGCGCCAATGCCTCAACCCATTGCGCTTCGGTTTCGGCCAAAAAGCCGGTGCGGCCATGTTCAATCACCTGCGTAAATGCCGCCGCAGGAGAACACACCGACGGCACCGCAAACAACGATGCCTCCGTCCATTTAATGTTCGACTTGGCATCGTTAAACAGCGCAGGCGTGAGCGGGGCGATATTGATCGAGAACTGCGCAAGGGCGCGGTAATAGTCTTCAGCGTTTAAAAAATCGACCCGCCAAATCTGCGCTTCAAAACCGGCAAACTGGTCTTTAAGATCCAGCAAACCATAAATCACCAACCGCACCTGTGGATAACGTCGCAAAATTTCACGCAGCGCGGGCGCAGCACAGGCAAAGTCGGCATCGTGGGTTTTGGTACCGCTGCCATAGCCAATCGTCACCACGCCATCAGTCTCCGGCGCAGCGGGGGCGTTGGGTTGCAGGGCGAGCAAGGCTGGGTCGAGCGCATTTTCAAGCAAGTACGCCTGCGGCAAACCGGCTTCTAGCATGCTGCTGGCGATGGTTGGGGTGCTGGCGATCCCATAATCGCAGGCCAGCATCGCCTGCCGATACAGCCGCGCGCCTTCGAGCACGCCTTGCCGTTCGGCCTCGCTCAGGCTGTGCAGGCTGTCATTGGCTTGGAGAGCGGTTTCGCAAAAAACAATATCATCGACATCAAAGCCAATCCGCAATTGCAATCGCCGTGCTTCGGCAAGTAACTCCATCACCGGCGGAAAACCGGGCACTCGATAAAAAATCACCTCGCCAGCCGTTTGCAAGGCGGTTCGACAGGCGGCGTTTTCGCTCCAGCTACAGACCGTCACCCGATAACCAAGGCTTTCCAGCTCGGCAACTTTTTGGTCGACACGATATTTTTTGCACTGGCGAATGCTCAGCTCCGCGATGATCAACACATGGCGCGCAAACAACGTTGCGGCAGGCACATGACAGGGCGCTTGCAGTAGCGCCGCACCGCGCCGATTGGGCGTCACCGTCGTTTTGGCACGCAAGCGTTTACGCAGCTGCCACGCACCGTTCAGCACCAGATTGATCGGCCACACCAGCGGACGATTACTGCTCAAAAAACGTAACAAGCGCGCCCCGTTGTCGGGGTGAAACAGGCGTAAAGACCAAAGTTTGCGCAAAATGGCGGGCATGTTGATTCTCAAATTCTTGGGTAAATCGCGTGAAAAAACGAGGGAAAATTAGGGCTTTTTCGGCAGTTTTGCGGGCGTCTTCTTGGCGCGCTGCGTTTTCCACGCCCGCCACCGTGCCATCAGCTTGCGTAAAGGCGCGGTGATCTTCCACGAGGTCGATTGCAACATGCCGTCTAATACCTGCTGCGTTTGTTGATGCGCTTGGCGTTCGGCGGCGAGGGTTTGCGTCAAGTGTGCGTTTTCTTGCTTGAAGAGCCGGACCTGTTCCGTGCCTTGTTCTCTGAGCGTTTGGCGGTCGATATAACAGGCTTCAAACGCCTGCATCGCCTTCAAAAATTGTGGGTCGCTGCTGCGCTGCCGCCACCGTCGCCACACCCGATAGCGTGCGCTATCGCGTTGGCCGCTATCGTCATGAATTCCCGAGCTGGTGTGAATACGGTAAATCGCCGACACCCCCGGCACATAAAAAAACTCGCCATGCGTCAGCAACTGCAGCCAAAAATCCCAGTCTTCGTACAACCCCAGCTGCTCATCAAATAAACAGCCCTGCGCCAACAACGACCGCCGAAACATCAGGGCATGAATCGGAATGTAATTGCCGGTGATCAAGCGCCCAAGATCAAACGGTGAGTCAAAATTCCAGCCGGTATCCGTTTCTTTGACATGGCAAAACACGCCGGTATAACAAGCCGAATATTGCGCACGAGCGCGCAAGGCGCGGGCGAGTTTTTCGATGTGCTCGGGCAGCAACACATCGTCGTCATCCAAAAACAGCAAAAATTCCCCGCGTGCCGCATTCAGCGCGGCATTGGCCGCCGCCGCCCGATCAAAAGCCCGATGGCCGTATTGATTGACCCAACGCATGGTGCGATGGCCGCAGGTCGGCTCGATGTCGCTGTGTTCGCTGTCTTTGGCATTGACCACGACAATTTCGATCGCGGAATAGCTTTGTTCTACGACCGAGGCAATCGCAACCGGCAAGGTCGGCCGATCCATACTGCGGATCAGCACCGAAACGAGGGGAAGGGAGGAGGAATTTGACATAGAGGCAAAAAGGCTTTCAACGTCGCAAGAGGCGTTTAGTCAGATGAATCGCGGTGCGTAGTGGCGCAGTCAGACGCCATGAGCGCGAGGTGTAGACCTCGTCGAGTTCGTTTAAGCGCGCATGATATTCGGCATGCAATGCACGATAAGCATCAGCGCTACGTTCAGGCGCAGGACAGGCCACGGGCAAATTGTGATACCACCACCAGCCCTGCCACGCGACCGGATAAGCGCGCACACTGTCTTCCAAAAAGCCAAAATAGGCGCGTAACACCGCTGCCGCATCGCCAACCGCCGAAATATCGCACAGCCGCAGCCGATAGCGACCGGCATCGGGAAAGAGCAGCGCGCAATAAATCGGCACGCCCGCATCTAAGGCCAATTGAATGGTTCCAGTGGCGGCGGAAATCTCCCGCCCGAGCAACGGCGTGGTCAGGCTTTGCTTGCCCGGTTGCTGAAAATCGCACAAGCAAATCAACACATCGCCGTCGGCTAAGGCCTGTTTGGAGCCACGCAACAGGGTTTTGAGTTCATCGGTAAAGAGGTATTGCCCGCCCTGAAAATGCGCTTCGGAGCCGCCGTTGAGCATTCGCACCCAGCGGCCGGTATACGGCGCAAACGGCGAGCCTTTTTCGCTGGCGGCAATCGCATAGGTTTTTTTGCCGAGAATGCCAGGGATACAGGCGACGATATTTTGATGATGGCTGTGGTAGGTCAGAAACAGGCCGCCGTCACGGGCGATTTTGTCCAAGACTTCGGGCGACTCCACCACGACTTCATTCGCCAGCCACGCCGCATCCAAGGCCGGATAATCGAATGTACGCAACCCAAAACGGCCATGACTATCGAGCCAGTCTTGCCAGACCTGCTCGGTCTGCGCCTGCCCCAACCCCAAGGCCATGCGCAACGCGCTTTGAATCGCACGCCGATCGCGGCAATACGGCGACAGGCGTCGCGCCACCCGCTGCGCGGCAAAATGCTGCCATGCTTTGGGCAGCTTGCTCACGGCTTCGAGCGCCTGAAAAAACTGCCGATAGCGGCGCGCAAAGGGAATTAAAGGATCGGACATTTCATCCTCCTACCGCGCCATCGCGGGCAAAGAATAACGGCAGCACCTGCATCCCCACCCATTGGCATGGATCGTCCATCACCGCCGTCGAGAGGCGCTGCGCATAGACATTCGCAATCGCTTGGCTGCTCTCAGCTTCAATCGGGGCTTGAATATGCAGATGACGGCGGCGCGGGTGCGCCAGATCAATATGATTAAACGCGGTTAAAAACACTGCATTTTGCTTGCGGCCAAAATCAATAAACCGCGTCGGCAACGACGAAGCTTGCCCGAGTAAAGTCACCGGCTGATGGCCATGCGGGAAGATCGACACCGGAAAATCTAACAACGCCAACATCACCCCATTTGCCCGACTGACCTGAATCAGGCTTTTGTCGATTTTGCCGTTCATGTCGGTGTAGATATAGTGCCCCGCGCCCGCCCGTTCGGTCAGCGCATAATTGATGCGCTCAAAGCACTGCGTCGGCGGTGGGTTGGCGGCGGAGCGATCAACATGGCGGGCAATCGGATGCAAGGCAATCCCCTGCTGCTGCAGCGCCACAGCGATGGTGTAAAAGCTGCCAAAATGGGCGGTCAAAATAATCGTCGGGCGGCCGCTGGCTTGAGCGGCGCGCAGGTGTTCGAGGCCTTGAATCTGAAAATCGAAGCGACTCGGCCACAGGCAACGATAGGCGTCACTCTCGCGTAGCGTTTTGATGCGGGCATAGTCCTCGGGCGTCGCGGAGAGATCACGGCGAATCTCGCGCAGCTGCGCCAAGGCCGGAGCGACTTGCGCGGCGGCATCGGCCTGTTGCGCGACCATCCGCGCCCAACGCCGTCGCCCTGCCAGCCCTGCTGCGCACAGGGGTAGATCCCACAACACATGCCGCCATGCCCGAAAATTCGCGCCGTTCATACCGCCTCCCATTGGTGCGGCAACTGCACATAACCGCGCTCGATCCCCGTCTGCGAGACCTCCAAAGTCAGGCAATGGGAGGCGGCTTCGTAGACATGCAAGAGCTGCTCGCAGGCCAAAAAGACATTGACCGTATAGCGACCTTTCAGCAGCGGCAGCGCCGGAAACACCAGCTCGGCAGCGCCAAAACCCTCGGCATCACGCGACAACACCACGCCATCGTAAAACGAGCCGCAAGAACTGATCGTATCGCCTGCTTCGTTGTCGAGACTCATCGCCACCGCGGGTGTCGCCAACGCCGGATCGCTGGCAAATTCGACGCGAATCCGCAGCGTATTGCGCCCGCTGTGTAGAGGGAGCACTTTGGCTTCGAGGTCATCGACCCAGCCTTGAATACGGGTAATGCGGGCCGTCCCCGCCGCAGCCGGAATCCGCGCGGGCAGGGCGGCACTGGCATCAAATTCGGTCGCCGCGGCGGTGGGAATCTCTGGCAGCGGACTGCCCTCGGGTTGTGCCAAGGCCAACAAAAAGCGCTGTGACACTTCGGCCGGTGCGCCCATCATCACCACGCGCCCTTTGTCGAGCCATAGCGCCCGATTGCAAATCGCTTCGATGTGATACATCGAGTGCGAGCAGAACAGAATCGTCGCGCCTTGGGCTTTGAGCTGCATGATGCGATCGAAAGACTTGCGTGCAAACGCGCCATCGCCGACCGATAACGCCTCGTCAATAATCAGAATATCCGGCTCGACGCTGGTCGCAATCGCAAAGGCGAGGCGAACATACATCCCGCTGGAATAGGTTTTAACCGGCTGATGAATAAACTCGCCAATGCCCGAAAACGCGACGATGTCATCGTAACGAGCGTCAATTTCGGCTTTGCTCAAGCCCAACACCGAGGCATTGAGATAGACGTTTTCCCGCCCAGAAAACTCGGGATTAAACCCCGCACCCAGCTCCAGCAACGCCGCCACCCGACCGGTCACGCGCAAACTGCCCGCGCTTGGACTGAGGGTGCCGCACAGCAATTGCAGCAAGGTCGATTTGCCCGCGCCATTGCGCCCAATCACGCCCAGCACTTCGCCACGGCACAGCTGTAAATCGAGCTGCTGCAAGGCGCGAAATTCGCGGTAATAGGTTTTTGTGCGGCCCAAGATCAACTGCTTTAGGCGATCAATCGGGCGCGCATAGAGTTGGTAAGTTTTACTCAGGCCACGGGCATCAATCACGATTTCAGAGGACATCCGCAAATCCTTTCCGCAAGGCAGCAAAGCACAGGCCGCCAATCAAGGCGACCACGCTCATCACCGCAAAATGCAGCCCCAATGCGCCCCAATCCGGCCATTGGCCATTCAATAACACGGCACGCGTTTGTTCGATCAATAGGGTCAGGGGGTTGAGGTGCATCCAAAATTGCATGCGTGGGCTGAGGTGCGCAGTGGAATAAAAAATCGGCGACATAAACATCAACAGGCTAATCGCCATGCCGATCATTTGCCCGATATCGCGGATATACACCCCCAGCGATGACAGCAGCCAGCCCAAGCCCAGCAACATCGGCAGCATCGGCAGCCACACCACCGGCAAGGTCAACGCCGACAACGGCAATCCGCCATGAAAAATGCCGGTTGCGACCAATAAAATCACCGCATTGAGCGCCAAATGAAAACCGCCCGCTACTACCGTCACCCACGGCAAAATCTGCAAAGGAAACACCACTTTGCTGACTAAATTGGGCTGTTCAAGAATCAGGCGCGGCGCACGGCCAACGGTTTCGGCAAAGAAGTTGAACAGAATCAATCCGGCGTACATTTGCAGCGCAAATTCAAAACCACCGGTGCTTTGGCTCCCCGGCCAGCGTGCTTTGAACACGCCGACAAACACAAAGGTATACACCAGCAACATCACCAGCGGCGTTAACACCGACCAGCCCACGCCCAGCAGCGAGCCACGGTAACGCCCGAGGACATCACGACGCGCAAATTGCCAAATCAGATTGAGAAACTGCCGAGGCAAGAAAAAAGAAAGGTCAGGCATGGGCGGCGAAGTTCACATAAAGTCGGCACAGAAAAAAGGACGCGCACCGGAGGCATCCAATAAAGCCCGCCATCTTACCATTTTGTCCGTGCGCCCCGCTTTTTCGGGCGAGGCCGCCGCACTTAGTTCTTGGGCGGGTCGAGGCGGCCTTCGGCGATGTCGAGCAAAAATTGGCGGTCAAGCAACTGAATTTGATTGCTCTCGCGGCGCAAAATTTCGCGGTTTTGCAATAACTGAAAAGCGCGAGTGACGGTTTCGCGGCTGGTGTTGATCATAATCGCCAGCTCTTGATGCGTCGGCGCAGAAGCAATCGTCGCGCCACCTTCTGGCACCAGCTGCAAGAGCTGTACACATAGACGCTGGAATGGATTGGGCAGGCTCAGCAAAATCCGTTGTGCCGTCACCGAACGAACCCGATCGGCCAAACGGCACATCACTTTTTCGGCGATTTCGGGCGAGGAAAAGATCAGGGTACGGGCGCGTTCGCGGGGCAAAAACAGCACTTTGGCTTTAGCGACGGCAATGATGAATTCCGCCCCCGGTCGGCCATCGACCACCGGCAATTCACCGAAATAATCACCCGGTTCGACAAAGTACAAACCGACTTCGCGACCATCGACGGTAAAGTCGACCCCTTGCAGGCGACCTTCAAGCAAAAACCCCAAGCCCGGCCCCGTCTCCCCACGTGTCAACACGACCTCACGGCGTGCGAACGTTTTTTCGGTGAGTAACAGACGCAACGCGGCCAGCTCATCCGGCGCAACGCCTTGCAGCAAGCTAAACGAATCAAGGGGGAAATCGGGCATGAAGGGCGATATTCACTCAACGCAATAAAAGAACAAGGCGGAATGTCTCCACCAATCCAGACGATTCACCACACGCAACCGCATGGTGGCGCACACGGCGACCGCAATCGCCGCGCATCGCTTAGGCATAAACCGTCGGTTTTTCGAAGTACTCGATGCACTGTTTCAAGGCGGTTTCAGTCGCCGCACTACTATTTTCAAAGCTCAGGCCAAACGTCGGCTGGCCGTTCTCTTCCCGCGCCCACATCACACGGCAATTGAGGTGAATACAGTTTTGAATATCAAAAGGATCGAGGTCGGTTGCGGGCGGCGCAAGCTGCATCGGAATCAACATGCCTTCGGTCAGCGGCGCACCGGTTTCTAGGCGCATCCCCCCCAAGCTCAGATCTTGGGTCAGGCCCTCGTATTGTTTGTCTCCGATGGTCATATGCACCAGCAAATGACTTTCGGCCCGCGGGAAGCTGCGTTTGTCGCCCGGACGACGCTCGGCGACTTTGGGGTAGTCAATTTGGAAATTGGTCATCACTTCGTTGAGCTGTTCGCTAATGCGATACACGCTACTGCCGATTGAAGCGGTGACATCAACCATCGAGCTGCGTTCCCAGATGGTAAAGAACAAGACTTGAATCACTTCGTCGAGTTGGGCGCATTGGTCCATCTGCGACTGACTGCCTTGGTTGATCGCGCGGCTGTTTTCGGCCGCGATGGTGATTTTTTCGACCATTTCGCGAATGGCTTGCTCGGTTTCGCTGGCGACATCACGACTCGAGTGCACTTGCGTCACCACCTCGCCCATCGCCGTGGTCACTCGTCCCATTTGCGCGTTCAGTCGTTCGATGATCGCGGTCACTTCTTCGGCAGAGTTCGCAGAGCGCTCGGCAAGCTTGCGCACTTCGTCAGCCACCACAGCAAACCCACGACCCTGCTCACCAGCGCGTGCGGCCTCAATCGCCGCGTTCAGTGCCAGCAAATTGGTTTGACCGGCAATGTCTTTAATGGTGCCGATGATGGCGTTGATTTGCGCCGCGCCGGTTTCGAGTTCGGCGATGCTGACCGAGGCGCGTGACACGTCGTCAGCGGTTTCATCGAGCGCGCGAATGTTGCGCTGCACGCTGAGAATCCCTTCGCGGCCTTGGACTTCGAGTTGCTCGGAAATTTCAAAGGAGGCGCTGGCTTGTTGCTGGACTTTTTCGGCAACGCCTTTCAGGGCGATCGTGGCATCGCTCACATCTTGGGAACGGATTTGCTCTTTGCGACCAATTTCGGCAATTTCATGTGCCATGGTGGTCACTTGAAAGGCCGATTGGTGAACTTGGCGGCTGCTTTCGCCAATTTCGCGCAGGATACTCACCAAACGTTGGCGCATCACATTAAAGCTGGACTGTAGCTGGCCAATTTCGTCTTGGGCGGTTTCAGGGAGTGAGACGCGTAAGTCGCCTTTTTCCATCGAGAGCAAGGCTTCGCGCAGCTGAAAAATCGGCCGCATCAGAAAACGTGCAACAAGGCCGATCACAATAAATTGAATGGTGAATTCGATCCCAGATTCCCAGATCGAATTAAAGATATAGGTCGAACGATTACCCTCGAGTTCTTGTATCACAAGCGCGGAGACTTGTGCAGTGCGCGCCAGCTCGATCATTTTGTCGAGTTCATGCACCGCCAGTAGGCGATTGAATACGGTGGTGATCATGGTCACCATAAAGAAACCGAGCTGCAGCTTCCAGCGGATACTTAAACGAAGAAACCAATTTAGCATTATTTATCTCGGTATCATCCTATTTATATAGGACTAGAATAATACGGCATTCTATGGCGCAATCACTAGCAATCCGATCATACACCCACTACGCCCAACAAAAACCATGCGTCACATGGATCGATACCCGTCCACATGTTGAGGCAGATCATACTATGGCGCTTGCCTAAAATAGGGGGAACACTCTACTATTTGATAGTCGCTCTCATTTAAATTAGGCATAGATTATGAACGCCCGCCCCACAGCCGACACTGCCTTTCTCCATCAACTGCCCAAGGGCAGCACCGCCAAAATCGTGAGCATTGACCTTCAGGCGGCTTTTGGTCAACGCGATGAGCACGTCACGCAACGCCTCAAAGAACTTGGATTTTTACCCGGCGCACTTCTCAAAGTCATTGGCTTTGGCCTTTTTGGTAAAGATCCAATCGCGGTGCAAATTAATGGCACTAAATTTGGTTTACGTCGCCGTGAAGCGGAAAAAATTCTGACCACCCTGCACAAAGTCTGATTCAACATGACCGAAACACCGCTTCACTTTGCCCTCATCGGCAACCCCAACTGCGGTAAAACAGCCCTCTTTAACCGACTCACTGGCGCACGCGCCAAGGTCGCCAATTACGCAGGCGTCACCGTCGAAAAGCGCAGCGGCCCCTTACTCGGGCTAGCGCGCGCAGAGTTGATCGATCTCCCCGGCACCTATAGCCTGCATGTCGCCTCACCCGATGAGCAAGTCGCCCGCCGCGTTATTTTGGGCGAAATGGCCGACGAAGCCGCACCCGACATTTTGATTGCAGTGGTCGACGCCTGCAATCTCAAGCTGGGCCTACGCTTGGTCATGGAGCTCAAAGCGTTAGGACTGCCGATGGTCTTGGCGCTCAATATGGCCGACAGTGCCGAACAGCGCGGCATTCGCATCAACATTCCCAAGTTATCTCAGCGCCTCGACATGCCGGTGGTCGAAACCGTCGCCATTCGCAAACATGGCGTCGAGCATTTACTGACCACCCTGAAAACCCTCTCGGTCGCGCCGCACGCGCCACGCCAGCGGCTTGAGCTACAGCAACGTAGCGAAGATGTCGAAACGCTCTATGCACGCATCGATACTTTGCTTGAAGGCTGTGTCACCGCCCCCCTGCACGCACCGCGCTGGCAAGAACGACTCGACGCCCTCGTCATGCATCCAGTATGGGGGCTACTGGTTTTGCTACTGACGCTCTTACTGATGTTTCAAGCGGTGTTTGCGTGGGCCAGTCCCTTGGTCGATGTGATTGATGGCAGTGTGCAATGGATTGGCGAACAGGTCGGGGCGGCGCTGCCCGAAGGGATTTTGCAAGAATTCGTGGTCAACGGCCTGATTGCAGGGACCGGCAGCGTACTGGTGTTTCTGCCGCAAATTATTATTTTGTTCGCGTTTATTTTGGCGCTCGAAGATTCCGGCTATTTACCACGGGCGGCGTTTTTGCTCGACCGTCTGATGCGCGGCATTGGCTTGTCGGGGCGTTCATTTATTCCGCTGCTGTCGAGTTTCGCCTGCGCAGTGCCGGGCATTATGGCAACCCGCTCCATTTCTGACCCCAAAGAGCGCCTGATTACGATCATGGTCGCACCGCTGATGACCTGCTCGGCGCGTTTGCCGGTATATGCACTGATTATCGGCGCATTTATTCCCGAGCAAACGGTGTGGGGCATGTTTAATTTGCAGGGGTTAACCCTATTTGCACTGTATCTCGCGGGGATCATCAGTGCGGCGCTAATTGCGTGGATTTTGCGCCGTCATCAGACACAAGACGATGAGTTCCCACTTTTGCTTGAGCTGCCCAATTACCGCTGGCCGAATTTACAGCAGTTTTTACTCGGCCTGAAAGAACGGGCATGGATCTTTATTCGTCGCGTGGGCACCATTATTCTGGCTTTGTCGGTGGTGCTCTGGTTTTTAGCGACCTATCCACACGCGCCGCTGAATGCAACCGCACCCGCGATTGAATACAGCTTTGCAGGGATGCTTGGCAAGGCGATGCAGCCGATTTTTGAACCGCTCGGCTTTAGCTGGCAAATGTGCATTGCGCTGATTCCGGCGATGGCCGCCCGCGAAGTAGCGGTCAGCGCCTTAGCCACGGTCTATGCAGTGGGTGGCGGTGATGCGGCATTAGGCGCATCGCTTGGACAAGCGTGGAGTTTGCCGGTGGCCTTGGGCTATTTGGCGTGGTTTGTGTATGCACCACAATGCTTATCGACGATTGCGGTGGTACGCCGAGAAACCAACTCGCGCCAAACGACGGCGCTCTTTGCCCTCTATTTATTTACGCTCGCCTATCTTGGCGCATGGTTGACCCGTCAACTGGCCCACTAGGCACATTTCAGGAGAAACCCTATGGAAGCGTGGATGCAAAATGCGATTGTAGGTGGCTGTATCGTGATCGCACTGGTCTTTATTTTGCGGAAGATTTTCAAAAAATCAGCCACTGAAGGCGGAAGCTGTGGCAGCTGCAGTGGCTGTGGCAGCAACAGCAACAAACGCTGCGGCTAAGTCGTCGAGGCCTCATTCGCGGACGCGGGTGGGGCCTCAATACCATAGCCATCACGGCCCTGATGTTTCACCTGATACAGTGCAGCATCCGCACGCTCAAATAAAGTGTTCAGCGTGTCCTCCGCGCGCAGGCTAGCAATGCCAATACTGACGGAATGTGGCAGGTTAGTCGGAAAATGCGCCTCACGCACTGCCTGCAAAATCCGCTCGGCCAAAATCACCGCCTTGTCGATCGGCGTATCGGGACACATCACCACAAACTCTTCGCCCCCCCAACGCCCCGGACAATCCGACAAGCGCGCGCACTCTCGCAAAATTTTTGAAAATTGCACCAAAAACTCATCGCCGATGAGATGTCCAAACTGGTCATTGACCCGCTTAAAGTGATCAATATCAATCACTAAAATCGTCAAAGGCTGCTGGCTCCGATACGCGCGGGCTTGGTCTTGCGAGAACTGCAACTGAAATAGATACCGATTCGGCAAACCGGTCAATGCGTCGGTATGAGATTGAATTTGGAGCTGGCGATTAGATTTTTTCAAGCGCAAATTCCACATCACCCCAACACCCAGCACCGCCATCAGCGCCAGCAATATCCACACAATTGCGCGATCACTCAACACCGTCGCGACCGTGATCGGGATATGGCGATTCACAATTTGTTCGCGCTCACTGTCTGAAATTGAGCGCACGCCCTGATCAATAATCGCCAACAATTCTGGCTGCCCATGGCGCACGCCAACCCGCAATTGGTTATCGTAACCCGCCAAAGAGCCCGCAATTTTGAGGTTAAACCAGCCTTCTTTTTTGATGGTGTAGGCGGCGACGGTCAACGAACGCAAAGTCATGCTCGCCTTGCGCTGATTGACCAATTCGAGCGCTTCGGTTTCTGAATCCGTGTGCAGAATCGGAATATTGGGATAGTCCACCTTGAAACGCTCTTCCATCGCCGTAGCGACCGGAAAAACAATATTTTCACCGCGCAAATCAAGGGGATTGCGAATCAGCTCATGCTCTTCACGGGTAATAAAAACATTCACATCATTAAAGAGCGGGGCGGTGAAATCCAGCCATTTGGAGCGTTCAGGGGTGCGATTTAAAAAGCTCATGATCTGGCATTGCCCGCTTTTAGATGCCGCCAGCGTCTCTTTCCAATCGCGGGTGACATACAGGCGCGGCTTCAACCCGACCCGTGACAAAGCCAAATTGAGCAAATCAGCGGCAATACCGTAGTGCTGGCCTTGCGGCGTAATCACCTCAAATGGCGGCCAATCGGGGTCGACGCAGACCGTGACTTCAGGATGCGCCTTCACGTAGTGTTGCTCGGCTGCGCTCAAAGGCAGCGCGTAACTCGATTGAAGCAACCCGCACCCACATAAAATGAACCATCCGATCCGCCGCATCCACATGGACTACCCTCTCCTCAACACCCCGAAGCACCGATAGTACGAACCCACATCCATCCTTGTATAGGAGAGGATGCTCTCACATCCTCCCGAACACGCTACACTCTGCGCCATGACCGATATCAAATACCTCAGCGGCTATCCGCCGCACCTTCTCGAACCGATCGCGACGCTTATCCAACAAGGCCAACTGGGCGCATGGGTTGCCAAGCGCTACCCGCATCGCCACGACATCCAAACTGATCGCGCTTTGTATGATTATGTGATGGCGCTGAAACAGCGCTACCTCAAAAACACCCCTGCGCTGGCTAAAGTCGTCTACGACACCGCCTTGCATCCGGTGCGCGGCACGCTGGGTACCAATGCTTTTGTGTCACGGGTTCAAGGTGGCAAACTCAAAAGTAAAAATGAAATTCGCATCGCGGCGATTTTTCGCGACGGGCCACCTGAATTTTTAAGCATGATCGTCGCCCACGAACTCGCCCATCTCAAAGAAAAAGACCACAACAAAGCCTTTTATCAACTGTGCAGCCATCTGGAGCCGGAGTATTTTCAGCTCGAATTTGAAATGCGCATTTGGCTGCTGGCACGCGAACTCACCGACGCAGACAGCACAACGCCCGCCAAATCTGCCAGCGGGCGTGAAGAAAAAACCGCAAAGCGCTAAAAAATTAGCGGGTGCGGTTCCAGCTCAAAATCGCGTCTTTACGATTATCGGCCTGATTGCCGATCGTGCTGCAGGTGCCTTGTTTTGGGTAGCGGGAACATTGCACCCAAAACCGGCGCGAACCCGCTTTGACCACTTCGGCGGGGCAGCCGCATTTATTGCACGGTTTCGGAGTCAGCGGTGTGGGTTCGGTCATAGTGTTCTCATAAAAAGTCGCCAAATGGCGGTTAAAGTTCGCGAATATGGCTGATGCGGATTTTTTTGGTGAGCGGTTTACCGCGTTTGGCGCGCTTGTTGAGGTAGTCCAACACCGTCACCCGTAAACCATCTTCTCGGCCATTACGATTGGTATACATCAACTCGACGCGCTCTTGGCTGACACAGACCGCGGTGGCGAGGGTGTCGCCTTCTTCCAGCGACATCAACATCAAACCACGGCCTTTATTCATCTGCTTCAGCTCATCGAGGCCAAATGCCAAAGCTTTACCATTTTGGCTGACCACCAACACCCGTTGCGCAGAGGTCGCGATTGGCTGCGGTACCAAAGCCACCTCGCCCGCATCCAGCGTTAAGAAGGCCTTGCCGGTACGCATCCGACTGCCCAGATCTTCAAGACGCGTCGTAAAGCCATACCCGCCCGATCCAGCGATCAGCCACACACTCGAATCCAAACCAGTCAACAGCGCCAGCGGCATTCCGCCGTCTTGCAACTCAATCAGCGTCGATAACGGCGCACCATCGCCGCGCCCCGAGGGCAGCTCGGCAGGGTCCAGCGAATAGCTCCGCCCCTGATGATCAAACAGCACCAGAGACCACACGGTGCGGGTTTCGACCAAGGAATGTAAGGCATCACCGTCTTTAAAGCTCAAGCTGGCGGGGTCAATGCCATGACCATTGCGCGCGCGAATCCAACCTTTTTGCGACAAAATCACGGTAATCGCTTCATCGGTCACGGCCTTGCTCATCACCGATTTTTCGGCAACTTCGATCGTGCTACGCCGCGCATCGCCGTGTTTTTTCGCATCGGCCTCGATTTCGCGAATCATCATCCGCCGTTTAGCGCGTTCATCACTTAAAAGCGTGCGCAGTTCGTCGGCCTCTTGGCCCAGCTCGGCCAATTCTTTTTCAATTTTGAGACCTTCAAGGCGCGCCAACTGGCGCAGACGAATTTCTAAAATATCGTCGGCCTGAATCGTCGATAAACCAAAGCGGCTCATCAATTCGGCTTTGGGGTCATCCGATTCGCGGATGGTGTGAATCACCGCGTCGATATTCAAAAAGACCGTCTGCCGACCGGCCAAAATATGCAGACGCTGCTCAACTTTGCTCAGACGCCATTCGAGGCGACGGGTCAGGGTCTGCACGCGGAACGCCAGCCATTCCGACAAAATCGCTTTCAGCCCTTTTTGCGCGGGGCGACCATCCAGACCCACCATCACCAAATTCAGCGAAACATTGCCTTCCATGCTGGTCTGCGCCAACAGGAGATTCATAAAGGCGGCAGGATCTTGGCGGCTGGATTTCGGTTCAAACACCAAGCGCACCGGCTGGGTGCCGTCGGACTCATCGCGGACGCGGTCAAGCTGCGATAACAGAAGCGCTTTGAGGTTTTGCTGTTCGGGCGACAGCGATTTTTTACCGGCCTTGACCTTGGGATTGGTCATTTCTTCGATTTCGGACAGCACTTTTTGCGCAGAGCAGCCCGGCGGTAATTCACGCACAATAATCCGCCATTGGCCGCGTGCCAGTGGCTCGACTTCCCAACGCGCGCGCACCCGCACCGCACCGCGACCGGTTTCGTAGGCGCTCAGAATATCGGCGGTGCTACTAATAATTTGCCCGCCGCCGGGAAAGTCCGGCGCGGGAATGTGGGTCATCAGATCGGCGGTGTCTAATTCCGGGTTGCGCAGCAACGCAACAGCGGCGCTGGCAACTTCGCGCAAATTATGCGGCGGAATTTCGGTCGCCATCCCGACCGCAATCCCCGACGCGCCATTGAGCAACAGCATCGGCAAGCGCGCGGGTAGACGGTTCGGCTCGAAAAAAGCGCCGTCGTAGTTCGGCACAAAATCGACGGTGCCTTGGTCAATTTCGGACAGCAGCAAATCAGCAATCGGGGTGAGACGGGCTTCGGTGTAACGCATCGCGGCCGCACCGTCGCCATCGCGGCTGCCGAAGTTACCCTGACCGTCGATCAGCGGATAACGCAGGGTGAAATCTTGTGCCATGCGCACCAAGGCTTCGTACGCGGAGCTGTCGCCGTGCGGGTGGTACTTACCGAGAATTTCCCCAACCACGCGCGCTGACTTCACCGGCTTCGCCCCCGCGACCAAACCCATGTCGCGCATTGCGTATAAAATCCGACGCTGAACGGGCTTCTGACCGTCGCTGACATCGGGCAAGGCACGGCCTTTGACCACGCTCATGGCGTATTCGAGGTAAGCACGCTCGGCATATAAATCGAGGGCAATATCGCCCTCCTCGTTTTCGAGCACGGCCTGCGGTAGGGTTGACGGTGTAGCAGAAGGCGCATCAAACAGGGAATTAGGGCTCATAGGGCATTAGACGGCGTCAAAACCGCTTAGTGTGGATCACAGAAAATAAAAGGGAGCGGATTGTACTATGACAAGCGAACTCAAGTGGACGAGCCAACCGTTTAGTCAGTTCACCTTACACAGCTTATATGAAGTGTTGCAGTTACGTCAGCGCGTTTTTGTGGTCGAGCAGGCGTCGATTTATTTAGATTTGGACGATTTAGATCAGGACAGCTGGCATCTTCTCGGGCGAGATCATACCGGACAGCTTCAAGCCTATGCCCGACTGATGCCCCCAACAATTAAATACGCGGATGCGGTGGGCATTGGGCGGGTGGTGATTGCGCCCGAATTGCGGGGGCAGGGTTGGGCCAAGCCCTTATTGCAGCAGGCACTTGAATGGGCGGAACAGCAGTTTTCGGGTGTGCCAGTTCGGCTATCGGCACAAATCGACCGACAAGGTTTATATGCCGCCTTCGGGTTTCAGTGCTGTTCGGCACCGTATGACGACGGCGGCATTGCCCACATTGAGATGGTGCGAGAGCGCTTAGGCAATGCCTAAATCACGCACGGTTTCGAGGCTTTCGAGCGCCCGACGATGGCTGTCCAGCAGCGCTTCTTCGATGGTGTACGGGTAGGCCAATGCAGCAGAAGGCTCGGCGTCGTGACGTTGGGCTTCGAGTGCAAAAAGATGTTCGCTCATGATGAGACTCCTGAAAAAGCAATAATTATTGCAATGCACAAACTTTAGCAGGAATCGCCTCTTAAATCATCCTCTCCACCGTGAAATTTTTCTATGAAATCAAGACTGTGGCATTTATTTCGCATCGATCGCGCATGTGCAAAAAACGCTGTTCTTTACGGACTCCTGATCAGTCTACTGGGCGCAACATTTTCAGCCGCAGCCGAACCGCTCCCACCGCCCGATAGCGCTGGGGCGATCTGGACATGGAGCCCAAACCAAGAACCGCGTCTGCCGAGCTATGTGATTTTGCATCACACCGCCTACCGCGACGCCGACCATGTCATCGATAAGTTTTTGCGCGAAGACAGCAAGGTCAGCGCGCACTATTTAATCACCCGCACCGGTGTGCTGTATCAGTTTGTACCCGAGTCCGCACGGGCATGGCACGCAGGAGCGGCACGCTGGCGCAATGAAGACGACCTCAACTCGCGCTCCATTGGTATCGAACTCGACAACGATGGCTTTGAGCCTTATTCAGAAGCCCAACTCGTGCGACTCTTTCGGCTGCTTGATGAATTGCGCGACCGCTACAATCTCCCAGCAGGCCGCTTTATCGGCCATGCCGACATCGCTCCAACCCGCAAGATTGATCCCAATGTGAACTTTCCGTGGGAACGGCTCGCCGCCTTGGGGTTTGGGCACTGGGCATGGTCAAAAGAAACCAGCTTACCGGCAGATTTTTCGATTCCGCAGGCATTGGCCGAGATCGGCTATGATCTGCGCCAGCCACATGCCGCACTCACCGCTTTTAAGCGGCATTTTATGCCCCACCGTTTGCGGGCCAGTTTTAGCACGGAAGATGCACAAGTCTTAGCCCGCATCGTCCAGCAGTATCGTCAAGAAAGGCAAAATACCCCCGCACAAGAAGACGCACCATGACGGCATAACAGGGTTTTGTTATAGTCTCCCGCGCCGCACGCGATGACAGAAACACCGCAGCACCGCACCGCCTGCCCCGCCCACGCAAGGGCATTTACTCCCAATCGTCCAATACGGTTTTTCATGTTTTCTTGCTTGCCAACTGCGACCCGCCACCGCCCACACGGCTACATCACCCCGCTTTTAATGGGCGTCGAAGCATTGTGCCTATTCATCAGTTTTGGGGTTGGGCTGGGCGTTTTGCTTTTACATAGCGATGTCACGCTGCATGAATTTTCGAGCTGGTGGCAATCAGCAGGCCGCTTTCAACTGGGCGTGTACGGGGCGTTTTCTGCAGCGACCTTATACCGGCTGTGGTGGAGTGGGCATTACACCGAAGCGCGCCCGTTTTGGACCGAAACCGGTGAACTGGTGCGCTTGCTATTTATGATTGCGCTGCTCAACGGCGTAGCCGTCTTGCTGGCAAAATGGCCGTTCTCGCGCTGGGTCTGGGTTGGATGCTGGAGCGCGGCGCTATTTTTGCTCCCACTAGGACGATTGGCGCTGAAGTCGTGGCTGGTCAAAACCGGCCGCCTGCAACGCCCGACCTTGATTATTGGCGCAGGCCCGCTGGCCGCCAGCACCTATGCCGCGCTCGCCAGCGAACCTTTGCTCGGCTTTCAAGTACAAGGCTTTTTGGCCTTGGATGGCAGCCCGCCCAGCGACGAACTCCCCGAACACATCCCCATTTTTCCGATTCCCGCCGCCCAGCTCAGTGCGTGGTATACCGAAGCCAGTCGCGCCCATTTGGTTCTCGCACTTGAATCGGACGAACTGACACAACACAGCGCACTCATTGCCTCACTCAGCTTTTTGGCCCCTGGCCTGCACATTGCACCGCCGATTGCAGGCCTGCCCTTGGCGGGCATGGAGCCGCAACATTTCTTCAGTCATGACGTGCTCTTGCTGCGCGCGCGCAATAATTTGCTCAACCCGCGCGCGATGGCGGTCAAACGCATCTTTGATCTGATCTCGGCGCTGGGCATGCTAGTGCTGCTTTCGCCCGCCCTGATCGCCATCGTCCTGCTGATTCGCCACGATGGCGGGCCTGCGATCTATGGCCAAACCCGCGTCGGACGCGATGGGCGGCTATTTACCTGCTACAAATTTCGCAGCATGCGGGTCGACGCCGATGCGTATCTGGCACAGGTTTTGGCCAATGATCCCGCCGCCCAAGCCGAATTTGAAGAATTCCGAAAGCTCCGCGACGATCCACGGATCACACCCGTTGGGCAGTTTTTGCGGCGCACGAGCTTGGATGAGCTTCCGCAATTATGGAATGTACTGAAGGGCGAGATGAGCCTGATCGGCCCGCGCCCCGCCATGGAAGAAGAACTGCCGCGCTTTGGCGATAAGCTCGCGTTTTACCTCGAAGCCCGCCCCGGTATTACCGGCTTGTGGCAGGTCAGCGGCCGCAATCGCCTGCCTTTTTCACAACGGGTTGAGCTGGATGCGTGGTATGTCAAAAACTGGAATTTATGGTACGACGTGGCGATTTTATTTAAGACCGTGCGCGTGGTGGTGACGCGGGATGGGGCGTATTAACAGGCCAAAAAGGATCAAAAAATGCTGGTGTGGCGAGGTTGGGGAATTTTAGTTGCGCTACTCCCGATCACATGTAGTCTGATCGCAGAGCTTGTGTTTGATCACCAGTACGGCGCGGGGGCTTATCGCGTCGCCAGCTGGCCGATGCCACTCGCGCTCGCACTGTCGGCGCTACCGGTGTATTGGGTGGGCGACAGACTTCATCGCCAACCCGGCCGAGCGGTCATCGACGTTGAAACCCAAGCGCGCCTAACACTGAAGCCAGAACACACCTTTTTTTGGATTCCGATGCGGTATTGGAGTGTGGTGATTGTAGGGGTAGCAGGCTGGATGTACGCGGCAAATACCGGCCTGATCTATGCCCACTAACCCCTTCGCTCACTCGTGAATATCCCGCAGCACCGCCCGTTTCACCGGCAACTGAATCGCTAATAACGCAACACCGGCCAAAATCAAGCTTCCGCCAACCCACTGCAAAAACGACGCCTGCTCGCCCAACACCCACCCGGCCAGCAGCAACGTCACAACGGGTTCTACGGTCGAAATCAGCGATGCCTGCGTCGCCCCGAGCAGCGCAATCCCCATCAAATAGAAAATAATCGCCACCACCGTACACAGCAGCGCAATTGCCAACAACGCACCCCACCCTTGAGCGCTCACAGGCGGATGCCAACCGGTCACGGCAACCAGTCCGGCATGGCTCACCGCCGCCGACAGCATCACCACAAATGCGGCCGCCATCGGGTGGGTATCGCCGCCAAACCGTTGGCCAATCAGCGAGTACAACGCATACACCAGCGCCGCCCCGACCGCCAACGAAATGCCGATCAAAGAGCCACGGTGATCATCCAAACCGACGGTAATCACCAAGCCCAACGAGGTCAGCAGCAACACGATGAGCTTGCGGCGGGTAATCTGCTCTTTTAAGAACAACGCCGACAAAATCATCACAAAAGCCGGATAGAGATACAGCAGCAACGCGACCAAACCCGCTGACGCGTATTGCAGCGCAATAAAAAACGCCTGTGCCTCGAGGGTGTAACACAGGCCGCCCATCACGATATACGCAACCAAAGCCTGCCCTTTGGGCAGCGGAATGCGCTTGAAATACACCAACGGGAACAGGCACGCACTGGCCATCACAAAACGTAAAAATAATAGTGTCGAAGGCGATACCCCTTCGGCGTAGACCAATTTTGTGAAGGTGGACATGCTGCCAAACGCAGCACCCGACAAGAGCGTCAACACCATGCCTTTTAATCTCGGACTCATAGCACCCTGCATATTTAAAGAACAAAACACCTTCCCAAAACCATAAATAGGGAAGAAAAAATCAGTGTAATCGTTCAGTACAGCAGAATCTAGCCACGCTCCCGCATACAAGCCTGCGCCCTAAAATATAAAAAGGCCGGAGTCGCCTCCGGCCTTTTACGTTTATATAGATGAATGCATCAAGAATTAATGACCGCCCGAACCCGAACGCACCAACTCTTCCACAACTTTTTTGGCATCGCCAAAGACCATCATGGTTTTGTCCATATAGAACAATTCATTATCCAAACCGGCGTAACCCACGCTCATCGAACGCTTCACCACAATAATGGTGCGCGCCTTATGCGCTTCTAAGATCGGCATCCCGTAAATCGAGCTGGTCGGATCTTTTTGCGCGGCAGGGTTAACCACGTCGTTAGCGCCGATCACCAACACCACATCAGTCGTCGCAAAGTCAGAGTTGATTTCGTCCATTTCTTGAACTTGGTCATAAGGTACTTCGGCTTCAGCCAAGAGCACGTTCATATGACCCGGCATCCGACCTGCAACGGGGTGAATCGCATAGCGTACTTTCACGCCCTGCTCGGTCAGGTGATTGGCAAACTCTTGCAAGGCATGTTGCGCCCGCGACACCGCCAAACCATAACCAGGGACAATAATCACGCTATCGGCATTACTCATCAGGAAAGCCGCATCTTCAGCCGAACCCGATTTGTAGTTCTTCGGGCCACTGGAACCCGCTGCCGCTTCTGCCGGTGCCGCACCAAAACCACCGAGCAACACGCTGACAATCGAGCGGTTCATCGCCTTACACATAATGTAAGACAGAATCGCCCCCGACGAGCCGACCAGCGAACCGGCAATAATCAGCACCGAGTTATTCAGCGTAAAGCCAATCCCCGCCGCCGCCCAACCCGAGTACGAGTTCAGCATCGACACCACCACTGGCATATCTGCACCGCCGATCGGGATAATCAAAGTCACGCCCAACACCAGCGCAATCGCCGACATCGCCAAGAATGCGGCTTGTGATTCGGTCGCAAAGTACACGATGCCAAAGCCCACCATCGACAGCGCCATCAATAGATTCAGCAGATGTTGGCCGTTGAAGTTGATCGCTTTTGCGCCGAATTTACCCGACAACTTGCCATAGGCAATGATCGAAGCGGTAAAGGTAATCGCGCCAATAAATGCACCGATAAACAGCTCGATCCGTTGCACTGGCGTATGTTCAACCCCAGTGTGATAAATCGCCGAGACCGCAATCAGCACCGCCGCCAAACCGACCAGCGAATGCATCGCTGCGACCAGCTCCGGCATTTGCGTCATTTGCACGCGCTTGGCGAGTGTCGCGCCAATCAAGCCCCCGACCGCGACCGCACCGGCCATCAAGCTCCACACCGGCTTATCTGCCAGCACCAACGTGGTCGCAATCGCGATCACCATCCCCACGATGCCGTAGGCGTTACCTTTTTGTGCCGTGGCCGGAGAAGACAAGCCTTTGAGCGACAAAATAAAGCACACCGCAGCAATCAAATAGGCCACAGCAGTATAGTTTTCCATGCTTGCCCCTTATTTCTTTTTCTTGAACATTTCCAGCATGCGCTGGGTGACCATAAAACCGCCGAAAATATTGACCGAAGCCAATAACATGGCGAGTGCGCCGAGAATGGACGTTACGGTGATTTCATCACCATTGATATCGACCACTTGCAACATCGCGCCGACGATGATGATGGAGGAAATCGCATTGGTGACCGCCATCAACGGGGTGTGCAGCGCCGGTGTCACGTTCCATACCACGTGGTAACCGACAAAAATTGCCAAGACAAAAATCGTTAAGCTGATAACAAACGGATCCATTGATCGCTCCTTGATTAGCGGGCCAAACGCACTTCACCGCCCTGCGTGAGCAGAGTCGCGGCGAGGAGGTCATCTTCGAGGTTGATCTGGAATTGCGCTTCTTTGTTGAACATGAGGTTCAAGAAGGTCAGGACGTTTTTGGCGTACAGCGCCGAGGCATCCGAAGCCAGCAGGCCCGGTAGATTGAAAGTTCCCACCACTGTGACGCCGTTTTCGGTGCGAATCACTTCGCCCGGTTGGGTGCACTCAACGTTGCCACCGGATTCGGCGGCCATATCAATCACCACGCTACCGGCTTTCATGCCCGCAACGGTTTCAGACGACACCAAACGCGGCGCGGCTTTGCCCGGAATCAGCGCGGTGGTGATGATGATGTCGGCGGCGCGGGCGTGCTTATCGACCAACTCGCCCTGACGACGTTTGTAGTCGTCGGACATTTCTTTGGCGTACACGCCATCGTTGGCGGCTTTTTCTTCGTCGGTCATCGGCACTTCGACAAACTTCGCACCCAAAGACTCAACTTGCTCTTTGGTCGAGGGGCGAACGTCAAACGCTTCGACCACCGCACCCAAACGCTTGGCGGTAGCAATCGCCTGCAAACCGGCGACCCCGACCCCCAAAATCAGCACCCGTGCTGGTTTGACGGTACCGGCGGCGGTCATCAGCATCGGCATAAAGCGTGGATAGTATTGAGTCGCCAACAACACCGCCTTGTAACCGGCAATGTTATTTTGGCTGGACAGAATATCCATTGATTGCGCGCGGGTGGTCCGTGGCAACAACTCTAAGGCAAATGCAGAGAGGCCTTGTTTGGCCATCAGCGGCAAATGGGGATTGTCGTAGGGACGTAGCATGCCGATCAGCACCGCACCTTGCTTCATGACTGCAAGGTCGGCTTCTGCGGGTGCACGCACCGTCAGAATGATATCGGCTGCGCCTAACAAGGCCGCACGATCAGCGCTGATTTGTGCGCCTGCTTGGGCGTACATCGGATCAAGCATGGCGGAAGAAACGCCTGCACCGCTTTCAACCGTCACGGTATGGCCAGCTTGCACTAGCTTTTTAACCGTTTCGGGGGTGGCAGCGACACGCGTTTCACCGGCCGCGCGTTCGGCGGGGATGGCGATATGCATCGGTTTACCTCTCAAAATGACCAAGTGAAAAAATCTGACAGCCGATTCAAACGACCGTTTTAATCTAAAAACTTCAACCTTGGCAAGTCAAGCGATGCATTCGCCCAAGAACACGCCGTCAGCCAGACAGAGACAACCAGCGCGCACGATGTCTCCTGACTCGGCGTCTGCTCTGCCCGCCAACACGACCACGTGTGCGGGTTCCGGATCGGGATACCGTCCGGGGGGAAAAAATTTATCACCTTTTGCCAAGGTGTCTCACACAAACCCCGCGCCGGGGCTTGTGTCAGGCACCTCAATATGTCGCACTGCAAAAAAACCTGACCTCAACAAAAAACCTTATCGGGTTTTTCATTCAGAATTGCGACATTAAATTAACATTAAGATAAAAATCAAGCTTCTTGTAAAAAATTTTTTAGCACTACTTTAGTGCAATACCCCGAATCAGATCATTCTGATAGACCAATTAAAGCGCACAAAATGCCAAAAACATGCAAAAGCCGATCGAAAAATTCAATTTTTTCACAACAACGGTTCCGCACAGCGGTTTCAAATAAAAAGAGCACCGCTTGCTGCATCGCAACAAAAACGCACGGACCTGCACGCGCGCAAATATGAGCACCACACAACCCATTCCATACTTATCCACAATTGAACCACACTACACTTTGTTTATCTGCCGACGCCGAAACGCGGTAAGCAGCACGTCATCAACACTGCAATAAAGTCTATACAAAACAAAAAATTAAATACAAATTCACCGAAAAAATACGCTAAAAAAACAAAACCTTTTTAGTGCGAAAACACCACGTATTTGCAGCGGAGAACGACGCCCACAAACTTGCCCACAAAATTATCCACAGGATCGAAAAATCCTCTGACAGACCACCCTCAAGCCCCTCAATTCACGGGTAAAACAAGCTTCTTTACAGCAAGCCGCCGCCTTGTCAGCGAATCGGGTAGAATGGCGCGCTGTTCATCTCTCATTTTCTCCTCGCGTCATGCACCTCGTTGCCCTTGGCCTCAACCATCAGACGGCACCTCTGGCGGTACGCGAACAACTCGCGTTCCCTGCTGAAACCGTGCCTGCTGCTTTGGAGAGTTTGGTCGGTTCGCGAGCCGCTAGCGAAGCCGTTATTCTCTCGACCTGCAACCGTACCGAGCTGTATTGCAATGCGCGCGAAGAAAATGCCGCCATTGACTGGCTCGCTCAGCATCACCGCATCGCCCGCGAAGCGATCGAGCCTTATCTATACCGACTTGATCACGACGAAGCCGCCCGCCACGCCTACCGCGTCGCCTGTGGCCTCGACTCGATGGTCTTGGGTGAAACCCAAATTTTGGGCCAGCTCAAAGACGCCGTTCAGGTCGCCAAAGATCAAGGCACACTCGGCACCTTGCTCAACCACGTTTTTCAAAACGCCTTTTCGGTCGCCAAAGCCGTCCGCAGCAGCACCGCGATTGGCGCGAATTCGGTCTCGATGGCCGCGGCAGCGGTACGACTCGCCGAGCAAATTTTCCCGTCGATCGAAGAACTGCATGTGTTGTTCATTGGCGCGGGCGAAATGATTGAACTGGTCGCGACCCACTATGCCGCCCAAAATCCGGCGGGCATCTGTGTGGCCAATCGCACCCTATCGCGTGGGCTGGCCTTGGCAGAGCGCTTTGGTGGCGAAGCGATCACCCTGTCAGACCTGCCCGACCATTTGCACCGCTTTGACGTCGTCGTGACCTCAACGGCCAGCCAATTGCCGATTTTGGGCAAAGGCCTCGCTGAACGCGCGATTCGCACCCGCCGCCATCGCCCGATTTTTATGCTGGATTTGGCCGTGCCGCGCGATATCGAACCCGAAGTCGGCGAATTGAACGATGTGTTTTTATACAGCGTGGATGATTTGGCTTCGATCGTCGAAGCTGGACGTGATGCACGGCGGCAAGCGGCAGAACAAGCCGAGTCGATCATCCGCGAAAAAACCGAAGAATTCTCGCGCTGGCTCACCTCACGCGATGTAGTGCCGGTGATTCGGGCGTTGCGCGACTACGGCGAACGCACCCGCCGCCACGCTCTCAGCGCCGCTGAAAAACGGCTTGCCCGCGGCGAAGATCCCCGCGTGGTTCTTGAAGCCTTTTCGCAGCAGCTCACGAATAAATTGCTCCACCCACCGACCGCTGCGCTCACCCACCAGCGCGGCGAGGGGCAGGATGATCTGGTCAACCAGATCTCCCGACTTTACGACCTTCATCCAGATACCCTATGAAACCTTCTGTCGCGCACAAACTAGACCAACTCGCTGAACGGCTCGAAGAAGTTACCCGACTGTTAGGCAGTGAAAATGTCACGTCCAACTTGGACAATTTCCGCAAACTCACGCGGGAACATGCCGAACTCACCCCCGTGGTCGAATGCTATCAAGCCTTTCAGCGCAGCCAAAACGACCTGAAAAGTGCAGAAGAACTGCTCTCTGACCCCGATATGAAAGAACTGGCGCGCGAGGAAATTCAGGCGGCACAAACACGCCTAGTAGAACTCGAGCGCGACTTGCAAAAAGCCTTGCTTCCGCGTGACCCCTGTGACGACAAAAACATCTTCTTGGAAGTCCGTGCAGGAACAGGCGGCGATGAGGCGGCCCTCTTTGCGGGCGATTTACTACGGATGTATACCCGCTACGCCGAGCGCCAACGCTGGCAGGTCGAAATTGTCTCGTCCAGCGAGTCTGATTTAGGCGGTTTCAAAGAAGTCATTATTCGGATTGAGGGCTTTGGGGCGTACTCCCGTTTGAAATTTGAATCGGGCGGCCATCGCGTTCAACGTGTGCCCGCCACCGAAACGCAGGGCCGAATCCACACCTCAGCCTGTACGGTCGCCGTCATGGCCGAAGCGGATGAACTGGATGAAATCACGCTCAATCCGGCCGATTTGCGGATTGATACCTTCCGCGCCAGTGGCGCAGGGGGTCAACATATCAACAAGACCGATTCTGCCGTGCGGATTACCCACTTACCCACAGGGATTGTGGTGGAGTGTCAGGATGATCGTTCACAACACAAAAACAAGGCCCGCGCATTAGGCGTGTTAGCGGCCCGCATCAACGATGTGCAGCGCCGCGAGCAGCAAGCGAAGGAAGCCGCGGAACGGAAGAGTTTGATTGGCTCAGGCGATCGTTCAGAACGCATCCGCACCTATAATTATCCACAGGGGCGAATGACTGATCATCGTATCAATCTAACCTTGTACAAGCTTGATGCAGTGATGGATGGCGACTTAGAAGAGTTAACCACAGCGTTGATTTCGGAACACCAAGCCGAGCAACTCGCCGCACTAGGTGATTAAATTCATTACGATGGATACAGAAAGCCCTGTTTCACGTGAAACAGGGCTTTTTTTGTGGATAAATTACTCAGCGGTTTCACGCTGACAGGCTAATACCAACTCTTCGGGCGTCAACTCGCGCCATGCGCCCTGCGCGAGGTCTTCTGGCAACACCAAGCCGCCCATCGCCATCCGATGTAATCCCACCACACGATTCCCAACCGCCGCCAGCATCCGCTTCACTTGGTGATAACGCCCCTGATCAATCGTCAGGCGGAGTGCATGTGTGGATAACTGTTCGCAGGATAAGGCCGCAACCGGCTGTGGATCATCACGCAACACCACTCCGGCCAATAACTGCGACAGCTGGGAATCATCCACAGGATCAGCCGTTTGCACTTCATAACATTTGGGCACATGGCGACGCGGTGAGGTCAACGCATGCAAGAGCGGACCATCATCGGTGAACAATAGCAATCCGGTCGTATCCGCATCCAGTCGCCCGACGCTTTGCACACCGCGCGCTAAATAATGCGCAGGCAATAGAGAAAAAACCGAGGCATGGTGCTGCGGTTGATGGGAACACTCAAAGCCGGCGGGTTTATTCAATACGAGATACACTTTTTGCCGACAAAGAGTGTGGATATCATCCACTTGAATCGGCAAACCCTCGAGCGGAAAGTCGGCACGGGGGTTATCCACAATTTGGCCATTCACTTTGACACGGCCCGCCGTAATCCACACCCGACTCTGCTTACGACTCCCAAAGCCCTGACTGTGCACAATCCGTTCTAATTCCATAACCACTCAAATCTGAATATCGGGCGCCCGCGCCTCGGCCAAAATCCGCTGCTGCGTTTCCCATTCTCGAACCCAAGTCGGCACTTTTTCTGGCGGCATCGGATGGGCAATCCCATAACCTTGGCCGATTTCGCACCCTAATTCGATCAGCTTTTTCTGGATGTCATGATTTTCAACCCCCTCGGCAATCAGGGTTCGGCTGGTAAAGCGCGCATACGACACCAAACTCGCCACAATCGCCCCATTATTTGGATGCTCGAGCAATTGCCGGACAAAGGTTTGATCAATCTTGATCGACTGAGCGGGAACGCTTTGTAAATGCAGCAAGGTCGATGCGCCCGTACCAAAATCGTCTAGGGCAAGTTTAAGCCCGAAGCGTTGGCAGGCCTCAAGCGCATTGCGATAAAGCTGAACTTGGCTGAGAGAAATGGACTCGAGAATTTCGAGTTCGAAATGCGAAGGATCAACATGATGACGCTGTAAGCACGCCAAAATATGTTCCGGAAAATCAGGCATTTGAAATGCCCGAGAAGACACATTGACCGCAACATGCGCAACGAGGCCTTCTTCACGCCACGCCGCAATTTGTTTGGCTGCCGCCTCAATCACCCACAAATCCAGCATCGCCATCATTGAAGTGTCATCAATAATTGGCAAGAAATAGGCTGGAGCACGCAAAAAGCCATCGTGCTCCCAGCGAATCAATGCTTCAAATCCTAGAACTTCGCCATCGAGCAAATTGACCTTCGGCTGATAATACAAGCGGAGCTGACCACGATTGATCGCCTCAGCGAACTCTTCACGAATGCGATAGTGATTGCGCAACCGGCTTTCGATATCAGGGCTATATTCCCGCACGATGCTCAGCCCAGTACGGTTGGCCTCCTGCATCGCCAAACTCGCCTGCCACAGCAAATCTGCAAAGGTAATGTCGAGCTTTTGGCTGCGCGTCACGCCAATGGCGATCCGTGATGATAAAGATTTACCTTCGAGTTCTAACGGCTCACACAGATGCAAGCGTAGTGTTTCCGCCTCTTCGAGTAGATTGTCGCACCACTGCACATGGTCACTCACCACGGCAAATTCGTTGCTACTCAAACGTCCAAACAAGCACGCATGACCAATGCGGTGGCGTAAACGATCGGCCATCTCACTTAAAATGACATCACTCGCGCGAAAACCGAGGCGCTCATCGGCTTCCCGCAACCCCCCAATCCGCACAATACACGTGACAATGTGCGGCAAGGTCGAGGCATAGTCCCATAGACGGCTGGCCTCTTTTTGCAAACCAAGGTGGTTAAATACACCGGTTTCGGTGTCGTAATAGCGTTGGCGTTCAAGCTGAGCCGCAATTTGCGAATGATTGCGCGCGGAGTGGATACGCGACAGGGTCTGACTGATCTCGCTCGCTAAAGTGGTCGCTAAGCTGCGCTCTTCTTCGCCAAAGCTCCCCGGCTGGGCATCACATAAATTGAGCGTCCCAATCATATTGTCGCCCAGCGCTAAAGGCACGACTAAAAGGCTATGAATGGTTGGGCCAAGACGAAGCGCGGCAGCAGCATTTTCAACATCAGACGCATGCAAATCTTCGATCACTTCCGCACTGCGATTTTGAATCGCGCGGGCAAACGGTCCTTCAGTCAGTGGAAATGGCGCAAGTTGAGCTTGTGCATCTAGAACATCGCCGCGGCTGGCACTGGACACAGGTGCCAGCGTATCGTCAAGCTGCAGCATGCCAATCCACGCCAGAGAAAATCCACCCTCACTGACGCACACATCACAGACCGCCTGAAATAAGGCCGTCTCAGTGCTGATATCCGGCAACAGGGTATTGACGCGACATAGCGCGGTATACATCCGCCCCAAGCGCGCCAACTGGCGATAACCGCGCTCGGTTTCTTCCATATAAGCCTGACGATAGCCTTCAAGCTGAAGCAACATATCCAGCCACATCCGCTTGCGCAGCGCAATACGCAAAGCATCCGCCTCTTCAGGCGTTACATCGACACACAGACGCAAACAGTGTTCGGCATGGCTGAGGTACATTTCATAAGCACCCGCCACCCACACTTCAGAAATGCCTTGTCGGTAATGTAATTTGCCAATGGCTAATGTTGTTTCGGCTTGCGCCTGCGTGCAATTTCCAGAGAAAAAATCCTGGATATACGCGACTTGGCGCTGAATTAAGCTACTGAGATCATCGTCGGTAAAATCGACAAAAACTTGGCTCGCGCCGGGATTGCCCAGCAAGTACGTATAAAAGTCACGCCCCAAACGCTCAGGCTCTACCAAACAATGCCGATGACGCACGAGCCGAGCAAAGTCCTCTGGCTGAAGACCGATATAATCCAATAGGTTGCTCAAAAAATCGCGGGAAGAAAAAGTCATTGCACTATCCGTTACAGCCAAGCCCGCCATTAGATACGGATGCCACCCGAACAGCAACTGGAATCCAAATAAACCCGACTACAGATCAAAGTTGTTCACCAAGATGCTGCGCAATAAAATCCACGGTACGCGCCGAAGCCCCTTGATGCTGCCGCGCAAAGTCCAGTCCCGCCTGCCCCATCTTTTGCCGCGCAATCGGATCTGCCAACATCGTTTGCCACCATTCAAAGACTGCCGCTGCATTAGCCACTTGCACTGCAGCGCCAGCAGTGAGCGCCTGCTCAGAAGCTTGGCTGAAGTTAAACATATGCGGCCCAAACACCACCGGCTTCCCGACAGCAGCAGGTTCAATCAAGTTTTGCCCGCCAAATGGCAACAAACTGCCGCCGACAAAAACCACATCAGCCAGCGCATAGTAAGCAAACATTTCGCCCATCGAATCCCCTAATAAAACCCGCGTTTGCGGGGAAATCCCCCCCGCTTGGCTGCGGCGCTGAAAGGGAATTTCACGGCGGGCTAAATCGGCAGCAATTTCTTCAAACCGTTGCGGATGACGCGGCACAATCAATAATAGCGCAGGAAAATCAACAGGGAGCGCATCCAGCAATAGCGCTTCCTCACCCTCGCGCGTACTTCCGGCCACGCACACCAGCCGAGGCCCCATCCGATCACGCAATGTCTGCGCAAGGGGCCAAATAGCGGAAGGTGGCGCGCAATCAAATTTGATATTTCCCAATACTGCGGGAGAAGGTGCACCTAACGCGGCAAGCCGTTGCGCATCGGCAGGCGTCTGGGCGGCAATGGCGCGCAATTTCGGCAATGTGGCATGCAACAAACCCGCGACTTTTTGATAAGCACGTGCAGAGCGCTCAGACAAACGCGCATTGACCAGAAAGAGCGGCGTCGATTGCTGGTGCGCCGCATGAATTAAATTCGGCCATAGCTCGGTTTCCATCAGGACGCCAAAGCGCGGCTGCACAGCGCGAAGAAAGCGTTGCACGGCAACCGGATAATCGTAAGGAAGATAGTGGTAGTACGCTGCGTCACCAAACAACTCCTGTGCGGTCTCTCGGCCTGTGGGCGTCATTTGTGTAAGCAAGAGCGGCGCTTCAGGATAGGCTGCTCTGAGTGCACGAATCAAAGGCGCTGCGGCACGGGTTTCCCCGACGGAGACCGCGTGAATCCAAATCGCGCCGGGCGGTATCTGCGGAGTTTTCCACATAAACCGCTCTGACCAATGCTGGAGATAAGCAGGCTGTTTGCGGGCGCGATAGCACAAATAGGCGCAAATCAGCGGGGTGATGAAATACCACAGCAGGGAATACCACCAGCGACTCATGCTTGCCGAACCTCGGAAACCGCCTGCGCAACAGTTTCAACACTGGGCAATTGCGCTTTACCGCCCAGATTGCGCGCGCGGGGGCTTTCAATAATGCCGGTCAACGCCGGATCGGTGTCGGTATAAATGCCAACCAGCGGGCGGTCATACGCGTTAGCCAAATGCGATAGGCCGGTATCCACTCCAACCACTGCCGCCGCGTGTGCTAATAGAGCAGCAGCCTCCGCTAATGAAAGTTTTGGAGCGACCATAGCCTGTGGAATCGCCGCAGCAAGACGCTCTGCACGCTGCTTTTCCAAAGCGCTTCCCCACGGCAGCACGAATGTTTGCCCAGCCATGACAGGATGATGCGCTAATGCAATCCAAGAGGATTCCGGCCATTCTTTTTCTGACCGAGAGGTTGCAGTCAGGAACACGCTATAGGGACGAGCATGCTCAAGCCATGGCAAAGGAGAGGGCGGCTTCAAGCCAAAATCAACCTGCTGAAGATCCGGCGTATAGCCAAAAATCCGCCCAAATAATAGTCGATTGCGATCTACTGCCGACAGATCACGGGGCACCGAAAAAGTCTTGTCATAAAAAAAGCTCGCCAAGGGCTCGCGAATACTATGACGATCAAACCCACCTAAAGGGCACTTCTTCGCCCAACTTGCAATCACTGCGCTTTTTAACAAACCCTGACAATCCACAATCAAATCGTAATGAGCGAACTGCAAATCACGATACAACTGACGCAACTCAAGCCAACTCGCGGGCTTCCACCATTGCTTGCGCCAGCGACGCAAGGCAAGCGGAACCACCTGACTCACAGAAGAATGCAGGAAAGGGATATCCACAAAACCTTCTTCAGCTAGCCAGTCAATCTCAAAACTCGGAAAGCGACGCGTGAGATCAGTAATAGCAGGTAAGGTGTGGACAAGATCGCCCATCGACGACATACGGACAACAAGAATTCGGCTCATAGCCAATATTCTACTACGAGCGACGTAAAACCATTCATGAAAAACTCAGCATCGCAAGCTGTGGATAACTGTAATTTTAATATTTTCATATAAAATAACACACAAATTATTCACAGCTATGCACAAAGATATTCACAGACTTACAAAGAAACCATCCAATTGATTTAAAATAAAAAAATTAACTTATACACAAAAAATCTTATCTTCATCATCAAATTCATATTTAAGATGAAAAAATATACACAACTTGTACAAAATTATTTTTCCCTATGGACAAACCTGTGAATAAGCTTGTGAAGAATTGTGTGTAATCCAATCTTTAATGCACACAACTTTTTTGCACACAATTCATACCACATGATTTCCCAAGCTTATTCACAGGCCTGCGCACAATGCAACTTGATGTTTATATAGAAAAAAATATAGTTATCAACAAATATTGATCCTCTTCTACTGTTATCATCTACTTAAATAAATAAACAACTAAGAAAAACCAGTCATGAACATTAGCGTTGTGCTAATTACGTTGAACGCCTCTGCTTATCTTGAGAAATGTCTCTCATCTTGTCGTGGATTTGATGAAATTCTGGTTGTCGATTCAGGAAGTGTGGATAACACCATTGAAATTGCACAAAACTTTGGTGCCAAAGTAATCCATCAACCTTGGTTGGGCTTTGGACCACAAAAACAGTTTGCTGTTCGACAAGCAAAACACGATTGGGTCTTCTGTTTAGATGCTGACGAGTGGATATCTGAAAAATTATTGATTGAAATCAATCAGTTGAATTTACAGTCTAGAGAACGTGTATTCTCCATGCCCCGTTGCAATAAATTCATGGGACGTTTCTTACGTCATGGGGAAGGTTATCCTGATCGATGTATTCGTCTTTTCGATCGAAAAGTTGCGCAATGGTCAGAGGATCTGGTGCATGAAACTGTTCATTATCATGGCCCCATTGGACAACTTCAGGCAGATCTGATGCATGAATCGGGAGAAGATCTCGGTCGGTATTTATACAAGCAAAATCAATACACCACATTGCAGGCAGAGCAGTTATTCACAACTGGTAAGCGCGCCAGTTGGGTAAAAATTTGCTTAAGTCCTTTGTTTCGGTGGATTAAATTCTATTTTGTACGGTGTGGTTTTTTGGACGGAATTCCTGGAATTGTCCACATCACGATTGGTTGCATGAACAGCATGATGAAATACGCCAAGCTGGCAGAAATGAACCGGCAGGAGAAAAATAAATGACCATTCTTGTGACCGGAGCTGCTGGATTTATTGGTCATGCGGTTTCTCAGGCTTTGCTTAACGCAGGCCAAACCGTTCTGGCTGTGGATAATTTGAACGACTACTATTCCGTCAAGTTAAAAGCAGCTCGGCTAGCAACATTGCAAACATCAGCAGCGTTTACCTTCGTTCATTTGGATATTGCGGATCAAGCTGCAATGGCAGCCTTGTTTGCTTCTCATGATATCCACAGCGTCATTCATCTTGCTGCTCAAGCGGGAGTACGTTATTCCCTCGTGAATCCAAGCGCTTACACTCATAGCAACTTGATCGGAACCGCGTGTTTATTAGACTTGTGCCATCGGCATCAGATCAAGCATGTTGTATTAGCAAGTTCTTCTAGTGTTTATGGTCGTAGCCAAGACGTGCCTTTTCGGGAAGATGCGCCCACAGATGCGCCGGTTAGCTATTACGCTGCAACTAAAAAATCTAACGAAGTCATGGCCTATAGCTACAGCGCGTTGCATGGTTTGCCCATTACCGTATTGCGGTTTTTCACGGTGTATGGGCCATGGGGACGGCCTGATATGGCACCTTGGTTATTTACTGAAGCTATTTTGGCTGGAAAACCGATTAAGGTATTTAATAATGGGCTGCTGCAACGCGATTTTACTTACGTTCGCGATATTGTGGAGGGCGTGCTGCGGATCAGTGCGCGTATTCCGAACGCTAAGGTACCGTACGCGCTCTATAACATCGGTAACCATCAGCCAGTACCTCTGATGGATTTTATCGCCACCTTGGAGGGTTTATTGGGCCTAGAGGCCGATAAGCTCTTTTTGCCGATGCAGGAGGGGGATGTGCATATTACCTGCGCCGATACGACGCAACTACATCAGGCGGTCGGGTTTTCTCCGGCGACCCCCTTATCCACAGGCTTGGCTGCGTTTGTGGACTGGTATCGGGATTATCACCAACATACATAGCGTGTTTTTGTGTGTGGATAAGGCCGATGTCTAAGTGACATCGGCTTTTTTTACCAGCGAATTTCGGATATTCCGTGCTGCTTTAACCAAGTATTTGTTTGTGAAAAGTGGCGGCATCCCCAAAATCCTCTGTGGACAGATAAGGGGGATGGATGAACACTTTCTAAGATCAAGTGCTTGTGGATATCTATATGTTTTGCTTTAGATTGCGCCCATTTTCCCCACAACAAAAATACACAGGCGGAGCTTTGTTGGCTCACATGGGCAATGATGGCATCGGTTACTGTTTGCCAGCCTATTTTTCCATGGCTGCCTGCATGATTTGCGGCGACTGTGAGAGAAGTATTCAGTAGCAAAACCCCTTGTTCTGCCCATTTTCGTAAATCTCCATCGAGCGGAACTTCCTGTTGGAGGTCGTTCGCTAATTCTTTGTAGATATTCCGTAAAGAAGGCGGGATTTTGACGCCTTTTGGTACCGAAAAAGATAAGCCCATTGCTTCATTTTCGCCGTGATAAGGGTCTTGTCCCAAAATCACGACACGGACATCTTCAGGCGCTTGTCGCAAGGCGGCAAAAATCTGATGCGGCTGTGGATAAATAATTTGCCCTTGTTGATCCAACTGTCCGAGCTGTTGATCGATTGTGGAGAGCTGCGCAAATATTGCGGGCTGTTGAAAAAAGCTTTTCCACTGTGGAGGCAATGTGGCAAATGCAGGTGCTAGATAATCTAGTGTGGACATGTTTTTTTAGAGCAAAAATAAAAGGCGTAAAAAAAGACCATTTGAGATGGCCTTTTTTTGAGCGGTTTCTGTGTTTTAGTAATGGGCGAGGTGGGGATCGATGCTGGTTGCCCACGCTTCAATGCCCCCCGCCAAACTCATCACTTCTTCGAAGCCGTTATTGTGCAAATAACGTGCAACTTGCAAACTTCGCACACCATGATGGCAAATCACGACGATGGGGCGTTCGTCGGGGATTTCTGCAAGCCGAACCGGGATGAGCGGCATCGGAATCAGTAAACTGCCGTCAATATGGCAGATTGCAAACTCCCACGTTTCACGAACATCCAGCAAAAAGGGAGACTCCCGCTGGCTGTCGTTTTGCCATGCCGCTAAATCCGTGACCGAAATTTCACGCATTTAGAAAGCAAAACGTGTCGGTGTTGCATTCCCTTGTAGGGGCTCAACGTCTGTTTCAAATAGCGCTACGCTCTTCCACTGCGTTTCTGTCTCACGTGTCCACAGCGTGGCTTCCATGAGGGGCGACAGGCCGGTAATGGCAAATAGGCGGCCACCGACAGCGAGTTGCGCTTTGAGCGCATCGGGTACGCTGCTGACTGAGCCACACAACACGATGATGTCAAATGGGGCTTGCTCGCTGAGGCCTTCCAAACCGTTGCCAGTTTTCAGGGTGACATTGCGAATGCCTGCGTGTGTCAGTGCAGCGCGTGCGCGTTCAGTGATGGTTTCATCGCAGTCTACGGCATAGACATGTTGACCCAAACGGGCGAGCAGAGCGGTCAGATAAGCACCGCCGGTTCCGATTTGAAGAATTCGGTCGCTGGTTTGCACCATGACATCTTGTGCAATTCGTGCTTCTAACTTGGGGTGGAGCATTTTGCTGCCATTACCCAGAGGCAGTTCCATATCGACAAAGGCGAGGTTTTTTTGTTCGGGGAGAACAAAATCTTCGCGTTTGACTTGAAGCAGAAGATCGAGGACGCGCGGATCCAGAACCTCCCACGGGCGGATCTGCTGTTCGACCATGTTGAAACGTGCTTTTTCAAAGTCCATGTAACCATCCCGCTAGAGCGTTTATGACGATGTAGATAGCTTGCAATTATCCCACAATTGCCTTAATTTCACAGCACTTAGCGCAAAACGGCCAGATACTGCTCTGGCCGTTTTTGCATCCCGCTAGGGGTTCTTCCGGTGAGTCGTGCCAGCGTGCACACTTTTTCCGAAGATGAGAGACACCCTTTGAACCTGATCCGGCTTACACCGGCGTAGGGAAGCGGAATACCGGCCGTTCTCATTGATCGCGGCTTGTTCTCCGTTCCCTTGTGCCTGCTTTTGCAAGGAGAGCTTATGAACGCCCCCCATCCTTCGACCCCTGCCGCTGCCAGTGCAGAATCCATGTCGATCCAGCCTTTCCCGAATTCCAAAAAAATCTATGTTCAAGGCAGCCGGCCAGATATCCAAGTGCCGATGCGTGAAATCAGCCAATACGACACGCCGAGCCAATTTGGCGCAGAGCACAATCCACCGATCTATGTCTACGACACCAGTGGCCCTTACACCGATCCGGCCATCACGGTGGACGTGACCAAAGGTCTGCAATCCGTGCGTGCGGCTTGGATTGCCGAACGCAACGATACCGAGCAGCTCGATGGCCCGACCTCCGATTACGGCCAGATTCGTGCCAACGATGCCAGCTTGGACGAACTGCGTTTTGAGCTGACTCGCAAGCCTTTGCGCGCCAAGGCTGGTGCCAATGTCAGCCAAATGCATTACGCCCGCAAAGGTATCGTCACCCCTGAAATGGAATACATCGCGATTCGCGAAAATCAGCGCCGTCGCGAATACATCGATGCGTTGAAAGCTAGCGGCCCTAAAGGCGAAAAAATGGCGGCTTTGCTTGGTCGTCAGCACCCAGGACACAGCTTTGGTGCGACTTTGGTGGCCGACATTACCCCCGAATTTGTGCGTGATGAAGTCGCGCGCGGTCGGGCGATCATTCCCGCCAACATCAACCACCCCGAACTTGAGCCGATGATCATTGGTCGCAATTTTCTGACCAAAATCAATGGCAACTTGGGCAACTCAGCGGTCACGTCTTCTATCTCGGAAGAGGTCGAAAAAATGTTGTGGGGCATTCGTTGGGGCGCGGACACCATCATGGACTTGTCCACAGGTAAAAATATCCACGAAACCCGCGAATGGATTTTGCGCAATTCACCGGTGCCGATTGGTACTGTGCCGATTTACCAAGCGTTGGAAAAGGTCAACGGCAAAGCCGAAGACCTGACATGGGAAATTTTCCGCGATACCTTGATCGAACAAGCTGAACAGGGTGTGGATTATTTCACCATTCACGCCGGTGTTTTGTTGCGCTATGTGCCAATGACTGCCAATCGCATGACCGGCATCGTGTCGCGCGGTGGTTCGATCATGGCGAAATGGTGTTTGGCACATCACAAAGAAAACTTCCTGTACACCCACTTTGAAGACATCTGCGAAATCATGAAGGCCTACGATGTCAGCTTCTCGTTGGGCGATGGGCTGCGGCC
>CAZWRK010000023.1:0-23274 GCA_964635875.1 uncultured Aquaspirillum sp.
ATCAGGGTCGGGGTTTCGTCGCAGGCATAGCCAAACATCAAGCCTTGGTCGCCCGCGCCTTGGTCGAGGTCGAGGCCTTCGCCTTCGTTCACGCCTTGGGCGATATCGGGCGACTGCTTGTCGTAGCCAACCAAAACTGCGCAGCCTTTGGCATCAAAGCCGAGGTCTGAGGTGTTGTAACCAATGCGCTTGATGGTTTCGCGGGCGATTTGGATGTAGTCGATATTGGCGTGGGTGGTGATTTCACCCGCCAGCACGACCAGACCGGTGTTCACTAATGTCTCTGCCGCGACACGGGCGTGTTTATCTTGCGTCAAGATCGCGTCGAGAATCGCATCAGAAATTTGGTCGGCAACTTTATCGGGATGGCCTTCGGAAACGGATTCCGAGGTGAACAAGTATTCGCTCATGCTTAAGGGGTCCTTGGTACAGGCAAAGAAAGGTAATTACGGCAGATTTCGGCCTGAGCAGCAAACCGGCTAGAATGGCAGACCTTATTTATCCAGCGCGTACCGAACATGATGTCCCGACTTTTGCTGGCGATTTGCCGTCTGGCCGCACACTTGCCTCTTGGCGTTTTACAAGCCCTTGGCGCGCTACTAGGGCGTGCGATGCTGATGTTCTCGTCGCGCTTTGCCCAGCGCATCGACGAGAATCTCCGTGTGAGTCAAATAGGCGGAACTTATCAGGAACATCAAGCGCTGGTCAAACAGACCGCCCGCCACATTGGGATGGGCGGGATCGAACTGCTACTCGCGTGGTTTCGGCCGTCCAGCGAGGTCGCCGCCTTGGTGAAACATTGCGAAGGCTGGGAACATGTCGAAGCTTCGCTGGCAGCAGGTCGGGGCATTTTGTTCGTGACACCGCACTTGGGCAATTACGACATTGCGGGCCGTTACTTGAGCGAAAGACTGCCGTGCCCGCTGACGGCCATGTATCGTCCGCCTAAATTGGCGTGGTTAGAACCGATTATGAACGCGGGTCGCGCCCGTGATACTGCAAAAACAGCACCGGCGACCGGCGCGGGGGTGCGTTTGGTGATGAAGGCGCTGAAAAGCGGCGAGGCGACGATTATTTTGCCGGATCAGGTGCCCGGCCAAGGGGATGGTGAATGGGCGCCGTTCTTTGGGCGACCGGCCTACACCATGACCTTGGTGCCGCGTTTGGGCCAGATGAATCAGGTTGATGTGTTGTTTTTCTATGGTCGTCGTTTAGCGCGTGGCGAAGGATTTTCGGTACATATTCGCCCCTTAAACGAGCCATTTGATGGCGAGCGCAGCGAGGATGCCCGCCGCTTAAACGCCATGGTAGAAACCCTGATTCGAGAAGCGCCCGAGCAGTATTTGTGGAGCTATAACCGCTATAAAACGCCGTCTGGCGTGACGCCGCCTTCTTCAACGCATTGAGCTTGATATGAAATTTGCTTTCTTTATTTTGTGGTTACTGCATTGGCTGCCGTTGTCGTGGATCGACAAATTGGCGCGCCCTTTATCTTGGATCGGTTGGAAATTGGCGCACGAGCGGCGTCATGTGGGCATGACCAATTTGCGCATGTGCTTTCCTGAAAAGGATGAGGCATGGCGAGCGAAGATTATTCGTGAAAATTTTCACGGGATGGTGCGGATGATTTTGGAGTACGGCGTGATGTGGCATGCCTCACCCGAGCGTTTAAAGCGTTTGGTGACGCTGAAAAACATGCACCATCTCGAAGCGCATCGCGATGAAAATGTGGTGCTGCTCTATTCCCACTTTGTCGGCTTAGAAATGTGCGCGTATCGGTTTAATTTAGAGCGGGCTTTTGTGGGAATGTATTCCAAGCAAAAAAATGCGCAATTTGATCAACGCATCTACGAAGGGCGGATGCGGTTTAACAATGCCAAAATGCTATCGCGCCAAGAGGGCGTGCGTTCTATTGTGCGGGCGATGCGCGATCACACGCCGTTGCTGTACGTGCCTGATCAGGATCTTGGTCCGAAAGAATCCATTTTTGTACCCTTTTTTGGGCATCCAGCCGCCACGATTAGCAGTTTGTCGCGTTTAGCAAAATTGGCGAAAGCGCGTGTGGTACCGGTGGTGGCACGGCGGATTGGGCATCGCTATGAAATGGAGTTTTTTCCCGCGTGGGAGGATTTTCCGACTGAAGATATTGTGGCCGATACGCGGCGCATGAATGCGTTTGTGGAAGCGCGAATTCGTGAGCAGCCCGAGCAGTATTTTTGGTTGCACAAGCGTTTCAAAACCCGACCCGAAGGTGAAGCGCGGATCTATTAAACGAAAAAATAGCCCGATTTGATTCGGGCTATTTTGATGGGTGCGGCTGGCGCGAATTACAGTTCGTTTGCGTTTTCTGCCAGATAAGCGGCAACGCCTTCTGGAGAAGCGCTCATGCCTTTTTTGCCTTTGTTCCAACCGGCTGGGCAGACTTCGCCGTTTTCTTCGAAGAATTGCAGGGCATCGACCATGCGCAAGGCTTCATCGACGTTGCGGCCCAACGGCAGATCATTGACGACTTGGTGGCGGACTTGACCGGTTTTGTCGATCAGGAATGTGCCGCGGAAAGCGACACCGCCATCGGTCTCGACATCGTACGCTTGGCAAATTTCATGCTTCAAGTCGGCAACAAGGGTGTAGCCCACTTGACCAATACCGCCTTGATTGACCGGTGTGTTGCGCCATGCGTTGTGTGTGAATTGGCTATCGATCGACACGCCAATCACTTCGACATTGCGCTTTTTGAACTCTTCCAAACGATGATCAAATGCGATCAGCTCTGACGGGCACACAAAGGTGAAGTCGAGCGGGTAGAAGAAGACGACTGCATATTTCCCAGCGGTGGCTTGCTGAAAGTTGAAGTTGTCCACAATCTGGCCATCGCCCAAGACAGCAGAGAAGGATTTTTCGGCATCGTTAAAGAAGGGGGCTTGTTTGCCAACGAGTACGGCCATGAAATTCTCCTGAAATCGGTTTGGAATGCACCCGCCATGAAATGCGGGTTAAGTGGCTTGATTTATAAATCAGTTCAATAGACTCAAGCAAATAAGCAATCGCAATCAGCAAGATAGCCAATGCCTATTTCTATGCAAATCATGGCGGCGCACTGAAAAAACAAGAGTGCTGTCTGGGAATGGGCATGGCTGATTTTGCAAAAAAGAGCCGTGCTTAGATAATAGGGCGATACCGATTCGCTAAAATTCAGCCCATCAAAATGTGCGCTCTGCACCGATCAAGACATCATTGAAAGTATTGCATGACCCATTTATCCCACACCCCCATGATGCAGCAGTACCTTGGCTTGAAAGCTGATCACCCCGATAAATTGGTGTTTTATCGGATGGGGGATTTCTATGAGCTTTTTTACGCCGATGCGGAAAAAGCCGCGCGGCTACTCGACATTACATTAACCAAGCGCGGGCAGTCGGCGGGGCAGGCGATCCCCATGGCGGGGATTCCTTATCATTCACTCGAAGGCTATTTGGCGCGCTTGGTGAAGCTGGGTGAGTCGATTGCGATTTGTGAGCAGATCGGCGATCCCGCCACTAGCAAGGGGCCGGTTGAGCGCAAAGTGACGCGCATCGTTACCCCCGGCACCTTGACCGATGCCGCGCTGTTAGATGACAAAATCGACAATCGTTTGATGGCGATTTCGATTGAATGTGGCGTGGTCGGGTTGGCGTGGATGAGTTTGGCGAGCGGGGATTTTCGGGTCATGGAGCTGCCTTCTGAGCAGCTTTTTAGCGAGTTAGAGCGCCTGCGTCCCGCCGAATTGCTGTTGCCCGAGGGCTTGAATTTACCCGCATTAAGCAGCTTTAAAATCCCAACCACCACTTTGCCGGATTGGCAGTTCGAGCCGAGCCGCGCCGGTGACGCGCTGGCGCGCCATTTTAAAGTGCAAGATTTGGCCGGTTTTGGCGTCGATGATTTGATTCCAGCATTAGGTTCGGCGGCGGCGTTGTTGGAATATGCCCGCCAAACGCAGGCGCGTGACTTGCCGCATATCGAAACGCTCAAAGTCGATAGCCGCTCCGATTATTTGGAAATGGATGCGACCACCCGCCGTAATTTGGAATTAACTGAAACGATTCGAGGCGAGCGCGCGCCGACCTTATTTTCCCATCTTGATGTCTGCGTGACTGGGATGGGCAGCCGCACGCTGCGGCATTGGCTGCATCATCCACTGCGTGAGCGTTCGGCGATTGAAGAGCGTTTGGGCGCGGTGGAGGCGCTGCTGCCGATTCATGCTGCGATTCATCAGGCTTTGAATGGGATTTCGGATATTGAGCGGATTGTGGCGCGGATTGCGCTGCGTACGGCACGTCCGCGCGACCTATCGAGCTTGCGGGAGAGCTTGTTACGGTTACCGGCGATTCGTCAGATCTTGCCGCAAAAAGTCTCTGCTTTGTTGACGATTTTGGGTGAGCATTTGCCCGATTATTCGCCGATTGCGCATCTGCTTGAAACTGCGATTCAAGAGGAACCGAGCGTGTTATTGCGCGAGGGGGGGGTGATTGCGAGTGGATTTCATGCGGAGCTGGACATGCTGCGTGATATTGAGCATCACGGCGGCAAATTTTTGTTGGAGATGGAAAGTCGTGAACGCGAGGCGACCGGCATTAGCACGCTGAAGGTCGAATATAACCGTGTGCATGGTTTTTATATCGAGGTCAGCAAGGCGCAGTCGGAGCGCGTTCCGGAGCATTACCGACGTCGGCAAACCCTCAAAAATGCCGAGCGCTACATCACGCCCGAGCTTAAAGAATTTGAAGATAAGGCCTTATCGGCGCGAGAGCGTGCGCTTTCGCTGGAGAAGCAGCTTTATGAAACGGTGCTTGATCAACTTGCGCCGCATCTCAGTGCGTTGAAGTTAACGGCGCAGGCGGTGGCAGGAATTGATGCCTTGGCGGCGTTGGCGCAGCGAGCAGATTGCGATGCTTATGTGCGTCCGGTCTTAAAAAATACTCAAGAGCTGCGCATTGAAAATGGTCGCCATCCGGTGGTTGAGGCGCAGGTGGAACGTTTTATTGCCAATGGCACCAATTTGCATGCAGGTCGTAAATTGCTGTTGATTACCGGCCCAAATATGGGCGGTAAATCGACCTATATGCGGCAGGTTGCGTTGATTGTGTTGCTGGCGCATGTCGGGAGCTTTGTCCCCGCCGATCGGGCGGTGATCGGGCGGGTTGAGCGAATTTTTACCCGAATCGGTGCCTCGGATGATTTGGCCGGTGGTCGTTCGACTTTTATGGTGGAAATGACCGAAACCGCCAATATTTTGCACAACAGTAATGAGTGGAGCTTGGTGCTAATGGACGAGGTCGGGCGCGGGACTTCAACCTTTGATGGCTTGGCGTTGGCATGGGCGATTGCGAAGCAGCTGATTGAAAAAAATCGCGCCTACACGTTGTTTGCAACCCATTATTTTGAGTTGACGCGCTTGGCGGCGGATTATCCGGTCGTGGCAAATGTGCATTTGTCGGCGGTGGAATATAAGGATCGGATTGTCTTTTTACACCACGTCGAAGACGGCCCCGCGAGTCAAAGTTATGGCTTGCAGGTCGCACAGCTGGCGGGGGTGCCGCAGGCGGTGATTAAACAGGCGCGTAAAAAATTAGGCGAGTTGGAAAGCGCCAAAGGCGCACATGAGGCGACTGCGGACTTGTTTTCTGAGGGAGGCACGGAGTCAGCGGTGGGTGTCGTAGATGCGCCGCATCCGGTGTTGCAGATGTTGGAAGAGGCCGATCCTGATGCCCTGACGCCACGGGAGGCGCATGCCTTGATTTACACCCTGCAGCAGGCTTTGCAGGCGGCGTCAAACCCCTAAAATTTAAACCGGCAAAAGTGGTGACGCTGTCTACAATAGATTTGTCGTCACTGCTTGTACGGGTGTGATGAACAAGATACGGGTGTTTTTGATTGTTGATTGTTAAGGAGTGTGCTCATGTCAGAAGTGTCCGACCTCTCAAGAGGATTGGAACAGGTGTTGGGGCCGTTGGATGTTCAGGTTGGCGGGTATCGCCTATCTCATCTTCGTCAGCATGCGGCAGAAAGCTTAACCACCTTTGCCGAGTTGGCGTATCAAAGCCTCAATAATATGGGGGTTCAATTGCCCCCAGCTGTGGATGTTTTTGCTGGAGAGGATAGCTTACTTGAGATTGATCTTCGTCACCCTGATGCCCCGTTAGCGGAAGCGGCGCTGTGCAATGATATTGAGCTGGCGCGCCGCTTTAAAGAGGTGGAAGTGTTGCATGAACTATTGCGTGCGATTGATGGCGCCGGTGATTCATCGCCTGCCATGCATGCTGTTTTTCATGTCGGTTTAACCTCTATGGGGCCTGTGGCTTTCTTTGCTTAACGACGTCCCTCCGTAGCCCAGCCCCCGCTACGGCGTCTTACTTTCTTCTCACGATTCTTGGCTTGTGAACACGCTTTGTCGATGCCGTCTGCTTTGCGGCGTGGGCGGTTGGGGGGCGATGTCCCGCCCAGAGCGTGTCGATTTCGGCGGGTGTCAGTGCTCGCCACGCGCCAAGCGCTAGACCGTCCAGATTGAGTGGCCCAATTGCAGCGCGAATTAAGCGCAACGTGGGCAAGCCTACTTTCGCGGTCATTCTGCGGACTTGACGATTTTTCCCTTCTCGAATCACGATTTTGAGCCATGTGGTGGGGATCGCTTTGCGAAATCGTACCGGTGGATCTCTTGGCCACACATCAGGCTCCGGCAAAATTTCAGCTTGCGCAGGCAGGGTGACAAAATCCCCTAAATCAACCCCGGCACGAAGCTGCGCGAGCGCGTCTTCTGTTGCGGTTCCTTCGACTTGTACCCAATAGGTTTTGGCGAGCTTGGCTTTTGGGTGGGCGATGCGGTGCTGAAGCGGGCCGTCGTCGGTGAGTAAAATCAAGCCCTCGCTGTCCGTATCTAAGCGCCCCGCCGGATAAACGCCCGCAATAGGCACAAAGTCAGCCAATGTTTGGTGCGGTGGTGAGGGACTAAACTGAGAAATGACCCCGCAAGGCTTGTTGAGCAAAATAACCGTAGACATAAACATGTATCAAAAAAGGGAACGGCTAGTATACCGTTCCCTTTTTAAAGATGGCCGATTGTGGCGCGACGTTTATCCCGCAGACTTGCTGCGTGCGGAGTGACTAAATCGCAGCGATTGCGGATACGGATAGCAGTCTTCGACACGGCCTTCGCGGATTTTTTGCTGTCGTGCCTGCCAGAATTCAGCCGTGAGCAGATCGCGGTGATACTTCAAGAACATCCGCCGTGTTTCATGATTGCCGAGCAAGAAAGTGCCGAACTCTTCGGGGAAGACATCGTTGCGCGCAACCGGATACCACGGTTCCGAAGCCATCTCCATTTCTGGATTCGGTGCAGGTGGAATCTTGCGGAAGTTGCAATCGGTCATGTATTCGATTTCGTCATAGTCATAGAAAATCACGCGACCATAACGGGTGACACCAAAGTTTTTCCACAGCATGTCGCCGGGGAAAATATTGGCCGTTGCCAATTCTCGAATCGCATCGCCGTACTCGCGGATGGCGTGTTCTTTTTGCTCGGGCGTCGCGTTTTCGATGTAAATATTGAGCGGTTTCATGCGGCGTTCGATATAAAGATGCTGAATGATGATGCTGTCTTCAGTTTCTTCGATGATCGACGGGGCGAGGGTGCGGAGTTGCTCAATCAGCTCGGGATCAAACCGGTTTTTCGGGAACGCGACATTCGAAAAGTCGAGGGTGTCGGCCATGCGACCGACGCGATCATGTTGTTTCACGAGCTGATATTTGCGCTTAACCGTTGCGTGATCGACTTCTTTACTGGCGCCAAAAACGTCTTTGATAATTTTGAACACATACGGAAAAGATGGTAGCAAAAACACCAACATCACCAACCCCGGAATCCCCGGAGCAATGGTGAAATTGTCGTTGGAGTGCTTAAGGTGGTGCATAAAGTCACGGTAGAAGGTGTTTTTACCCTGCTTTTGCAGACCAAGCATGGTGTACAGCTCGGCTTTGGTTTTCGTCGGCAAAATCGATCGTAAAAATTGTACGTAGCCGGATGGAACTTCCATTTCAACCAAGAAATAGGCCCGCGAAAACGAGAACAGCACACCAATACGCCATGCTTCTAACAAGATCGTATCTAGGCGTAAACGGCCATCGTCGTTAAACATCACTGGAATGGCAAAGGGGTAGATTTGCGCGCCATTGACGACTTTGCCGATGATCCATGCGGTTTTGTTGCGGTAGAACGCCGAATGCAAAATTTGAATTTGATAGCTGACTTCGGGTTGCGGCCATGCGCTGCCAAGGTGGTCAAAAATCGCACGTAAGACGTGTTGAATATCCCGATTCAGATCAGCAAAGGGAATTTTCCAGTCGAAATCTTCGATGATTTTGCGAATAGTCGCGCGCAGTCCGGCTTTGGCGGGGTAGTAGCTGCGGTAAGTCGGCGGATCCGTTTCGATGTACTCGGTGGAAATAATCGGCCGTACAAAAATGAAGTCGTTATTGAAGTAGTTGCGGTGAAGGATGCGGGTGAAGACAGAGTTAAAAAAGGTCTCGGCCAGTTCGGGTTGGCGGTGGTTCACCAGCATCCCGATGAAATGCAGCTTCACTTGTTGCCAGACCGATTCATCTAAGGAGTCGGCTTGGAATTCGTCATGCAGGCGGGCGGTGGTTTCAATCACGCGCTCATCATAAAAATCGATCCGTTCTTGAATGGTGTGCTGCATCCCGATCCAGTCTTGTGATTCGAACTGGGCTTTGGCGCGGGCGCTGCATTCACGAAATAAACGGTAATGTCGGTTAAAACCATCGATCAACGCCTGTGCAATATCCCATGCGATGGGGTGACGGGTGACGGCAATGTTCATAGGCGATCCTCTTTGTATTTATATTTATGTTTTGACTATTTCTCACAAAAGCCCATAAGCATAACCCGCCCTTAGATGTTTTGGAAAAAACTCTTGTAGATGGTGCCTACGCGGCGCATTAAGGCTTTGAATGTTCTTTTTCAAACTGGTTTTCGGCGTCGTTTAAGTGGCGAATCAGAACGTGAGAAACGAGATTGACACCAACGCCACCAAATAAGGCTGGGATTAGATAGAACCCAATCGAGAGTTCAGATACAAAAAAGCGGTCATCGATGGCGGAGGTGGTGTGCTTGGCCATTTCTTTGAGCGTTTGCATGAGGTACACATCTAATCCCGAAATCAGGACTAGAACGACGCCGAGAAAAAGCACCGTCACGTGTGAGATGGCTCGTTTTTTGAGCAAAACACTATAAATTCCAGCGGGGATCACAATAGAGCACGCGACGAGTAGCCAAAATTCAAATTCGAAAAAAACAGAGTTATTCATGAGTCGAAATATCAAGGCGGAATGAGTGTGGAAAGCGGCGCATTGCGCCGATGCTGCTAGTGAAGACGCTTTCCATTTTGAGTGAGGACGCCATTGGCAAAGCGGTAAATGACGGCTTTCGGGCGAGGGCCAGAGGTGTCTGCAACGCGAATGTCGGCGCCATCCGGATGTAATTGATCTACGCTGAAGTACTCTGAGCAGGTTCCAAATTCAGGGCTGGCGGTGAGGCCTTTTTGATTGACGAAGACCACTCGATACTGAGAAGGGCAGGCCTGCCCGCCTTGGTTTTCAACGACAAGGACATCGCCTTTTTCGGCGTGGTAATGCCCGACAATCATCAGGCCGTTACGACCTTGAATGGTGGGTGTGGTGGCTTTGTTGTGCCAAAGCAGTGTTTTTGTGCGGGGGTTGATTTGAAGGATGCCAAAGCGAGTTTCGGTGTTGGTTTCGGATAAGGCGTTTGCTCTGGCTAGGCGCACCTTTTTAGCGTCCACGATTTCTTCCAGATTAGAAATATCATTTTCAATGCCGAGCGGGATGGCGCGGTTTCCCTGTTTGAGGGTGGCTTGGCCGACCTCACAGCCCATGTCAGGCATGCATTGCGCAAAAATAGCCTTTCCAACCGGGGATTGCGTTGGAAAATGATACACAGCAAGGTCGCCAGTTTCGGTGCTGACCCAAATCAGCGAAGAGTGCGGCTTGCCTGCATGTAAAACACCTGTGACTGGTTCTGCGTGAAGCGTGGTGCTGGCAATGAGTGTGAGGCCAAGCAGTGCGGTTCTCTTCATGACATAGCTCCTGTTGTGAGAAAAAGGTGGGGTGCATGTTTAGCGGTGGGTGCTGATTTTTGAGGTCGTTTGTGTCATCTAAGCTGATATAGAGTGCTTTTATCAGTGGGTGTCCAACATTTATTTTAGTGTGCACCGTATTGTGGTCATGTTTTTACTGCGCTGGGCCTATTTTTCGCGGCGCTTTTTTTTCGTGAAAAAACAATTTCGAACGAAAAAAGCAAGCGCTTGATGTGAGAGACGCGCATCCGTCACTGGCAGGCCTATCGGTTTTGCCGGATAATGCGCAGTGAACACGAGAAAATAAGACTTTAGGCTTACCCAGCTCCAGTCGATTTTCTCCGCTTCGCCCGCACTTTCGTATCCTGAGGGCAGTCGGGCACCGCCTTTGGCGCCAGTCCGCCCCGATCTGGGCGCGGCATTCGTTCGAGCCACACCCTTAACAACTCAACTCAAGATGGAGTAGGCATGAGCGCAACTTCGCATATTAAGGTTCCCCAAGAGGGCCAAAAAATCGTTCCGGGCCAAGCAACCCCAAACAACCCGATTATTCCGTTTATCGAAGGTGATGGCATTGGTGTAGACATTACACCGGTCATGAAAGATGTGATTGATGCTGCTGTGGCTAAAGCTTACGGTGGCGAGAAAAAAATTCACTGGATGGAAGTGTATGCCGGTGAAAAATCAACTCGTATCTATGGCGCAGACGAATGGCTGCCGAAAGAAACGTTCGACGCATTGAAAGAGTTTTCCGTTTCGATCAAAGGCCCGATGACCACGCCGGTTGGCGGCGGTATTCGTTCTTTGAACGTGGCGCTGCGCCAAGAGTTGGATCTGTATCAGTGCGTGCGTCCGGTTCGCTATTTCAAAGGCGTACCTTCTCCGCTTAAAGACCCGTCTTTGACTGACATGGTGATCTTCCGTGAAAACACTGAAGATATTTATGCCGGTATCGAATGGCAAGCAGAAACCGATAACGCTAAAAAAGTGATCGATTTCTTGCAAAACGAAATGGGCGTGAAAAAAATCCGTTTCCCAGCAACTTCAGGCATTGGCATCAAGCCGATTTCTGTTGAGGGGACAACACGTATTGTTCGTGCTGCCATCAAGTACGCGATCGAAAACGATCGTAAGAGCGTGACCTTGGTGCACAAGGGCAACATCATGAAGTTCACCGAAGGTTTGTTCCGTGACGTGGGCTACAAAGTGGCTCAAGAAGAGTTTGGTGCCGAGCTGATCGACGGCGGCCCATGGTGCAAATTCAAAAACCCGAACACCGGCCGCGAAATCATCGTTAAAGATGCGATTGCGGATGCATTCTTGCAGCAAATCCTGTTGCGTCCTGCTGAATATGACGTCATCGCATGCTGCAACTTGAACGGCGACTACATCTCTGATGCCTTGGCTGCTCAAGTTGGTGGTATCGGCATTGCACCGGGCGCCAATATCTCTGATCAATACGCTTGCTTTGAAGCCACTCACGGTACTGCACCGAAGTACGCAGGTCTGGATAAAGTGAACCCTGGTTCCTTGATCTTGTCTGCTGAAATGATGCTGCGCCATCTGGGCTGGAAAGAAGCGGCTGACTTGGTGATCAACTCGATGGAAGCGGCCATTAACGATAAAGTTGTCACATACGACTTTGCACGTTTGATGCCAGAAGCCAAAGAAGTGAGCTGCTCTGAATTCGGTCAAGCGATGATCGAGCGCATGTAATTCATATGCCTTGGGAGGCTACGCCTCTCAATGGTGTGCTGAATAAAAAAACCCGCGACATCTGTAGCGGGTTTTTTATTTCTCCCCTCTATAAAGGGGAGGGTATTCATTAGTTTGCGCCGGTATGCGGGGCAAGGGTCGCAAGCATTTGACCCAGAATCTTGGGGTTCGCGGCCACAATGTCGCCGGACTCTAGCCAGCCTTCTTCGCCGACTGGATTCGTGACGATGCCACCGGCTTCTTGAACGATCAATGCCCCTGCTGCGATATCCCATGGCTTGAGGTTGAGTTCCCAGAATCCATCCGCACGACCACTTGCCACATAGCAGAGATCCAATGCTGCCGAACCTTCGCGGCGAACTCCCGCTGTTTTGCGGATCATGTCAGCAAACATGCCCAAATAAGTGTCCAGATAGCTGGTGTCTGAGCACGGGAAGCCGGTCGTGATCAAGGCGTCAGAGAGTTGAATGCGGCGGCCTACACGAATGCGACGGTCATTCAAATACGCGCCACCGCCTTTTTCTGCGGTGAAGAGATCATTGCGCACAGGATCGTAGACTACGCCAAGGGTAATTTGACCCTTGCACACTAAAGCAATTGATACTGCATAATGCGGGTAACCGTGTAGATAGTTGGTGGTGCCATCAATCGGATCAATCAACCACTCGTATTCTGATTCGCCAATCTGATACGCACCGGATTCCTCGGCTAAAATAGCGTGTGTTGGGTACGCATCACGAATGGTTTCGATGATGAGCCGTTCTGCTTCTCTATCCACTTCGCTGACGAAGTCGTTATGACCTTTTTTGTCGGTCTGGATAATGTCCAAGTTGTGCGACTTGCGTTGGATGAGGTTGGCGGCGCGGCGCGCGGCTTTCACCGCGATGGTCAGCATCGGATGCATGTGACAATCTCTTTCTGGGTCATGAACCGTGGCCGCCTTAGCAGGCGACCCGGACGGATTCGGATTTTGTAATGAACGAAAAAACCCGAAGTGTTCTTCGGGCTTTTTGAATAGCTCGCGATTCTATATCTTTTCTCCCCATGAATAAACCCCAAGCCGTTGATTTATTGGACAACATCCTCGTGGTGCTTGCCCGCCCTTCTCATCCCGGTAACATCGGCGCGGCTGCACGTGCCATGAAAACAATGGGATTGAGCCGACTCACCTTAGTGGCACCCAAGCAATTTCCCGACCCCGAAGCTTTTACGCTGGCCAGTGGTGCTGCAGATGTGCTGGAACGGGCACATGTCTGCGAAACGCTAGAAGAGGCTCTGAAAGGTGTCACCCTAGCGGCCGCCCTCACAAGCCGTCGCCGCGAATTAGCGACACCGTTAATGAATCCTCGCGAAGCCGTACCCGAATTGCTTTCTCATGCGGCAAGCGGCATGCAGGTTGCGCTGGTATTTGGCAATGAGACTTTTGGCCTATCCATTGAAGAGGTCGAACGCTGTAATCTTTTGATCACGATTCCGGGGAATCCTGACTATTTTTCGCTCAATCTTGGTCAAGCGGTTCAAGTGTTGGCGTATGAAATTTTTATTCAGCACCGCGATAACCTTGATCACTTGCGCCAGCCGGTGGATCTCGCAACGCGAGACGAGGCTGAAAGCTTTTATCGGCATCTTGAGACGACCCTGGATGAAATTGGATTTTTTCACCGCCGAAATGGGCCGCGTTTGCAGCGGCGTTTAAGGACTTTGTTTGATCGCGCTCGGCTTCAGCGTGAGGAGATTGATATCTTGCGTGGGGCCTTGAATCAAGTACATCGGGCTACGCAATCTGCACAATCTTCTATGCTGAATAGCAGTGACCACGGCAACACGCTTCCAGATACCAATGCATAAGTGAATGACTGCGCACTATTTGATTGCATTTCTGAGAAGGGCCCTTTGATATTTAGATGAGTATGGAGCGCAATATGCTGTTTTTTAAGAAAAAGCCTGTAAATGAAGCGGTGTCTCCATGTTTTGCTGAAGCTTCACGGGTCATTCGGACTCAGGCCCACACGTTGAGTGCGGACTTGGTGGATTTATCCAATCCTGTGAGCTTGGTTTTAGGTTACGTGAGTCCGCACGTGGATTTGCAGACCGTCAATCGAACGCTGAAATCACGCTATCCGCAGGCCAAAATTATTTTAACAACCACCGCAGGCGAGCTGTGCGCTACACAGGCGAGTGAGGGTTTATATCTACCTGCCGATGGGCAGTGGCAGAGTGTGGTGATTCAGCTTTTTGATTCGCGGCTGATTGCGGCCGCGCATATTGAAGTTGTTCCGCTGGCATGTGAAGACATTAAAGCCGGTCAGGTTCAATTGGCGCATGGCGAGCGAGTAAAGCGCATTCAGTCGACGTTAGAGCGTATTCGTCTGCCGTTTAAATTAGATGCGCAAAGCGGTTTGGTGTTGACCCTAGTGGATGGCTTATCCAATAGCGAAAGCTTTCTGATGGAGGCGGTTTATGAGAGCAACCGCTTACCATATTTGTTTGTCGGTGGGTCAGCCGGTGGGCCGTTGGACTTTAGCCGGACGGCCCTCTGTGACGGCGAGCAGGTGCGCCAAGGCCATGCAGTGTTGGTTTTCGTTCGATTGGGCGAGGCTTATCGTTACGGCGTGTTTAAAAGCCAAAACTTCGAAGAAACAGGTTTTCGGTTTACGGTTGCAGAGGCATCCACCGAACTTCGGTATGTTCAATCAGCTTTTGAACCTAAGACGGGGGCGGTAGTTGATGTCATTACGATGTTGTGTCAGTACTTTAAATGCGCGGAGTCGGAGCTTGATGGCCGTCTAGCCAAGCATACTTTTGGCATTAAAATTGATGGCGAAATTTATGTGCGCTCCGTGTTGCAAATCAATCGTGACACGCGCCGCTTGCATTTCGCCTGTGATATTGCTTTTGGCGAGCAAATTCATTTGTTGCGGGCGGTCGATTTTTCCGAAAAAACAGGGCGTGATTACGCTGCGTTTAGCCAAAATAAACCAGCACCGGTGGCGGGAATCTTGAATGACTGCATTTTGCGTCGCCTAAATAACGCTTCTTCCTTAGCGCGTGCGCACTTTTATGGTGCAACGCCGGTAGCAGGTTTTTCCACCTTTGGTGAGCTGTTGGGTGTGAACATTAATCAGACGCTAACGGCGGTCTTCTTCTATCCCACGACTCCCGGTTTTTGCGACGATTACGTCGATAATTTCCCTCTGCATTACGCAAATTGGAAAACGTATTTTTTCCGTCGTGAATTGGAGCGTACGCTTGCAATCTCAGGCATGAAAAGCGGCATTATCGATGAGTTGCACAGCTATAAATCTTTTGCAGGCAGCCTTCAATGCTCTTTGCCCAAAGTAGATGTATCTTTTGGCACACTCAGTGAAGAACTGACGGCTATTGAGCACGTCCTCCACGATTTTTCGAAAGAAGTGCAGGCGGGAAGTGCCGCGACCGAAGTCGTCCGAAATCAAGTATCGCAGCTCTCTGCGGATGCGCAAAAAATTGGTGATGTGTTGAATATGATTCGGCAAATTGCGGATCAAACTAATTTGCTGGCGCTCAATGCGGCAATTGAGGCGGCGCGGGCGGGTGAGGCTGGACGCGGATTTGCGGTTGTTGCGGATGAGGTGCGTAAGCTGGCCAATGATACTCAAACCCAAGTTACAACAACGGGAAAAACAATTGATCAAGCGTTGAGTGCTATTCGAGATATTAGTCAGCGCATTCAGGCGATTGACGCGTTAGTGAACGGATTCTCGGGGCAGATGATGTCGACTGTCTCAAGCTTAGAAGTACTCGTTAAGCGGTCTCATGATGGTAAAAATGAAGTGCGCGATATGATTGATAAAACGGAATCGCTTTATCAACGTACGACTGAGCTAGATCAGGAGTTAGAGCGTCTTGTTGCACTGGAGAAGCATAGTAGCGCGCGTTAAAGGAGGCTGAGTGGTTGAGCGTGTGGATGTTTTGATTCTTTACGCGAGCCAGACAGGTAACACAGCACGGCTCGCTCGTGCTGTCTTGGCGGGGGTTCAAAGCGTATTGCCGGAGGGTGGGCGGCTGATGTTGGCACGCGATGCAGGGGTCAATGACTTGCTGGCTTGCCGGTCGCTGGTGCTGGCGACGCCGGAAAACTTTGGTTATATGGCAGGTGCGGTGAAAGATTTTTTTGATCGCACTTACTATCCCACGCGTGAATATGTAGCGGGCCTACCCTTTGCGATGGTGATTAGTGCTGGTAATGATGGCATGGGTGCCGCAACAGCGATTCGTCGAATTGCGCGTGGCTATGCGTTCAGAGAGGTTCTAGAGGCGGTCATGGTTCGTGGTGCGATCTGTGAACAAGATTTAGCTCAGGCATTTGAGTTGGGCGCGACGCTACAGGCAGGATTAGATATTGGCATGTTTTAAATGAATATCCGCCGGTGAGGCGGATGTTTCATTTGTAGAGGCTGCTTTCTTAGATGGGGGCTGCCGGGGGAGCTTCTTCGACGCCGGTGGCTGTACATCCTTTGACTAATTGCCGCAAAACTTCGGGTTCAATGAGTCGGATGTGTTTATGTTCAACGAGCACCCAGCCGTTTGCTTGAAATTTTGAGAGTGTTCGGCTCACGGTCTCTAGCTTGAGGCCTAAGAAGCTACCAATTTCTTCGCGACTCATACGCAAAATGAAGTCATTCGCCGCAAAGCCTCGGGCAGCGAGTCGTTGTGACAGATTAATCAGAAAGGCAGCAAGTCGTTCTTCCGCACGCATATTGCCTAATAACAGCATAACACCTTGATCCCGGACAATTTCGCGGCTCATTAATCTGAAAAAATGGCGTTGCAAAGAGGGGATGTCTCGGCCTAAAGTTTCCATACGCGCAAAGGGGAGCTCGCAGACTTCTGCATCTTCAAGGGCAATGGCGTCGCAGCCATGTGCGTTGTTGCTGATGCCATCTAGTCCTAGTAGCTCTCCTGACATGTGAAAGCCGGTGACTTGTTCACGGCCATCGTGGCTGCCAATACAGGTTTTAAAGAAGCCTGTTCGTACCGCATATAATGAACGGAAATTTTCTCCTGTCCGAAAGAGGTACTCTCCGCGTTTCAGTCTCCTGCTCTGGCGGATGACCGCATCAAGCTGCGCCATTTCCTCTCGATTCAGTCCGAGTGGTAGGCAGAGCTCACGCAGGCTGCAATTTGTGCAGGAAGCCTTGAGTGTGTGGAGAGGAAGACGGGAATCGGCCATATATCAGCTTTGCTTGAAGTTGTCGAAATCGCTTGATGCAGGTCAAACCTAACCATGCACCTTAGCAGCTATAGTAACCCAGCACAAAAGAGGTGCTTTCTTGCTCATGAATACCCCTACAGATCTCGGTCGAAGCACTAATCCAGTGCGTTTTGAATTCGATCGCCCTCTCATCGAAAAACTAGATGGGCACGGGCCGCGCTACACATCCTATCCGACCGCAGACCGTTTCACCAGCGTGTTCGGAGAAGACGATTATCTGCATTGGCTGGCGCAAAGGCAAATCGGAGCCAACGCTGGGCCCGTCTCGCTTTACGTTCATATCCCGTTTTGTAATACCGTTTGCTACTACTGTGGCTGCAATAAAATTATCACCAAAGACAAAACCCGTGCTGATCTTTATCTAGATTATCTAGAAAAAGAATTAGCGTTGTACGCTCAAGCGTTGGGTGGCGTGACGGATGTTGTGCAGCTGCATTTTGGCGGTGGCACACCAACATTTCTGAGCGATGATCAATTGACTCGCTTGATGACGGCTATTCGTCGTCATTTCCGCTTGGTGCCAAATGGTGAGTATTCGATCGAAATTGATCCGCGCAAAGTGAGCGCCGAAAATGTTCGACACCTTGCTAGTTTAGGGTTTAATCGAATGTCTGTGGGTGTTCAAGACTTCGAGCCCGCTGTTCAGGAAGCCGTCAATCGCATTCAAAGCGAGGAAGAAACCCGTGTTGTCATTGACGCGGCGCGTGCATCAGGTTTTCGTTCCATCTCTGTCGATTTAATTTATGGCTTGCCATTACAGACCGTTGAGTCTTTAACGCGAACTATCGATAAAGTTTTAGCGATGCGGCCGGATCGCTTAGCGCTTTATAACTACGCGCATTTGCCGACAGTGTTTATGCCTCAGCGGCGCATTAATGAAGCAGATCTTCCTTCTGCTGATACGAAGCTTGATATTTTACAGATGGCCGTTGAGAGGTTCACTGCTGCAGGTTACGACTTTATCGGCATGGATCATTTTGCCCTGCCTGAAGATGATTTGGCGATTGCTCTGCGGCAAGGCCGACTGCAGCGTAATTTCCAAGGCTATTCGACCCATGCTGATCATGACTTGATTGCAATTGGTGTCTCTTCGATTGGTAAAGTTGGGCCAAGTTATAGTCAAAACGAAAAAGAGATCGAGTCGTACTATGCCGCATTGGATGCTGGGCATTTGCCCGTGATGCGGGGTATGACCTTGAGCGGCGATGATATTTTGCGTCGTTCAGTAATTCAGGCCCTAATGTGTCGTTTTGCTTTGTCGATGCCAGCAATTGGTGAAACTTTTGGGATTGAGTTTGAAAGCTATTTTGCGATTGAGCTAGAAAAATTGCGTGAATTTGCCACGCTTGGCCTTGTTGAGTTGGATGAAGAGTGGATTACGATCACGCCAAAAGGTCGTTTTTTGATCCGCACTATCGCAATGGCATTTGACCGCCATCTTCGTGAGAAGCAAACACAAGCCCGTTACTCCCGTACCATTTGATTCAGCCATCTCAACAAAAACCCCCTCATAAATGAGGGGGTTTTTGTTGAATTAGGGTCGTTCCCACACTTGTGTTCGACCGAGTAGGGCGACGCCCATAAATCCGCGCACCTCGAGTTTTTTTCCTTCTGCGATCGGCTTAAATTTCACGCTGTATTCTTTGCCTTCTTTGGGGTCATAGATTCGGCCGCCGCTGTATGTGTCCCCATCTTTTTTGACGCCCCACATAATCGTCATGCCTAAGACGGGTTTGTCTTTGCGCTCCCCATCACACTTTTCGCACAAGGCTTCTGGATTTTGGAAAAGCTTAACGACTTTTCCGCGAAATTCGCCACTATGTTCAGAAATTTCAACCAGTGATTTGGCTTGGCCAGTTTTGTCGTCGATGGTTTTCCACATGCCCAGAGGCGCATCATCTGCCCATGCAGAGGTGGATAATAAGGCACCCGCTAGCACAAGGCTTTGGGTGAAATAGCGTGTCACTTTCATGTTGCTTCCTCATATACGTTATTTACATTTTTTGTTTAATTCAAACCATTGTTTGAATTGTTTCTGAGGATGCCTAAAAGTTAGGGGGGGCGTCAACTGTTCTTTTGCTCGAGATCCATTAGGCCAATGCACTATAAAAGCGAGGGTCTTTGTGTGAAACATGCGCTATCCTATCGAAATATGGAATTTGACTGTAGGAGGGAATGTATGGGTTTTGCTCATTGGAAAGTGAGAACCAAATTGCTCGCTGGTTTCTCGATTGTGCTAGCGCTCATGATGGTGATTGGCTTTATTAGCCTCGCTAAACTGACCGAATTAAAGCGCGAGCTGACATTAATGGTTGAGGACCGTTATGTGAAGGTGTCTCAGGTCAACGACATGATTGCCCGAACAATTGATGTGGGTCGTTTGATGCGCGATGCGGTGCTTTCGAATACTGCTGCTGATGTGGAAAGTAATATTCAAAAAATTGAAGAGCATCGCCAAAAAAATACGCAGGTATTGGAAGGTCTACAGGCAACCATCACGACTGAAAAAGGTAAGGTTCTGCTCAATGCCGCGCTCGAAAAGCGCGCTATTTTGAGTGCAACGTATGCCAAGCTTTATGCATCGGTCCGCGCAATGGATAAGGAGACCAGTATCGGTTATCTCAAGGGCGAATTTGTTGTGTCTAATGCTGCTTTTATTGATACGTTGCAGGGGATGAAAGGATTTCAAGAGCAGCTTATGGCCGACTCCGAGCTTCATTCCGAGGCAAGCTTGGCGAGTGCGCGACAGATTATTGTGGGTGTGTTAGTGCTTTCTGTGCTTCTGGGCTTGTTGCTTTCCGTCTGGTTGGCAAATCGTTTTGGTCGTGCATTAGGTAGTGCAGAAATGATTGCTGCCCGAATTGCTTCAGGTGATTTAAGTGCACCTCGCCTAGAGGTCGAGCCTGATCGTGATGAGGTGGGTGCCTTGGTGCATGCATTGCTAAAAATGCGGACAGAGCTGGCCGATACCATTCAAACAGTTGTGAAAGAGGCGTCGTTGGTGGCGAGCTCGGCCGAGCAGTTGTCGACCGCTGCTCAGCAAGTGTCTACCAGTACCATGGCGCAATCGGATTCGACTGCGTCGGCGGCGGGTGCAGTCGAAGAGCTTACGGTCAGTATTGATCATGTTTCAAATAGCTCAGACCAAGCGAAGGATGAGGCCACTGAGGCTGGAAAAATTGCGGCGATTGGTGTTGCGGATGTTGATGATGCAACGCATCAGGTTTTGGAGGTGGCAAGTAGCGTTGAGCGTTCGACCGCGCAAATCCAGACTTTGTCCGAAAAAGTGCAGGCAATCGGTAGTATCGCTACGGTGATTAAAGAAATTGCAGATCAAACGAATTTGTTGGCGTTGAACGCTGCAATTGAAGCGGCGCGCGCAGGGGAGCAAGGGCGGGGGTTTGCTGTTGTCGCCGATGAGGTCCGTCAGCTGGCCGAAAGAACAACTGCTTCAGTGCAGGAGATCGCTGGCATGATTAGTGCCATTCAAAGTGGTACGCGCGAGGCGGTTTCTAGTATGGAGCACAGTCGCGATATGGTAGGAAGCGTTGCTGAGACATCTAAAAAAGCGAGTCAGGCGATTTCTTCGATTCAAAGCGCAACAGATGTGGTGCTGGAGGCTATTGGTGATATAGCGAACGCGCTACATGAGCAGCGTTTGACCTCTGTGAGCTTGGCGCAGAGCGTTGAAACTGTCGCGCAAATGTCCGAGGAAAATGCTGCTGCAGTGTCTTCTGTTGCACATACTGCAGATAACTTGGTATCAGTCTCTAGTACGCTTAGACAGTGCGTGTCTCATTTTAAACTTTAGTTTTCTTGGCGCTTGCTCAAGTTGGTTTGGTGGCCGACTTGGGCGCGCTTCTAAATTTTGTGCGTTATAAATAAAAAAAGCCTGCTAATTTAGCAGGCTTTTTTTGAAATTTTGGTGGCCAATCTCGGAATCGAACCAAGGACACGCGGATTTTCAATCCGCTGCTCTACCAACTGAGCTAATTGGCCACTTTTCTCTTTCTGCTTCGCAGCAGGGAGAGGCCGTATTAAACCCTATATAGAAAATGGTGTCAACTCTATTTTTAGAAAAAGATCAAAAAATTGCTATTTCGCTGGGTTTTTCTTTTTGCTACGACTCGCCAGAAGAACTTGCCGCTTGATTTTACTCAAGCAAATTTGAAATTTTATTGTAATAATGGCTTAAAAATAAAGCTGATTGAAATAGAATTATGAAACAAATGAAAAAGGAGGCAGAAAGTGCCAAATGCTGAGTTCGATAAAATTGATCTGAAAATTCTTGCTGCCCTTCAAAAAAATGGTCGCCTAAGTAATGTGGAATTGGCCGAAAGTGTTGCGCTTTCGCCTTCCCCTTGTTTGCGACGTTTGAAGCAGCTTGAAGAAAGTGGCGTGATTCGCCAGTATGTTGCCCTGTTAGACCCTGCCCGTTTAGGGCTTGGGTTGCAGGCGTTTGTACGCGTAACGCTTGAAAAGCGTGGTACCACACACATGCAACAATTTTCGCAGGCGGTGCAAAACTGGCCCGAGGTCATTAACTGTTTCGCGATGACGGGAGAAATTGATTGCTTGCTGCAAGTGTACTTTGAGGATCTTGAGCACTTTTCTCGCTTTGTTTTGGATGATTTATTGCAGCATCCCGGTGTGATTGATGTGAAATCGAGCTTCGTGCTGACTGAGATTAAGCGATCAACGACTTTGCCGTTGCACCATCTTGACCCGAGCAAACGCAACGATTAGTACTGACCAAAAAAACCCCGCAGCGGGCGGGGTTTTTTTATGGCCTTAGGGCATGATACGAATGCCTAGGTTTGCTTGTCCTTTGAGCGCCCAGCAATCGGTTGTTTGTGACCACGTTTCGCCTGTTACTCCTGTCGGAGATCCTCCCGCATTGTAGTCACCATTAAGAACAATGCCTGTTGTCGAGTTGCCATCGTCGATCATCTTGTCGAGTGCGCAGGCCATTCGTGATTCGGCATTCGAGCTGCCGGTAAAATCTAGCCAAACTTGATTACCGTTTGCCCAAACTGTCCAGTCCTGCCCAAACACACTGCGTCGCTCATTGGCCGTCAAAATGTTGGTGCCTTGCAGTAAGGTCCAAAATGAGGCTGCCTCATTGCCGTTTTCGATTAGCCCGTTGCGAGTGCCCGTGCATGCGCTGGGCGTGGTCGCGGTGCCTGTATTGCTGCATCCGTCTCCAGGATAAAAGCCATACTTTTCATAAAAAATATTCACGCCCGCAACGATTTTATTGTACTGCGCCGCCAGTCCTTTGACTTTGGCGCTGTCGATCAGGTCTTTTCCTTTAAACGCCATGCCTAAAATTAAGCCAATGACCACAAGGACAATGGCGAGTTCAACGAGCGTAAAGCCGGTTTGTGAGTGTCGCATTAGGTTTCCTTAAGGCAAAATTTTGGCGTGAACGTTGTATTGTCCGGTTTGGCTCCAGCAGTCAGTCGTTGGGGTGTAGCTGGCGCCCAGTGTGATAATTCTCCCTGTCCCAGCAACCCCATCGTCACTCATGCGGTCCCACATGCACACAATGCGGGGGTCGGCTTGTGCGCCACCGGGTAAGTCGAGCCAGGTTCCGTAGGCTAATTGTCCCGTTGTGGCTGCCCCATATAAATCCCAGTTTTGACCAAAAATGCTCTTGCGATCGCTCGCTTGCAGAATATTGGTTGCTGCGAGTAAAGACCAAAAGGCTGTGACTTCCGCTGAGCCATTCCCGCCATCGACATACCCGTTTTTAGTGTTAGTGCACGCACTTGGAGAGGTGGCGTTGGCTGGGCAGCCGTCGCCGGGATAAAAGCCGTATTTTTCATAAAAGATGTTGGTTGCTGCGAGGATTTTGTTGTACTGCGCGGCCAAACTTTTGACCTTGGCGCTATCGATTAAGTCCTTGCCTTTGAAGGCCATTCCTAGAATCAAGCCAATAACGACAAGGACAATGGCGAGCTCGACTAATGTAAAACCGGTTTGCTGGTGGTTGAGTGGTTTCATATTGATTTACGCGCTTTCTGCCGTATGTGGCATAGGTTGATTTCTGTTTTTTATTATTTTTCTTCTATTTGATACATTTATCAAATGTCATTTATTAATGACAATATGTTTATTGTAAATAAAAAAGCGCTGAATGGCAGCGCTTTTTTGAAG
>CAZWRK010000023.1:23374-41199 GCA_964635875.1 uncultured Aquaspirillum sp.
GCTGCAGAGACCTTGTTGTACTGGGCCTGCATGTTTTTCACTTTGGCGCTATCGATCAGATCTTTGCCCTTAAAGGCCATCCCAAGAATCAAGCCAATGACGACCAAAACGATGGCGAGCTCAACGAGCGTGAAACCAGTTTGTTTGTTATTCATTTTGCTTTTTTCTTTCCAAAATTTGAATGCTTAAATCATACTTTGAATTAAAAAGAGAATCAAAGCCTTCCTTGCCTTGCGAGATGGTTTTTTAAGACAATCGGCGAAATCCATACAGCACTATCATCTAAGCCTCCCTCTGGTGGAAGGGGCGTGGACTTTGCATAAATGGTGTTTGATGACCCAAGGCGATTGTTCTTCTCGTGATCAGTTTCATCTGCACGACCTTGGTTTGCCCCCGCTGAAAATACAATCGAGGCAACCGTTCCGGTTAATGGATTCCCCTCGCTATCTACTACTTTCAGATCATTAATAGGTTGCGTGTTGTGCTTGATGACTTGGGTTAATTTACTATCGGCAAGGTAGTGAAGCGTCTGACCCCAGGCATCATCTCGTCGTAGGCCTAATGTTTTCCAAGGCAACCAGCCTTGCGTGGCGCACGGCGCACTCGCTTCTAACCCGGACTCATCTTTGGCTGGACAAGGCAAGCGTCCTTGCTCGAGCGCAAATCCATACAGTGCTTCATTGGCTAAGCGCAAATGTTCGTCAGTTTGACGAAATTGGGTATGTCCCAGTTTTTGAGCCATGGGGACGGCCAAGGTGCTTGCCAGTAGTCCAATAATCAGCAGCACCATCGAAATTTCAATCAAGGTAAAGCCTTTGTTTACGGGGTGCTGATGCATGAGTGGCCTTCCTCACTTAATTGCACAGATTGTTGATCTTGAGTCCAAGTAAACCGCAATCCTTCACATCCAGAAAATTGAAATATGGCTTGCGTGGATGACAAACGCGCATATTGCGCAATGCTATCCGCCCAACTAGATAGCCATGTGCGATCTGGAGAATGACACCGCGCCCATTCTTTTGCTCGACGAATAAACTGGTCACGGTCTTCCGGCAGTGTTCCATCGGGTGCATGTTTTGTTTGAATCTGCCCGTCTGGAAGGGTGAACGGCTCTACCGAGCACGGGCTGGAAAGTGCTGGCTGATCAAATGTTTGCCAACTTATCGTGAGCTCGCGGGCAATTCTGCGTGATAACACCGTTGCGACATCATCGCGAACAAGCCAGCTCGCCTCGTCATTACGCGGTGTTGCTTCTGTATTTTCTAGACTGAGATGGCGGCCAGTGTCGTAAACCGGCATTTCAAGATATTGCGTTGCGAGGTGGTGGAGCTGGGGCTGGTTTAGGTTGTTGAGCGCGTGCTGGCGGTTTTGATGGGAAAGGCTAGCGCCTGCCCATGCAAAGATGGCAACGATTTCGCGTACTTCGCTTCCATCTTGCTTGGTGAGCGTTAAGAGCTGGTCATTGTCTGCGTAGCGCTGAAGGTCGGCGGCTGTGTGGCTGTTTGAAGAAATGAGCTTGCTAGGGACTGCGTACCAGATTGCTTCACCCAAGGGGTCGTTGGGGAGCGTTGCTGGTGAGGCTAACCCCAAAAATTTCCATGGAAACTGGCCAATGCAATACTCGATATAGCGTGGACTAATTGGACACAATGCCGTCCACGGAATAATTGATCCGGAATGATCTACATTATCTGGCTCGCCATCCATGCCATGAAAATATAAAGTGTCAGGCCGAATGGGATCTCCAGGTGCGCTGAAACCCTCTTTGACAATACCACCTCCGATATAGTCTAGCGCCGCGCTGCGTGCGGCCGCTAAGCGGCTTTGAATACGGGATTGCTGCTGTAATTGAAGATGGCGCAGACTGGTCGGCAGAAGTAGGCTGATGGCTATGCTTGAAAGAATAACAAAAACAACAAAAATCATAAATCCGGATTGCTTTTTGTTGATTGTCATTTTTTGTTCCCAAAAAAAAGGGCGAAATTTGCCGTCGGGCGCGAGCCAGTAAATTAAATCAATAAGGCCTTTCTAATGTGCTGATAGAATAAACGAATGATGTGCATAATGTCGTGCACATCATTCGTGTACTGTGGTTTAAATGTCAGTAAGCACTTTGACATGGGCTGCAACGCTTCGACCTAGTGCTGAAAGGTCGTATCCGCCTTCTAGCACTGAAACAATTCGCCCGTCACAATATTCTTTAGCAAACTTGACGAGCTGGCGTGTGACCCATTCATAGTCTGCTTCTGTCAGTCCCATCATCCCCATATCGTCTTCGCGGTGCGCATCAAATCCGGCAGAAATAAAGAGAATTTGGGGTTTGAACTCTCGTAGTCGGGGCAACCATCCATCCACAACTGCATCACGGAATTCTGTGCTTCCACTACCGGCTTTAAGCGGAATATTGCACATGTTTGCGCCCATGGGCTGATCACCGCAATACGGGAAAAATGGATGCTGGAAAATAGATGCCATGAGGACTTGAGGATCGTCGCGGAAAATTTCCTCGGTACCATTTCCATGGTGAACATCAAAGTCAATAATCGCAGCGCGTTCTAGTTCGTAATGACTGAGCGCATGGCGCACGCCGATCGCGACATTGTTGAAGTAGCAGAATCCCATGGCCTTAGCTGATTCAGCATGATGCCCTGGTGGTCGAATAGCACAAAATGCATTGGGTGCTTTGCCCTCGCAGACCATTTCAACGGCTTTGACAACCCCACCGGCGGCACGCCGTGCTGCGCGCAGGGTATAAGGCATCATCGCGGTATCGGGGTCTACGCGGAATGTTCCGGTGACGGGTTGGCTCAGCTCCAGATATTCTAAGTAGCGTGGCGGATGCGCGCGCGTGATCTGCTCATCTGTCGCTTCAGGGGCTTCGACCTCGTGCAAACTATCGAAAATCTGGGAGGCCATGAGCTGATCTTTAATGGCTGTTAAGCGCTCAGGGCATTCGGGATGGGCATCACCGACATTGTGCAAAGCACAGTCAGGATGAGTGATATAGGCGGTTAGGCCACTTTGTAGATTGTTTTTGATCCAGCTTAGCAAGGCCGGTCTCCTCTGTAGTTGTGCTCGTGGATTATTTTTATGCCTTTTCAATAAATTGTGCGCTTGTTGTGGAAAGTTTGCAATGGCCTTTTTGTGGCGAGTGCATGGTATTTCAGGCAAAAAAATAACCCAGTAGTGTTCTACTGGGTTTGCCGAGGTGTGCAATAGGTCTTTTAGTGCTCAGAGCAGCATTTCTTTCGAAACGCCTTTGCGGCGTAAGATGCGGCGCAGGTTTTCTAGTCCTTCAATTTGGATTTGGCGAACCCGCTCTCGCGTCAGGCTCATATTTTCCGCAAGTTCTTCCAAGGTACAGATTTCATAGCCATTCAATCCATAGCGCCGTTCAATCACAGTGCGCTGCTTCTCCGATAGCTGAGCGAGCCATTCTTGAACATAACGCTCAACCTCGGCGTTTTGCAGCATGGTTTCGGGCTCCTCGCTTTGTTCGTCCGGAATCGATTCACCGATCGATAGCATAGGGTCGATATCGAGGGGTGCATCTAGCGATGCCATCCGCTCGTTCAGGCTCATGATGCGCCGGACATCTTCAACCGGCTTTCCGACAGTGGCTGCAATCTCTTCAATGCTAGGCTCGTGGCCCATTTTAGTTTCTAGCTGACGGCTAGCACGTAGATAAACGTTGAGTTCTTTGATGACGTGCACAGGCAAGCGAATGGTCCGCGACTGATTCATAATTGCCCGCTCAATCGATTGGCGAATCCACCATGTTGCATAGGTCGAGAAGCGGAAGCCGCGTTCTGGATCAAATTTTTCAAGTGCGTGCATCAAACCGATATTGCCTTCTTCGATCAGGTCGAGCAGGGTGAGTCCACGGTTGATATAGTGTTTTGCGATATTCACAACCAAGCGCAAATTGTGCTTGATCATTTTTTGCCGCGATTCAAAGTTGCCAGCCTTCGCTTCTCGCGCCAGTGTTTTTTCTTCTGTGGGGGTGAGGAGCGCGTTGCTGCCAATATCATTGAGGTAGATTTGCGTGACGTCCGCAGTTTCTTCTGGGATGAGCGCGGCACTGTCTTCACTTTGTTCTGCGGCGGCTTCGAGCGCTTCTTCTTCGGCGAGTTTGTCGTCTAAAACTTCAACGTCGTCGATGGTGTCGTGTACGTCTTGCATGTGCGTTCCCTCGTGATTGCCCGGTCTATTTTTATGTAGATCGGTGTGTACCCTAATATCGTTATCGTCGAGCAGAGCTTGTTATGAAGCCTCTTGCTGAACATCTAGCGGCGGGCGATTTCAAGAGGTCGGCACGGTCACGAAGGCTTTCATGACCATTCCGGCCGGTTCTCGGGCGGTGGTTAAATCCTTAGATCATCGCAGCAAGAACCGGCTGTGCTGATTTAAGGTTTACCAAGGTAGCCCATTGGATCTACTGGTTTACCATACCGACGAATCTCAAAATGAAGCTTTGTTTGATCTGCGTCTGTGTTACCCATTTCTGCGATCTTTTGTCCCTTCGTCACGCTCTGGCCTTCTTTTGCGAGGAGCTGACTGTTGTGGGCATAGGCCGATAGAAATGTTTTGTCATGCTTGATGATGATCAGTTTGCCATAGCCACGAAGGCCTGACCCGCTATACACCACCTTCCCTGCTCCCGAGGCATAAATCGGCTGTCCTGCTTTACCTGCGATGTCAATGCCTTTGGTTTTTTCGCTAAAGCTTTGGATCAACTTGCCTTGTGTTGGCCAAACCCAGCTACTGTTTTCGGTATTGCCCGCGTCCACCGTTTTTGTTTCCGCGTTTTTGTTATTTTTATCACTTTTTTCGGTGTTGTTGTCAATTTTTGTATCTGTTTTTTGAGAGCCTTTGTTTTCAGGTGGTGTGCTTGGCTTTGTCGTCACTTTATTTTCTATGGGTTTTTCTAGTTTTTCTGGCTTTCCATTGGCTTGATTTGAGCTTGTTTTGCTTGCGGCTTCTGTGCCGCTTTCAGATGCAGAAGCTATACGGGGCAAGCTTTCCACGGGTTTTGTGGGCTTGGGAGACGAAGCGTTTTCATTGGTTACGTGTGGTGTGGTGGGTGTTTCTTTGGTGGAGGGTTTTTTGGTGTCAGAGAGTGTGGTTGCTTCTTTTTCGGAAGGGTCGCGTAAACGCAACACTTGCCCCACTTTAATTTCATCTGAATTGCTGATCTGGTTCATTTCAGCCAATTCGCGGTAGCCAAAACCGTGATTAAGTGCGATTCGAAATAGATTATCGCCAGGTTTGACGGTGTAGGTGTCAGGCCGTTCGTCTTCATAGTTGGCGGAGGGGGTATCGCGGCTACTGGGGAGATCCAGTGTCGGGACTGAGGTACGGGGTGCAGCCACGGGCGCTGGTTTGGGGATAGGGTTTGCTGCAGGCGGTGGAAGTGTTGTTGTTTTGATGGGCGTAATCGTGATCGGCGAGGTCGAGACAGGGTAGGCTGTCACCTCGGGTTTGCTGATGGGTGTGTTGCTGGTCGCTGAACTGCTAGCCGTTGTTGTATTGCTCGGCTGAATGGTGACTGTCGAAACTGCAGGGGGGGGCGAGGGGTTGCCATTTACAATTGGCACCGGTGGCTGGCTTAGACTAGCGCATGCGGAAAGTCCAAATGAAAGAATGGTGCCAACTAAGCTGGCTTTGATTGCTGATTGCATTGCGTATCCGTGAAGTGTTCTGCAGAAGTGGCGCAGCGCTAAATTCATCAAGCATGATTAACCACGTCCACTTAAAAGAGGAACAAAGCGTACCGTGTCTAGTTGGGCGCTTTGAAGGCCATTTTCAAGTTTGTCGATCGACCAAAGATGCTGTTGTTCTTGTCCAACGGGGATAATCAACCGTCCTTGTGGTGCAAGCTGTTCGATCAGTGCTTGAGGAGTTTCTGCTGCTGCTGCTGTGACGATGATGCCATCAAATGGCGCGGCCTCTAGTAGGCCATGATGGCCATCTTGATGAGAAAGGCGCACTCGCGTATTGAGGCCAAGTGTTTTGATCGTGTGCCGTGCGCGCTCTTGGAGTGCTGCGATGCGTTCGACAGAATACACCTCTCCAAAGATGTGCGCCAAAACGGCGGTCTGGTAACCGCATCCTGTGCCAATTTCAAGAATTTTATTCGGGGTCTTTTGCGCATTGAGCAAGAGCTCTGTCATTCGTGCCACGATGTAAGGCTGTGAAATCGTTTGCCCATGCCCGAGCGGCAATGACACATCATCATAGGCTCGGCTTTCGAGCGCAGGCTCAATAAAAATATGTCGAGGAATCTCGTTCATTGCCGCCAGCACGCGCTCGTTGCGAATGCCTTTTTCGCGTAGACGATCGACCATTCGGCTTCGTGTCCGCTGAGAGGTCATGCCAATGCCTGAGTATGCCGCGCCTAGCTTAGCCATGTCCGAATCTCTTGGTGTTGTGCGTGGTTTGTTAGATCAATTTGCAGTGGTGTAATCGAGACCTTTTTCTGGCGTAGTGCATTAAAGTCTGTGCCTTCTCCTGCGTCTTGCTCATTTCCGACTGCGCCGACCCAGTACACGGTTTCACCACGAGGGTTGGTGGCTTTGATCACGGGTTCTGCATGATGTCGACGTCCTAGGCGGGTGATTTCGGTGCCTTGTAGGTCATCAAACGCGACATCCGGCACGTTTACATTCAGTAAAACGGGGTGGGTAAATGGAGTTGTTTTAATGTGCTCAACAAGATTCACCGCAACGCGTGCCGCAGTTTCCAAGTGCTGGCCAGGTTTGCCCACGAGGGAAAATGCGAGAGATGGCACGCCAAGCAAATAACCTTCTGTTGCCGCCGCGACTGTACCGGAATACAGGGTGTCATCCCCCATATTTGCACCATGGTTAATCCCAGAAATGACCATGTCCGGCAGTGTATCTAGCATGCCTGTGACCGCGAGGTGGACGCAATCTGTTGGCGTGCCATTCACGAAATAAAATCCATTTGGCGCGCGCCGCAATGTCAGTGGTCGGTCTAGTGTGAGAGAGTTGCTTGCGCCGCTACGATCGCGTTCTGGAGCAACAACAATGACTTCGCCACAGGCGCGCAAGGCGGAGGCCAGGATTTCAATGCCTGGCGAAAAATAGCCATCATCATTACTAATCAGGATTCTCATTAGACTTTCCTTATTGAGTTACGTCACCTTGCGATTAAGCGCCTTCTGCCTGCATTTTTTGAGCTGTTTGCACGAGCAGAAGGCGGTGAGTGGGATCTGGTTGAAGCACAAGACGCGATGCTTCGCAAAACCGCATTAAGCGTAGTAGCGTTGACTAAATTCGAGCATGCGTTCAATTGGCAGGCGTGCAGCGTTCATTTGCTCAGCGCTTAAATAGTCGATGCGTGTGCCTTCACCTGCTTGGGCGCGCTCCACGGCTTCTACGGTATTCATCTTCATGTACGGACAAGAATTGCATTGGCAGCCAGCGTAGATTGGAGCTTGCAGGATATTCAGGTCTGGACGCGCTAGCTTCATGTTGTAAAGGATGCCGTCTTCGGTCGCGACAAAAATCGCGGCGTCACTTCCGCCCTGATATTGCTTGATCCAATTCAGCATGCCGGAAGTGGAGCCAACATAGTCGGCCCGCTTGAGGACAGGAAGTGGGCTTTCTGGGTGCGCGATCAGGTATTTCTCTGTGCCTGCGCTGGCGAAGGCTTCGTCGAGCGCCGCCTCATTGAATTTGTCGTGCACTTCACAGACCGCACTCCACAGCGGCATGTCATAGCCGTATTGGTAATTGAGGTATGCGCCCATGTTGCGATCTGGCGAAAAGATAACTTTTTTGCCTTCGGCATATAAATGCGCGATGATGTCATCGACATTTCGGCTGGTAACAATCCAGTCGGATAGGGCTTTATGCTCTGCGCTGGAGTTGATGTAAGACACATGGACGTAGTCACTGTGGCGTTCGCGCCACGCTTTTAGTGCGCCGACATCCGTTTGTGTGACGAGTGAACAGGTCGAGCCCGCATCCGGCAAAATAACCTCGGCCTGCGGGTTTAAAATTTTTGCGGTTTCTGCCATGAAGCGCACCCCTGCAAACACGATAGTGTCGGCCTCGGCATCCTTCGCAAATAAAGAAAGCTCTAAGCTGTCCCCCACTTTGTCCGCCATTTTCTGAATTTCTGGGGCGGTGTAGTAGTGGGCGAGCGTAATGACCCGTTTGCTCATTTTGATGGTGACTCCTCTTCGTTTGGGCGCACCTGATTTTGAGTAAAAATGCGTCCAATAGACGACGACATAAGCGAAAACAGGCAAACATAACAAAAAAGCCACGAAATCGCCACCGCCCATTTTCTCGAAATATCTTGCGTTTGCTGTGTTTTTTTGCTTCAAATCAGTAGAATAGCCAAAATGCTGCATCGCAACACGAATGGGCATTTTGTTAAAAGTCGACAAAATTCCTGTGTGTTTGAATGCGGCTCAAACAGTGCGCTAGAAATAGAAACGCAGGATGCCGCAGCAGTGTGAGTGTATGTGCTGTTGGCTTGAAATGTGGGCGAGTGTTGATGATCTTGGCGCGTCGCCTTTTGTCATATGCCAGCACTAGATAGGCCTGTATCCGCGCTAGATTGCTTAGGGTGTAGCACCGTTGACATGGTGCTGTGCCAATGTCCGAATTTGACGAAAATCACGACGAAAAAACATGAAACCACACTATCTGACTCCTATATTTTCCCCTCGCTCCATTGCCGTTGTCGGTGCCAGTGATAGCCCTGGGTCTGTTGGACAGGCGGTCTTTGCCAACCTGTTGATTGGTGGCTTTAAAGGCAAGATCTATCCGATTAATCTCAACCGAAAAGTTGTCGGCGGAATTGCTGCAGCATCTTCTGTTCGCGCGATTGAAGATGTCGTTGATTTGGTTGTGATTACCACTGCTGTTCGCACGTGGCCGTCTGTTTTTAAAGACTGCGGTAAAAAAGGCGTTAAAGCCATTTTGCTTGCCAAAGAGTTCTCAGACAGCGACCCGCTCGAAGCCGAGGTGATGGAGGAGTCTCTTGCGATGGCGCGCCGGGCCGGTATTCGCGTGCTCGGCCCAAGCATGCTGGGTTTTATGCGCCCAGTTGTCGGCGTAAATGCCAGCAATTACACGGGACGAGTACGCAGCGGCAATCTGGCATTGATCGCGCATTCTAGCGCCCTGTGTGCTGCGCTTTTAGATTGGGCGGATGCAAAAGGAATTGGTTTTTCAACAGTCGTTTCGATGGGCGATAGCTCGGATATCGATTTTGGCGAGATTCTTGATTTTCTTGTTGCTGATGGACACACCCAAGGGATTTTGGTGCATGTGCATCATATTCATGACGCCCGCCGCTTTATGAGTGCGTTGAGAATGGCGGCGCGAAGTAAGCCGGTGGTGGTGATTAAATCTGGCCGCTCTCGTGAGCACCTTGAAGGGTTGACGCATGCAAGTCACTTAGTCGGCCATGTTGATGTATTTGATTCCGCATTGGCGCGTGCTGGGGTGTTGCGCGTACAGACCATTTCTCAATTGTTTATTGCGGCGCGCGTGTTGGCGGCAAATTATCGGATGCAGGGGCGGCAAATCGCCATTGTAACCAATGGCATTGGCCCTGGCGTGCTTGCTGCAGATAGCGCGATCTCGAATGGCGTGCCGCTGGCAACGTTGTCTGACAGCACCATGGCGCTGCTGAATGCTGAATTGCCGCGCAATTGGTCAAAAGGCAATCCGGTTGACATTATCGGTGACGCGAGCCCTGTACGTTTTCGGATGGCAGTGAAGGCGTGTATTGATGATCCAAATGTGGATGGCGTGCTGGTGATTTTTACGCCTCAAACCGGTACGGATCATCTGACGACGGCCGAGCTGATGTCGGGCTTGCAAAAAGAAACACAGAAGCCACTGATGATGTCGTGGTTGGGTGACGCGAGAGTGGCGGAAAGCCGGGACGTGTTTACTCGCCACAAAATTGCAAACTTCCGAACCCCTGAGTTTGCGATTGAGGTGTTTCGTGCGCTGGCGGCGTTCCACGAAAACCAGAAAATGTTGATGCAAACGCCTAGTCCGCTGAAGGAAGAGCTTTCTCCGCCGGATGTGGAAACGGCTCGCGCCATCATTCAGGGCGCGTTTGCACAAGGTCGTGATGTGTTGAGTGAAATGGAGTCGAAGCAGGTATTGGATGCGTTCAATATTCCTGTAAACCCTTCTCGCTTGGCACGCACCGCAAGTGAAGCCTGTCAGATCGCCTCTGAAATTGGTTATCCGGTTGTTTTGAAAATTGATTCCCCTGATATTTTTTATAAGACCGACGTTGGTGGAGTTGAGCTGAATATTCGGACTGAGGTGGCTTTGCGCGCGATGTTTGAAGCGATCGTGGAACGTGCAACAACACTTCGTCCAGACGCCAAAATTTATGGTGTGACGGTACAGCCGATGAACCGCCGTCCCTATGGTCGGGAATTGATTGTCGGGGTGAGCCATGATGCAACGTTTGGTCCGGTAATTACGTTTGGGGCGGGTGGAATTGCTGTCGAGGCGATTGGTGATCGTAGCTTGGCCTTGCCGCCATTGAATGATTATTTGGTGACAAGTATGGTCGAGCGGACACGCATTAGTCGCGTGCTTGGGCCGTTTAAAAACATGCCAGAAATCAATCGGGATGCGCTGAAGAATGTGTTGCTGCGCGTGTCTGAGATGGTGTGTGAATTGCCTGAGATTCTGGAGTTGGATATCAATCCACTGATCGCGGATGAGCAGGGTGTTGTGGCGTTAGATGCGCGGATGATTGTTCGTCCTGCGCGTACTCAAGGCAAGCGTTATGGGCATATGGCGATCATGCCGTATCCTGCAGAGATGGTTGAGCGTCTTGTTCTCAATGACAATACCGAGGTTTTGGTGCGTCCGATGCGCCCAGAAGATGCGGATATGCAGCAAGATTTTGTTCGCAACTTGTCAGAAGAAAGCCGATTTAATCGCTATTTGTAGAGTATTAAAGAGCTTTCTCGTCCATTGTTGGTGCGGTTTACTCAGCTTGATTACGATCGTGAAATGGCGTTGGTCATGTTGCGTCAGCTGGAGGGCGGCTTAGATCAGCTTGCGGTTTCTCGCTATTTTGTGAATCCCGATAATGAGTCTTGCGAGTTCGCTCTGGTGGTGGCCGATAACTGGCAAGGACGTGGTATTGGCCCCATTATGATGGAGCGTCTATTTGATGCTGCCCGCGCTCAAGGTCTTAAAACGATGTATGGCGAGGTGTTGGCAAATAACAAAGGCATGCTGAAGCTGATGGCTCGTCTAGGGTTTAAGGTGGAGCCTCATCCTGAAGATCGGGCGTTAACGTGGGTCACTAAGCCGCTACAGTGATTGGCTGTTGTAATTGTATGTCCAGATGTTGTACCGAATAGGTGTTTATTGCGGGCCGTCCCTTAAGCGCTTGCGGGTAAAGGCTTTTTTCGCGTACAATTCTGGACTTTTCGTACCCTATTATGCACAAGGTGTAACCATGGTTGTGATTCGTCTTGCTCGTGGCGGCTCCAAGGATCGTCCGTTTTTCAATATCGTTGTAACTGATTCACGTAATCGTCGCGATGGTCGCTTCGTTGAGCGTATTGGTTTTTACAACCCAGTCGCTAATGAAAAACAGGAACGTGTCCGTATCGCTTCTGATCGCCTGACCCACTGGGTCGGTGTAGGTGCTCAGATGAGTGAAGCCGTTGCTAAATTGGTTAAGCAGTCTGCTAAAGCAGCCGCCTAACTTGAATATGTCTACTGCGAATATGCCTGATGACCTCGTCGTTATGGGGTATGTCGCGGGCGCTTTTGGCGTTCGCGGGGCTGTGCGCATTGTCGCCGACACGGAATACGATGACAGTTTGTTGGCGTATCCGGTGTGGTGGCTAGGTCGGGATGGTCAATGGCTACCTTACACCCTTAAAGAAGGTTCTGTTTCCCCGAAAGGGTTGATGGCCGTGCTTGAAGGTGTGGTAGATCGGGATGCTGCATTTGCTTTACGTGGCCATGAGGTGGCTATTTCACGACGTGAAATGCCAGCGGCTGCAGAGGGTGAATTTTACTGGGCTGATCTGGAGGGGTTTGATGTCGTCAATCCTCAAGAGGTTTGCTTGGGCCGTGTTGAGCGTTTATTTGCTACCGGTGCAAATGATGTGCTGGTCGTTAAAGGTGATAAAGAGCATCTTATTCCTTTTGTTGCGGCCTTTATTTTGTCCGTTGAACCAGAGAAAAAGCGTATCGTAGTCGATTGGCAGCTGGACTATTAAGCCAATGCACATCGATGTCGTTACGTTGTTTCCTGAGATGTTTACTGCGGTCACCCAGTCTGGCGTGACTCGACGAGCGCTTGAGCAAAATATCTGGGCATTTTATGCGCATAATCCTCGTGATTATGTGACAGATAATTATCGTACGGTGGATGACCGCCCCTATGGGGGTGGGCCAGGTATGGTGATGCTTGCCGAGCCATTGTCGAAAACGCTATCTGCTGCAAAGCAGCGTCAGCGTGATGCAGGTGTTGCTTCTTCCCGGACGATTTATCTTTCCCCGCAAGGTCGTCCTCTGGATGATGCTTGTGTACGCGAATTGTCTGCTGTGCAAGGTCTGGTATTGCTCGCTGGGCGTTATGAGGGCGTAGATGAGCGCCTGATTAAGACAGAAATTGACCAAGAAATTTCAATTGGTGACTATGTTTTGTCTGGTGGTGAGTTGCCAGCAATGGTTCTGATTGATGCGATTGTCCGGCTTTTGCCTGGCGTGTTGAATCATCAGCTATCTGCAGAGCAAGATTCATTCGCTGCAGGTTTGTTAGATTGTCCACATTACACACGCCCTGAAATTTATCAGGGAATGCGTGTTCCTGATGTGCTGCTTTCTGGTAACCATGCACATATCGCACGGTGGCGTTTAAAGCAGGCGCTTGGTCGCACCTTTGAACGGCGTCCAGATCTTCTGGAAAATCGTGTATTAAGCAAAGTGGAGTCTCGACTGCTGGCCGAGTATCAGCAGGAACAAGATTCTCAACAAAAAATGGAGTTCTAATATGAATTTGTTACAACAGCTTGAGCAAGAAGAAATTGCTCGTTTAGGCAAAGTAATCCCTGAATTTGCACCGGGTGATACCGTTGTTGTGCAAGTAAAGGTTAAAGAAGGTAACCGCGAGCGTTTGCAAGCTTTTGAAGGCGTTGTGATCGCGAAGAAAAACCGCGGCCTGAATAGCGCATTCATCGTGCGTAAGATTTCCTCCGGCGAAGGTGTTGAACGTACTTTCCAAACCTTCTCTCCGTTGCTTGCAACGATTGAAGTGAAACGTCGTGGTGACGTTCGCCGTGCTAAGTTGTACTACCTGCGTTCACGCTCTGGTAAGTCTGCTCGTATTAAAGAAAAATTGCCGGCAAAAAAACAGAAGTAAAATTCTGTTAGTTCCGGTATTTTTAAATAGCGCACCCTATTTAGGGTGCGCTATTTTTATGGGCTGTGCGTGGAGGCGACATGGATATTATTGTTTTTGAGCCATTTTCCATTCAGTTGGGCGTGGAGTTTGAGGCTGAGCATTTAGTGCGTCTAACATTTCTTCCTGATTCAGTGTTGTTGTCCTCTGGGCAAGGCCAATCTCCACTGATGCTGCAGCAGCTCCAAGCCGCATTAGAGGCATGGGCTCAAGATCCTCACTATATTTTTTCTTTGCCTGTCCAGCTAAAAGGAACGTCATTTCAACAGCGAGTCTGGCAGGCGCTTCGAGAGATTCCATGTGGTGAGACGCGAACCTATGGCCAGTTGGCCGCGCAGCTCAAAACCTCTGCGCGCGCCGTGGGATCTGCCTGCGCGCGTAATCCACTCCCAATTTTATTTCCTTGCCATCGTGTTGTTGCCGCTCAGGGGTGTTTAGGTGGATTTAATCATCAAACGACAGGCCCAATGCTTGCTCTGAAACAAGCGTTGTTGGCGCATGAAAAAAGCAGCCGTGTTTGATACAGGGCTGCTTTCTGTTGGGGGGCTGATTAGGCAATTTCAGCTGCAGCTAATCCTTCTTTTGGCGTGCTTTCAGGCGGAAAAACTAGAATGACTTTCTCTGTTTCATCCAAGTCTGCTGTCACCTCTCCGCCCTCCGCTAATCGTCCAAACAGCAGCTCGTCTGCCAGCGCTTTTCGGAGAGAGTCTTGGATCAACCTTGCCATTGGCCGTGCCCCCATGAGCGGGTCAAATCCTTTCTTCGCCAAGTGCAGTTTTAGGGCTTCTGTAAAGTGAATTTCCACTTTTTTCTCAGCCAATTGCTGCTCAAGTTGAATTAAGAACTTATCCACCACGCGCATGATAACGTTTTCGTTTAGTGCGCTAAACGAAATGATGGCATCCAGCCGATTTCGGAACTCTGGTGAAAATTGGCGTTTGATTTCAGCCATTTCATCACCAGTCGCCTTGTTGCTAGTAAAGCCTATGGCGCTTTTATTGAGGGTCTCTGCTCCAGCATTTGTGGTCATGATGATGATCACATTTCGGAAGTCTGCTTTACGGCCATTATTGTCAGTCAAGGTACCGTGATCCATGACTTGCAATAGGACGTTGTAGATATCCGGATGTGCCTTTTCTATCTCATCAAGCAACAGAACCGCGTAAGGCTGTTTCGTAATTTTCTCGGTAAGCAAGCCGCCTTGTTCAAAACCTACGTAGCCCGGCGGCGCACCAATGAGGCGACTCACGGCATGGCGTTCCATATACTCCGACATATCAAACCGGATCAGCTCCACGCCCAGAATATAGGCGAGCTGTTTGGCGACTTCGGTTTTACCAACACCGGTGGGGCCGCTAAATAAAAATGCGCCAATCGGCTTTTGCGGATTACCAAGCCCTGAGCGTGACATTTTAATCGCGCTAGTTAAAGCGCTAATCGCAGGGTCTTGCCCAAAGACGACCGATTTGAGATCTCGCTCTAGTGTTTTGAGCGTGTTGCGGTCGTTGCTCGAGACCGTTTTGGGTGGGATGCGAGCAATTTTGGCAATAATTTCTTCGATCTCATGCTTCGAAATGGTTTTTTTCTGCCGAGACTTTGGCAGTATTTTTTGGGCGGCTCCCGCTTCGTCGATGACATCAATCGCTTTATCTGGCAAATGTCGGTCATTGATGTAGCGTGCCGCTAATTCGGCTGCAGTTGTGAGCGCAGTTGTGGTGTACTTCACTCCATGATGCGCTTCAAAGCGTGATTTCAAGCCTTTCAAAATTTGAATGGTTTGCTCAACGGTGGGCTCTGCAACATCAATTTTTTGGAAGCGGCGAGAGAGCGCATTGTCTTTTTCGAAGATGCTGCGATATTCGTTGTAGGTTGTTGCGCCAATGCAGCGGAGAGTGCCTCGCGATAGCGCTGGTTTAAGCAAGTTTGACGCATCTAGCGTGCCGCCAGAGGCCGCTCCCGCGCCAATCAGCGTGTGAATCTCATCGATGAATAAGATAGCGTCTTCGTCTTCGGTCAGTTGTTTGATGACGGCTTTTAAGCGCTGTTCGAAGTCGCCACGGTATTTGGTTCCAGCTAACAATGCGCCCATGTCCAGAGAATAGACGGTTGCGTTCGCAAGAACCTCAGGCACTTCTCCATGAACGATGCGTCGAGCAAGTCCCTCTGCAATGGCTGTTTTTCCTACACCTGCTTCGCCGACCAGTAGCGGGTTGTTTTTGCGGCGGCGGCACAGAATTTGAATAACGCGCTCAAGTTCGTGGTCTCGACCAATGAGCGGGTCAACCTTGCCAGCCGTTGCGTGCTGGTTAAGGTTTTGCGTATAGGCCTCTAATGCGCCGCTTCCCGTGGCACTATTTTCTCCATCGCTATCATTTTCTTCGTGGCGCGCTTCTGAGGCGTTCTTTTGCTTGGAGACGCCATGTGCAATGTAGTTCACGATATCAAGGCGACTCACATTTTGCTGATGCAAGAAATACACCGCGTGTGAGTCTTTTTCACCAAAAATGGCAACCAAAATGTTGGCGCCAGTGACTTCTTTTTTTCCAGAAGACTGAACGTGCAAAATGGCACGTTGGATAATGCGCTGAAAGCCCAGTGTCGGTTGGGTTTCAACCTCTTCCTCACCCCCAATTTTTGGGGTGTGCTCATCAATGAAATCGGCGAGCTGCTTGCGTAACGCATCAATATTAGCGCTGCAGGCACGGAGAACTTCCGCCGCCGATGGGTTATCAAGCATCGCCAGCAGGAGGTGTTCTACGCCGATGAACTCATGGCGTTTTTGTCTTGCGTCCATGAAGGCCATGTGTAGGCTAACTTCGAGTTCTTGGGCAATCATTCGTTTTCCTCCATAACGCACTGCAAGGGGTGTTGGTGCGCGCGTGCGAAATCTGTCACCTGATGGACTTTCGTGGCAGCAATATCTTTTGTGTAGATGCCACATACCCCTTTTCCCTCAGTATGGACCTGAAGCATGATTCGTGTCGCACCCTCTCGATTCTGGTGAAAAAATTGCTGCAATATCTCAACGACGAAGTCCATTGGTGTGAAGTCGTCATTTAGCAACAAAACTTTATATAGCGGTGGCGGTTTGACGTTAATCTTGCTTGGCGCAAGGCTGACATCGTTTTGATGTTCAATGGGCATGCTGCATTAACTCTAGATCACAGTGACTGTTATTGTGACGCCGCAACAGAGATTTTCAAGTCATGTGTAAATTGTATGCATAGTGACTTGACGATAAAGCCAGACTCGCGTACAACACTGCCTTGGTGGCTTGTTGCACGAAGCCAGCGCGGTACTGGTATTTTGCCTTATCGTCGTCTGCTTCTTGTGTTGTTTAGGGGCTCCACCGCCCCATTTTGCGATAAGGATGTATCTTAGATGGCAACCGGTACCGTCAAATGGTTTAACGACGCCAAGGGCTATGGTTTTATCACTCCGGACGATGGCGGCGAGGACTTGTTCTCCCACTTCTCCGCGATCAACATGAATGGCTTTAAGACCCTGAAAGAGGGCCAGCGCGTTTCCTTCGAGCTCACTCAGGGGCCAAAAGGTAAGCAGGCTTCTAATATTCAGGCTCTGTGAGTCCGAACTGTTGCTACAAAAACCCGCCGTATGGCGGGTTTTTTTATGGCTGCAATAAGGAAAAATCATGAAGATTTGGGTGGATGCCGACGCGTGTCCCAAGGTGGTCAAAGAAATTTTATTTCGAGCTGCAGACCGTTCCGCTATTTCGTTGATATTGGTCGCCAATCAGCTTCTGAGTGTGCCGCCCTCGCCACATATTCGCGCCGTTCAGGTTCCCGCTGGCTTTGATGTCGCAGACAACGAAATCGTAAGGCAGGTCAACTGTGGTGACTTGGTCATTACTGGGGATATTCCGCTCGCCGCTGAGGTTCTCGAAAAAGGTGCGCATGCTCTTAATCCTCGAGGCGAAATGTACTCAACCGAAACCATTCGCGCTCAACTGACACTGCGTGATTTCATGGATACCTTGCGCGCAAGTGGGGTGCAAACAGGTGGCCCGGCCGCATTTAGCCAGAGTGATCGTCAAAATTTTGCAAATCAGTTAGATCGTTTTATTGCTCGTCATCACCGCATCAAGCCCTGAGGTCAAAAAAACAGCCTGACACAACAAAGTATCAGGCTGAGTGTTCGTAGCCAACGCTAAAAAATATTAGCTAGCGGCTGTTTCTACTTTTTGACGCAGGCGCAGGTTCAGTTCCTTCAATTGCTTCTCGTCCACCGCATTCGGTGCATTGGTCAGCAGACACTGTGCACGCTGAGTTTTCGGGAACGCAATCACGTCACGGATCGACTCAACACCGGCCATCAGGGTCACCAGACGGTCCAGACCGAAGGCCAGACCACCGTGCGGCGGC
>CAZWRK010000024.1:0-40958 GCA_964635875.1 uncultured Aquaspirillum sp.
ACCCGTCAAACACTACCTTCAGTTCAGCGATTTTACTCTTGATGAATATTTGCATCTATTCGAACGAAGTTCTGTTCTGAAGCGACAGCATCACGATGGTGCGTTGTACCGCCCATTAGTGGGCAAAGTCATGTCGATGATTTTCGAAAAAAACTCGACCAGAACACGTGTTTCCTTTGAGTCGGGAATGGCGCAACTGGGTGGCCATGCTATTTTCCTCGATGGTCACAGCAGTCAAATTGGTCGGGGAGAGCCTGTGGCGGATACTGCACGTGTGCTTTCACGAATGACCGATATTATTATGATTCGCACGTTTGAGCAGTCATTGGTCGAGGATTTGGCCGCAAACTCACGTGTTCCTGTGATTAATGGCCTCACTAATGAGTACCATCCTTGCCAGGTTTTAGCCGATATTTTTACTTGGATTGAAGCGCGAGGATCAATCCAAGGTAAGACCGTTGCGTGGATCGGTGATGGTAATAATATGGCCAGAACTTGGATGCAAGCAGCAAAGATTCTTGGGTTTAAATTGAAAGTAGCAACACCTGTTGGCTATGAGGTGAGTGTTTTAGACGAAGAAGTGTATGGGCCAGAATGCTTTGAAGCATTTACGGATCCATTTGTTGCGGTGCAGAATGCTGACATTGTAACAACAGATGTTTTTACTAGCATGGGGTTCGAGTCTGAATCAGGAACTCGAGAAGCTGACTTCAAAGGCTATACAGTGAACAGTGCTCTCATGGCGCATGCAAAACCAGATGCAATGTTTATGCATTGCCTGCCTGCTCATCGAGGTGAAGAAGTGAGTGCTGATGTGATTGATGGACATCAGTCAGTTGTTTGGGATGAGGCCGAAAACCGAATGCACGTACAAAAAGCAATTATTGAATACCTGCTTTTGGGTCAGGTTCTTTGATAATTATTTGATCAGTAATTTTATTTCTGCAAAAACTATGCAGCTTTGACTGAACTAAGGAAAGACTCTGCAATGTCCGATATTAAACAGGCCAATAAAGTTGTTTTAGCATATTCTGGCGGTCTTGATACCTCTGTTATCTTGAAGTGGTTGCAAGATACATATGGGTGTGAAATCGTGACCTTTACTGCCGATTTGGGGCAAGGGGAGGAGCTCGAGCCTGCCCGCCAAAAAGCATTAAAATTTGGCATTAAACCAGAAAATATTTTTATTGATGATTTGCGCGAAGAGTTTGTTCGTGATTTTGTATTCCCTATGTTCCGTGCGAATACGGTATATGAAGGGGAATATTTATTAGGGACGTCTATTGCACGTCCTTTGATTGCAAAACGCCAAATTGAAATTGCTCGTCAAACCGGTGCTGATGCAGTTTCTCACGGTGCGACAGGCAAAGGTAACGATCAAGTTCGTTTTGAGTTGGGTTACTACGGGCTGATGCCTGACGTGAAAGTGATTGCTCCGTGGCGCGAATGGGATCTGCTTTCCAGAGAAAAATTGCTTGCATACGCAGAAAAAGCGGGCATTCCAATTGAAATGAAACATAAGCAAGGTGGATCTCCTTACTCTATGGATGCAAATCTTTTGCATATTTCATATGAGGGCCGCCATCTTGAAAACCCAGCGGCTGAGGCTGAGCCAGATATGTGGCGCTGGACTGTTAGTCCTGAAGATGCCCCTGATGCTGCTGAATATATTGATATCGAATTTGAAAAGGGCGACCCTGTTTCAATTAATGGTGTCCGCTTGGCTGCTCATGAGATTTTGGCAAACTTAAACAAAATAGGCGGGGCGCATGGTATTGGCCGTCTTGATTTAGTTGAAAACCGTTATGTTGGAATGAAATCCCGTGGATGTTATGAAACACCTGGGGGCACTATCCTTTTAAAAGCACACAGAGCTATTGAATCTATTACTCTAGATCGAGAGGTTGCTCATCTGAAAGATGACATGATGCCTCGCTATGCAAGCCTGATTTATAATGGTTACTGGTGGGCGCCTGAGCGCAGTGCTTTACAAGCCTTGATTGATTTTACCCAGCAAACTGTGAATGGTTGGGTTCGCTTGAAGCTGTATAAAGGTAATGTAATTGTTGTAGGCCGCGACTCAAAAACAGATTCTTTGTTCGATCCTACAATAGCAACATTCGAAGATGATCAAGGCGCTTACAACCAAAAAGACGCTCATGGGTTTATTCGTCTAAATGCTTTGAGAATGCGTATTGCTGGTAATTTAAGTAATAAACGCAGTTAATTTATAAGTCTCGGGCAAATAAAATTGCTCGAGACTTTTTGTTTTTTTAAGAATGGAAATGTAAATTTTTTATGAAGTGAGAAATATGGCGTGTTTAATAAATTAATCTCTAAAATTCAGCTGCTTTTTTTGTTTTTTCCTATGTCTGTGATGGCTAACTGCTGGGTCGAAGCTGGGGATCGTTATAAATTAGACCCTTGGCTGCTTTACTCCATTGCAAAGCAAGAGTCTGGTTTGAGAAGCGACGCAATAAATAAAAACAAAGATGGTTCAGAAGATCTTGGGATTATGCAAATTAATACACGCCACTTGCCAAAATTGACGGCCTATGGAATTCGCAGAGTTGAGCTTTTTGATCCATGCACAAATATCATGGTCGGTGCATGGATTCTGGCAGAAAATTTTTATCGTTTTGGCAGAAATTGGAATGCAGTAGGGATGTATAATGCGGGCACTATGCCTTCTCTAGTGCAACAAAAGAAAAGAGATTTATATGCCTCACGCATTATAAATATATACCGTGATGCTATGCGGCGTGGAAAGTAGCTGAGAAAATTACTATGAGCGAAGAACAATTTACAAACATATCAATGGTTGTCTTGTTGACGGGATTGATTGGGTTCATGGGTTTTATTGTATGGGATCTTGGTAAAAAATCCGGTGCAGGGAAGTTTGGTATGTTTGTTTTGTTCTTGGTTTTGGGGTTTGGTGTTTCTGGATTTTTATTTAAGAATTTGCTTGTTGAATTTATGTTTATGAAATAAATATTTCATATTTAAGAAAGATCTATGTATGCCCTCTTTTGATGTTGTTTCAGAGGTCGATTTGGTCGAGGTTAAAAATGCCGTAGACCAGGCCAATAAAGAAGTTTCTACTCGCTACGATTTTAAAGGTAGTGATTCTCGCGTTGAACATAAAGATAAAGTCTTGACTATTTTTGCAGATAGTGAATTTCAATTAGAGCAGGTAAAGGACATCCTTATTGGTAAGCTTGCAAAAAGAAACGTAGATGTCCGCTGCTTAGACTATGAAAATATAGGTAAGGTAAGTGGTAATAAAGTAAAACAAGTAGTAAATGTAAAAGTTGGCATTGAAACAGACTTGGCAAAAAAAGTTGTTCGAATTGTAAAGGACTCTAAATTAAAAGTTCAGGCTTCCATTCAAGGGGATGCGGTGAGAATCACAGGAGCAAAGCGCGACATTTTACAAGACACGATTGCCTTGCTTCGTAAGGAAATAACAGATTTTCCAATGCAATATAATAATTTCAGAGATTAAAAAATGATTTTTTTGAGTTGATTGTTGCTTTTGTGCAAGCAAGCAATTTTTTAATTATGTTGGAAGCATAACAACAAACAATAGGAAAAAAGGGCCCATATGTTTGTCATCATTGGCTACATTCTTGTTTTGGGGAGTGTTCTTGGCGGTTTTTTGATGGCCGGTGGTCATCTGGGATCTCTTTGGCAGCCTGCTGAGCTTATTATTATTGGTGGTGCAGGTCTGGGGGCCTTTGTTATTGCAAACGGTGGTGCGCCACTAAAGGCAACAGGAAAAGCTTTACCTACTTTATTTAAAAATTCAAAGTTTAATAAAGCTCTGTATATGGAGCTGTTTGCTTTGCTTTATGAGATTTTAACTAAAGTTCGGAAAGAAGGTTTGATGTCTATTGAGGCTGATGTAGATGCCCCAGAGGAAAGCCCCGTTTTTTCTAAATATCCAGGTATTTTAGCTGAGCATCATGTTACAGAATTTTTATGTGACTACTTGCGTTTGATGGTTGGTGGGAATTTAAATCCTATTGAAATCGAAAATTTAATGGATATCGAGATCGAGACCCACCATCATGAAGGAGGTGTTCCTTCGTCTGCACTTGCAAAACTAGCTGACGGTTTACCCGCGTTTGGTATTGTTGCTGCGGTGATGGGGGTTGTTCATACCATGGAGTCTGTTGGTATTCCTCCTGCGGAGCTTGGTAAGTTAATTGCAGCAGCGCTAGTTGGTACCTTTTTAGGTATCTTGCTGTCTTATGGTTTTGTTGGACCTCTCGCGACAGTTCTTGAGTATCGGTTGGCGGATCAAACTAGAGCACTAACAACAATTAAAGTTACCCTGCTTGCTAGTTTAAACGGCTATGCCCCACCCGTTGCCGTTGAGTTTGGTCGTAAAGCATTGAGTAGTGCAGATAGACCTGGATTCTTAGAGTTAGAAGAGCATGTAAAAAATGCTAAAAATCGTTAATTATTAAATTTAATATCGATTTTTTAAGAAAAGGAAATGCATGGCTGATGAATCACAACGCCCTATTATTATTAAGCGAATAAAAAAAGGGCATGGCGGGCATCATGGTGGCGCATGGAAAATTGCGTATGCTGATTTTGTGACAGCCATGATGGCATTTTTCTTATTGATGTGGTTATTGAGCTCTGTGTCCCAAGGTACTTTGAGTGGTATTTCTGAGTATTTTCGAACACCATTAAAAGTTGCATTGTTAGGTGGGGATGGGGCAGGTGATGCAAATACACCTATTAAAGGTGGTGGTGAAGACCTTTCTAGGTCTGCGGGCCAAGTTTCAAAATCAAATATTATGGTTGAAGAGAGGAAAAAAGAAAGGATCGTATTAAATAAACTTTCTCAAAAAGTTAGTCAAGCAATTGAATCTAATCCTGCTTTAAAGCAATATAAGAATCAAATTATGCTGGAAATGACTCCCGAAGGATTGAGAATTCAGATTCTGGATGAAAAAAACCGGCCTATGTTTGATAGTGGCAGCTCTGCACTTTTACCTCATACAAGGCTGATTCTTCAGGAATTTTCTCAAATTTTAAATGATGTTCCAAACAGGCTTTCTATTTCTGGGCATACAGATTCGACCCCTTTTGCTGCAGGTGAGCGCGGCTATAGTAACTGGGAATTATCTGCGGATCGGGCAAACGCGGCGAGAAGAGAATTAATTGTTGGTGGGATGAATGAGGAAAAAATGTTGAGGGTGGTTGGTCTTGCTGCCGCAAACCCTTTAGATAGCATGAACCCAGATAATCCGATTAACCGCCGAATTTCTATTATCGTGCTTAATAAGCAGACAGAAAATAATATTTTGCGCGAAAGTGGCTCTAACGGAGATCACACTAGTCGGTAGGTTACATTTAATTTAAATTAAAATGGGGATTTTTTTTGTTCTCGTATTGGATTATTGCTGTAACCGCATTCGGCATTGCTTGGGGGGCTTTCATTATTTTGGGGCTCCCCATTGTTTATGGGCAAGTTGCCATTGCTATTGCTATTGCTATTTATCTAAAGAAAACAAAGTTCTTTGTTTTCTTTGAAGCTGCTTTGTTACCCACAGTAATAGCACTTCTTTCCCTTGGCTTATCGCCGTGGTTTTATGGATTTGTATTTTTTTCTGTTTTCTTTACGTTTTCAAATGTATTTACAGAAAGAGTTCCTCTTTTTATATCGACAGATAAAAGTTTATTGGAATTAAAAAATATAGTTCAGGGTAAAAAAAATTTTATTGATTTGGGTTGTGGGACTGGGAGAGTGCTATTTTTTATGGTTGATCAGTGCCCGAATTTATCTGTTGTAGGTGTTGAAAATTCACTCGTTCCTTATTTAATCGCATATGTCAAAAGATTTTTCTGCAAGCATCGATCTAGGGTGACTTTAATATTTGGTAGCATGTGGCGCGTTAATATTTGTTCAAGTGATTGTGTTTATGTGTATTTGTCACCTGCCCCGATGAAAAAAATCTGGGAAAAATTTTCTAACGAAGCAAAATGTGGGGCTATTTTAATTAGCAATACGTTTTTAGTTCCTAACGTGCCTTATGATGAAATTTATCATCCAAAGGATAAGATTGGCTCTCGTATTTACATTTGGAAAAATGAAGGGCAAATAAGATGAAAGCTTGGCTTACAGGAATTAATAGCGCTGTATACCCCGTGCGTGAAGTGACTATCCAGAATTTGTTGGCGCTAAAAGACAAAGAAGAAAGCCAAATTAATGTATCTGATTTGGCTAATGTTGTTCTGACAGAGCCTTTGTTGGTTTTTCAATTGCTGAGACATGTTGGTAGCCTGAAAAGATCACGTACATTAACGGAAACACTCAGTGTAGAGCATGCTATCTTACTTATTGGTTTTAATCAGTTTTTTAATTTAATTGCTAATTTGCCTATTTTAGAAAAATCTGTTCCAAAAAATAGGGTGGATTGTATAGTCCTTGCATATTCTAAAGCACGTCTTTCTGCTTGGTTAATTAAAGAATGGCTTGCATTAATTGATGAGCATCGAGTAGAAGAGTATTTTGTAGCTGCGCTGCTTTACTATGTTCCATATTGCTGCAAATCAATTGAATTTTCATTTGATTTAAATGACTCGTTGGATGAGTCGTTTAAAAAATGCTTTTCTTTGCCCTATGATATTGCTTTAGAGGGGTTTTTGAATGTTAGTTCATTGCCTAAGCAAGCGGCTAATTTATTAATTCAGTCTCATGAGACTGACCGTAGAAGGCTTGCATTACGTGCAGCTATACAAATTACATCCAGATTTAATGAAGGATGGTGGTCTAGACCTGTTAATAGCATGCTACAAAATGCAGCTGACTTGCTGCAACAGCAAGTAGAGTATTTATGGCAAGTAATGGTCCAGGTTATTTTATACTTGGTACGCCACTCTAGAGGTGGTGATTATAGATTGTTTGCACAATCTATTTTATATATCCCTAGCTCACCGATTGTTTCTGAAAATGAGTTTTTATTTTTAGATTGGCAAGATCAATCCCAAGAAAAAAGCTCAATTACCTTAAGCATTAGAGAACGATTGTCATCTTTAGCGCTCCAACTTGGCGTGGATAGGCTGTCATTTTTTGGTTTTGATTCAGCGCAAAATTTATTAATCAATCAATATAGAATTGGGTTTGAACACGAAGATCCCATTATCTCTCAGCCTATTTCATGCGGAAGTATCTTCTTTGAACCATTTTGTCGAAAAACACAAGCAATACGCGTTGCATCAGATCAATTAGAGGGTGTCTTTAGTAAATTTAAAGATCCATTTTTTAAAAGAGCTGCTGCATCTGGCTTTGCGATGGTTTCATTAGTAATCGATGGTGAAATTCACGGAATTTACTATATAGATAACTATATCTCTGGTAGAGGTATTAGTGATTCTGTTTATTTGTCTTTTAAAAAATCAGTCATTTCTCTTGCTTCGTTGTCTATATGAAAAAAATTACTTCTTGCGATAACCCTTTAGTTAAAGATGTTGTATCTCTTGTAAATAAACCATCCGAAAGAAAAAAAAGAAAACTCGTTTTTTTTGAAGGTTTACATCTGGCAGAACAATGTTTTAATCAAAAATTGAGCGTGGAGTATCTTTTTATTAGAGAAGATGCATTGAAAAGAAAAGAAATTTCTGATCTTTGCAATACTTTTCAGGCTAATAAAGTTGAATGTGTGCTTGTTTCACCATCAGTCTTTTCCAAAATAACCAATTTGACTAACGGTGGTGATGTATTTGTAATTGCAAGTTATGCAAGACCATTTTTTCTTGAAGAGCAGCAACTTCCATCAGAGAGTGTGGTTCTTCTGGATAGCATCCAAGATCCAGGGAATCTTGGAACTATCCTAAGAACAATTGCTGCATCAGGGATAAAATATGTCTTTATTTCTCCTGAGTCTGTTGATGCATGGTCTCCAAAAGTAATTAGAGCCGGAATGGGTGCGCATTTTTCTCTAAAAATTTATGAGCAAGTAAATCTCTCTGTAATCTTAGAGAAATTTAATGGAAAAAAAATTGTTACATCGTTAGATGCTAAATTATCTTTATATGAGGTTGATTTGACTGGTTGTTGTGCCTTTGTTTTTGGAAACGAAGGTGCTGGAGTTTCTCCTCACTTAAAACTTTTGGCAAATAACACGGTTATTATTCCTATGCCTGGCCAAGTAGAGTCATTAAACGTATCTTCTTCTGTTGCAATTTGTTTGTTTGAAAAAGTTCGTCAATCCAAGCTACTTGTCTAGCTTATTGAGCCTCATCATCTGGCTTGCAGCATGCCGCTCATTTTCTTCTGTATGCAAATATCTTTGCGTTGTTTGAATGTTTGAATGGCGAAGGTTTTTACTTACCATAATTAAAGGAACACCTGCTTCTAATTGATGTGATGCTGATGTGTGCCTGATCCAATGGGTTGATGCACGTTCTAATTTTTTTTCAAATCCTTTTCCTTCTTGTTTTGATGTCTCCGCTGCTAGCAAAAATATATTCTTTACGATTAAGTAAATGGATTTTTCGGTTAAATTATTTTCTTTTCTTTGAAAAATACTGACCACTAGTGGCATTTCATCATACTGACTAGGGTAGTCTTCTTTTAATTTTAATGCTTTTCTGTATCTAACAAGAGCCTCCATTAATTCATCTTGGCAAGGTATTAACCCCTTTCTATTTCCTTTTCCATAAACTTCCCACCACCATAATCCGTTCTCTTTTTTAAAGTCCCCCATTTTTGCTTTCGCTACTTCGCCTCTTCGTGCTCCTGTGAAATATAGTAAATAAAATAGCCAACGAGCCCGCTCTGCGTGAAGAAATTCTTTTTCTAATGATCTGGGAAGTTTTTCTATTATTTTTAATACATAAAAGAAAATATCTTTCTCTAAAAATCTTTCTATTTTGCTGTTTTTTTGAATGGCTATAATTTCTTTTTTTCCAAATGAAAAAGGGTTGCTTTTTAAATATCCAGATTTGGATAAATAATTAAATAGAGATTTAATTATTGTAAGAGACTGTTTTATGCTTGAATTTTGAAGTGGCTTTGAGAATGGTCGCCACTGTGGGTGAAGTCTTGGCTTTGCTGGTCCAATCCATCTTTCAGCGGGTTCAGGGTTTGCCAAAAAATTCTTATAATTTAGAATGTCTTCTCTTGTTGTTTCTTGAAGTGACTTATTTTCACTATAAACCCACAAAAGAAATCTCTCGACTTCTTTTTTGTAGCTTTGAAATGTATTTTTTGAATCTTCAACCTCTTTTAACCAAACAGAAGAAGCTCGAATGTCAGCTGTTGATATTTCTGCTTTTGTAAAAGAATCCAATGTTTTGATAGATGATTTTTTGTCAAATTTATTAATCTTCATTTTTTATTCCTGTTCAAAATAAATTTTGATTTTTTGAGAAATTCTTTTTTTAAGGCAGAGTTTTCTGCTTCTAGCACACCTTTTCTATAAATTAATTTGTTGATTTCTTTTGTTAAATCTTCATTTTGTTTCTCTAGTTTTGATATGGTTTTTTCTAGATTTGATCTTTCCTCTAAAAAATTGTTGCGCTCACTCTCTATTTGCCCATAAATATGAAGTCTAATCCCTTCTAGTCGTTTGTAAGCAATGTCTTCTCTTTGTTGTAATTCTAATTTTAATTTTTCAATTTTTAAAATTTCCTCTTGTTTTGTCTCATGTAATTGATTCTTATAAAATTTAATTACGTCATCGGTTCTGAGTTTTTCTTTATTTATTTCCATTTCTAGTGTTTTTATTTGCTCATGTTTTTTTTGGGTTTTTTCTTTTTCGTTTTTTAATTCGAAAATTAAAATATTGTTTTGCTCTTCTAGTTCTTTAATTCTACTTTCATTTTTTTTTGTTAAAAAATTGAGTTCATTTATCTCTTCCTCCATTTTTTCTAAATGTTTTTTTATTGATTCTTCTTTTTCTACCATTTCATTCTTTTCTTTATTGAAAATACGTTCTGCTTCTTCGCAAGCAATACCCCATATCTTATCTGTTGCATGTGTCAATACCTCTGGGCAACTTGGTCTATGCTTGGATTTTCTAAGATTTTCTAAAAAAGCATTTCTCCATAATTTAAGCTCATTGTTAATCGTGGTGTTGGAGCCTGTTCCAAGCTTTTCTCTGACAGTAGAGACCGTTGGCCACTGTCCCTCCATTAATAGCTCTTCTGCTGCGATGTGAATTTGTTTGTTGATTTCTCTCATTTTTTTGTAACTTCCAAGTTATGGGTCTGGTTGAGGGATTTTTTTGTAATTTTATCATGTATTACGTAAAAAAATTACAAATCCCCCCATTATTTTTCCCATTATGAGAATAATGGGAAAAATAATGGGGGGATTTGCTCAAAAATTTATGGCAATATGGACGATTAATTTATCGCTCTATATTTTTACATAAAAAGGGTTTTTTTCTTATGAAGATATTGATATTGGGTGCTGGGCAGGTTGGTGCTTCTGTTGCAGAAAATTTGGCGTCTGATGCAAACGATATTACGGTAGTTGATTTGGATGATTCGTTATTAAAGCAGTTGCAGGAGCGTTTAGACATCCAAACTATTTCTGGGAATGCTGCCCATCCATCTATTTTGGAAAACGCGGGAGCTGAAGATAGCGACATGCTTTTGGCGTTAACAAAAAATGATGAGACAAATATTATTGCCTGTAAATTGGCTAGTGATTTATTTAATATTCCAACAAAAATAGCACGAGTCAGAGCTGCTGATTATATGGAATATGGAAATAAAAAATCATTAGATTTTTTTGATGTTGATACTACAATATGCCCAGAGCAAATTGTAACTAATAATATTTTTCAGCTAATAGAATATCCTGGTGCATTGCAAGTTTTAAGCTTTGCAAACGGATGCGCTCAGATGATTGTAGTAAAAGCATTAAAAGGAGGGGGGATTGTTGGAAAATCATTGAAAATAATTAATGCGGAAATCCCAAAAATCGAGTTTAGAATATCGGCAATATATAGAAATGACAAGCTTGTCATACCAAATGGAGATACTGTTGTAGAAGAAGGGGATGAAGTTTTTTTGATTTCTGCACGTAAAAACATACATACTATTCTTAAAGAACTTAGAAAAGATGAAAAACCTATAAAAAGAGTTATGATTGCTGGGGGGGGGAATATTGGGTATCGGTTAGCAAAATGCCTCGAAGATAAATATGACGTTAAGATAATAGAAAAAAAAGAGGATCGTTGTGAATGGTTGACTGAGCAACTCAGTCATTCCCTCGTTTTAAAAGGAGAGGCTACAGAGGAAGATTTATTAGAGGATGAAAATGTTGATGAAATGGATGTTTTTATCGCCATCACAAATGACGATGAAGATAATATTATGTCTTCTCTTCTAGCAAAAAGACTAGGGGCTCGAAGTGTAATTTCTCTGGTAAATAGAACAAGTTATGTTGATTTGCTTCAAGGTAATAAAATAGATGTGGTCATTTCTCCTCATCTTTCTACAATTGGTTCATTGCTTGCTTATATTAGGCGGGGAGATATTGAGGCGGTTCATCCACTAAGACGAGGTGCCGCAGAGGCTATTGAGGCAGTTGTTCACGGGGATAAAAAAACTTCTCGCGTTGCTAATAGAAGAATTGATGAAATACAGTTGCCTCAAGATTGCTACATTAGTGCCATTGTTCGAAAAGACATTGTATTAATGGCTCACCACGACTTAATTATTGAGTCTGGGGATCATATTATTATATTTGTTGCGCGTCGGCGGCAGGCAAAATTAGTAGAGCAGCTCTTAGAGGTTAAAATAGGATTTTTTTAAATGTATAAAATATTACCAATTATACATGTGATGTCTAAATTAATAATGCTTTTTTCTTGCATGTATGTTTTTCCATCATGCATTTCCATTTATTATAAAGATGGTACTTTAGATGACTTTTTAGTATCTACTTTTTTGGGATTGGCTGTCGGGCTATTTTTGTGGGCATCAACAAGAAAATTCGAGCGAGAGTTAAAACCAAGGGACGGATTTATTTTAGTGACATTGCTCTGGATAGGTTTTGCCACAACGGCAACAACTCCTTTTCTCCTTTATTTTCCTGGTATTAGCTTTGCAGATGCCTTTTTTGAGTCTATGAGCGGATTGTCAACAACCGGCGCAACCGTTTTAGTGGGGTTGGATTCCTTACCTCCTGCAATTAATTTTTGGAGGCATTTTTTAAACTGGTTGGGTGGAATGGGGATTATTGTGCTGGCGGTTGCCGTTCTTCCTATGCTTGGGGTAGGAGGAATGCAGCTTTACAAAGCTGAGATGCCGGGGCTAATTAAAGATAGCAAACTAACACCTAGAATCACCACAACAGCTAAACATTTATGGATGATTTATGCTTTATTTACTATAGCATGTGCTATTTCATTAAAATTAGCAGGTATGAGTTGGTTTGACTCTATTTGTCATGCTTTTGCTACGCTTTCTCTAGGTGGTTTTTCTACTCATGATGCCAGTATAGGTTTTTTTAATTCGATTAGTATCGAAATAATATTAGAATTTTTTATGCTGCTTGCGGCAACAAATTTTACATTGCATTTTATAGTTTTTAGATCAAAGTCTTTAAAGATTTATTTGAAAGATTCTGAACTAAAAACGATGCTTGCCATAATTTTTATTAGCATAGCTTTGTTAAGTTTCTATCTACATGTGAATCAAATTTATGATTATTGGACGGCATTTAGGCATGTTAGCTTTAACTTAATTTCTATTGCTACTGATTGTGGCTTCTCTAGTGTTGATTTTGGTGCATGGCCTAGCCTTGTTCCTATGTGGATTCTTATTTTATCTAGCGTGACTTGTTGCACTGGCTCGACCGGAGGTGGTGTTAAAATGGCTAGAAACTTAGTCTTGCTTGGACAGTTTAAATCAGAAATGGTCAAACTCTTGCATCCTCATGCCGTTTCGCCAATTAAATTGAACGGAAAAGTTCTTCCCGCATCTATTGTACAAGCTGTATTAGCTTTTGTATTTGCTTATATAGGCAGTGTGATCATATTAAGCTTTATATTAATGGTTAGCGGCATGGATTTTGTAAGTGCATACTCTGCCATATTGGCTTGTATTAATAATGCAGGCCCAGGCTTGGGGGAGGTTGGTCCTGCATCAAACTATAGCGTGCTTAATGAGTTTCAAATTTGGGTTTGTAGCTTAGCGATGCTTCTTGGGCGGCTTGAACTATTTACTCTTTTTATATTATTTACACCAGAATTTTGGCGAAAATAATTAATCTAAATCTGGAGTTTTTGTTGTGCATTCTTATAATAAATTTTTTATATTTGGGATTTTTGCGTCCAGCTTCTCTTCTTTTTCTATGGCTGAATCAATAGATGAATATTTGGTTCTGGCAAAAACAGCAGCTACCCGTGGTGACTATTTAAGCATGCAAAATGCTGAGGCGTATTTGAAAAGTACCGTTTTTAATGGGTATCCATTTTATTGGTGGGCGACAAAAAATGCAGCAGTGACTGACGACGAAAAATTCATAAATTTTTTGGGTCGCCATGAAAACAGCTTGGCAGAGGAAAGAACAAGAGCCATTTTCTTGAAGAGTTTGGCTTCTAATAAAAAATGGTCTGACTTTCGCGAGCAAATTGATGGGTTAACAGAAAAAGATTTAGAAATAAAGTGCTACGAATCTAATTCGAGTATTGCGCTGACTGGAAATATAGAACCTAAAGTGCTTTTTGATTTAAATGAAATTATTTTTAACGAAAAAAAAATTCCAGAGGGATGCTACAGTTATGTACATGATTTATTTAAAAATAAAATAATATCTGAATCTGATTTATGGGTTTATATAAGAAGGCTGTTAAGTAACAATCAGGTTGGTTATGCCAAGAGGTTGAGCGAGCTTACTGCAACACCTATCTCTCAATATTTATCCACTCCTATCAGTAAACTAGACAGTCGTGCAAAAGTAGAATCTTTTATTTTTAATGTTCAAAAGTCATTTGGTACGAATTTTTCTCAGTCTGAATTAGATAAAATTTTGTCCCAAAATGCCCAGTATGTAACTGCTTCAGATGTATCATATATATGGGGTCGCTTTGCGCTATTTTTAGCAAAGCGGCTAAAATCTGAGGATGCATTGATTTACTTTAATAAATCAGATCAAGGCCAATTAAACGATGAGCAATGGGCATGGTGGGCGCGCTCGGCACTTAGGGTGGGACGGTGGGACGACCTTCTCAAGGTGATTGAAAAAATGCCTTTGAAATTATCAGATAAGCCTGACTGGCAGTATTGGAAAGCAAGGGCTTTGAAATATAAAAATAAAAATTCTGAGGCTTCTGTTATTTTTAATAAATTGAAAAGCATGAATGTATTTAATTACTATTCGCTTTTGTCTCAGGATGAGTTTTCTTCAGCTCCTAAAGAAAATAACTTTAAATCATATGACTATAAGTTAATATCCGAGAGGCTAATATCTAAGCCAGAGATTAATCGAGCACTAACTCTTTTAAGGGTTTCTATTAATAAGAATGATCCTAGCTTTAGAGAGGATGCAAAACGAGAGTGGCGATTTGCCATGAAAAATTTAAATGATGAAGAGCTTTTGTCTGCATCTGAGATTGCTCGTCGTTATGGCTTCTATGAAATGGCGATATATAGTGCAGAAAAAACAAATCAAATTCATGACAAATCTCTAAGATATTTAACGCCATACAAAGAGTTTTTAGAAAATAATGCGAATGCAGTTGGTTTAAGCCAGTCTTGGGTATATGGCTTAATCAGGCAAGAGAGTCGTTTTGTTAACGTTGCCCGATCCGGTGTAGGTGCATCTGGGTTAATGCAGCTTATGCCTGCGACTGCAAAATGGGTTGCAGGAAAAGTGGGGATTGGTGCATTTAATATTAATGATATCAATACTAATATTAAATTAGGAACTTGGTATTTGAGTCATGTAACAGATACATTAGGTCACCCTGTGTTAGCTACGGCAGCTTATAACGCAGGTCCAGGTCGAGCAAAGTCATGGCAAGCTAATCGTAGCTTAGAGGGGGCTATTTATGCTGAAACAATTCCATTTGATGAAACTAGAGATTATGTTAAAAAAGTAATGTCGAACACGGTGATTTACGATTCAATGCTAAATAATAAAAATATGAGACTAAAAGATATTTTAGGCTCAATACCTGCTCGGTAAATATAAAATATGAAATGTTATATTGTCGGTGGTGCCGTGAGAGATCAGCTTCTTGGGCTGGCTATTCAAGATAGAGATTGGGTTGTTACTGGCTCGAATCCCAAAAAAATGATGGATCAAGGTTTTTTGCCTGTTGGTCGAGATTTTCCAGTTTTTTTGCATCCAAAAACAAAGGAGGAATACGCTTTAGCTCGAACAGAGAAGAAAGTGGGGCTTGGGTACCAAGGGTTTACTTTTTATACGGATGAAAATATTTCGCTTGAAGAGGATTTAGCGCGTCGAGATCTAACAATTAATGCGATGGCTAAAGACGAAAGTGGAGCTATATATGATCCATTTAATGGTCGTGAAGATTTAAAAAATAAGATTCTTCGACATGTCAGCAGTGCTTTTTCAGAAGATCCTGTAAGAATTTTACGGATTGCGAGGTTTGCTGCAAAGCTACAATTTAAGATTGCTCCAGAAACTTTTTTGCTTATGAAAAAAATGGTTATTTCTGGAGAGGTTGATGCGCTCACGCCTGAGCGAGTCTGGCAAGAAATTTCCAAAGGATTGTTAGAAAAGAAGCCCTCAACCATGTTTATGGTCTTACATGAATGCGGAGCTTTGAGAAAAATTCTTCCAGAACTTGATTCATTGTTTGGAGTGCCTCAGCGCGCTGAGTTTCATCCTGAAATAGATTGTGGTGTACATACGTTGATGGCCCTCGACTATGCCGCTAAAGAAAATTTTTCTTTGGAGGTGAGATTTTCTGCGCTATGCCATGATCTTGGTAAGGGTGTCTCGCCAAGATTTTCATGGCCAAATCACCCTGGACATGAGCAAGCGGGCGTTTCATTAGTTGAGTCGCTATGTCAGCGATTAAGAGTGCCAAAGTCTTGTGCAGAAATGGCAGTTTTAGTCGCTCAACATCATACAAAAGTACATAATTCGAAAAATTTTACAGCGAGTGTATTACTTCAATTAATTTTGGATTTGGATGGTTTGCGGCGCCCAGATCGTTTTGTGAACATATTAGAAGCATGTCTTTCTGATTCGCGTGGGCGGTTGAATTTTGAAAATGCGGACTACCCACAAAAAAAATTTTTAACCCAGTTAGTGTACTCATTGCGTGCTATGGATTTAAAAGAAGTCGTTCGTACTTGCTCTCCTGACACCGCTATCCAAGCATCGATTGAGTCTGCGCGTATTAATCATATTAAAGCGTTTATTAAATAACATGACTGTTTTGTATTGTGCAATACAAAACAGTCATGAAAAAAAGAGACCTAGCCTGATAAGCTAGGTCTCTTTTTAGTTTAATTAAGCAATCCAGCGTCTAGCATTTGCAAACATTCTGAACCACGCCCCATTTTCTGCCCAGTCATTTACATGCCAACTGTTTTGCACAGTTCTAAACACACGCTCAGGATGCGGCATCATAATGGTAAACCGACCATCCGCTGTAGTTACGCCGGTAATGCCTTCCGGTGATCCATTTGGATTGAGAGGGTAAATCTCTGTTGCGGAACCATAATGATCAACGTAGCGAAGTGCGACGTGCGAATGAGGCTGGCTTCCTTCTCCAAAAACAACACGTCCTTCTCCATGGCTGACAACAACGGGCAATCGACTACCTGCCATATCAGATAAGAAAATAGACGGGGATTCTTGAATTTCCACCAAACTAAATCGCGCTTCAAATTGCTCGGAACGATTTCGATGGAACCGTGGCCAATGCTCTGCCCCCGGGATGATCTCCGAGAGATTTGACATCATTTGGCAACCATTACAAACACCGAGCGCAAAAACATCTGAACGTGCAAAAAACGCTTCAAATTCTGCGCGCGCCATTGGGTTTAGCAGAATAGATTTTGCCCATCCGCCGCCTGCACCTAAAACATCTCCATAGCTAAAGCCCCCACAAGCAGCTAAACCATGGAAATTTGATAACGCAAGTTTGCCGGTAATGATATCGCTCATGTGCACATCAACGGCTTCAAAGCCTGCACGGTCAAAAGCAGCCGCCATTTCAATTTGACCATTCACGCCTTGTTCCCGAAGAATTGCAATTCGTGGGCGGGCGCCTACACCAATAAATGGTGCTGCAGGATTTTCATGGACATCAAAGCTCAGGGTACTTGATAAGCCGGGATCTTTTTCATCTGCAATGAGTGCAAATTCGCTATCTGCTCCAGCAGGATTATCGCGCATCCGTTGAATACGATAAGACGTTTCTGCCCATGCTTGCTGCAAATCAACGCGGCTTTCATCAAGGATCGATGTTCCACGCAAGCTAATATTCAAGCGTTGGCTCGTTTGAACACTGCCAATTACAAACAAGGCGCGACCGATTCCTGCTTGCCCAAAACGTTCGATCACCGTTTGCGTATCTGATTTTCGAACTTGCAAAACTGCGCCTAGCTCTTCGTTGAAGAGCACTCGCATGATCCGACCATGTTCAGCGGCTTGTGGGTCTTCTGGCGTGAAATCATCGTTCACCATTTGAGTGTTGCGACGATCTGTTACCAACTCTTCAATTTCAACAGAAACACCTGTTCGACCTGCAAACATCATTTCAGCTAAAGTCGCAAACAAACCACCATCAGCACGGTCGTGATAAGCCAAAATGCGGTTTTCTGAAATAAGCGTTTGCAACGTATTAAAGAAGCTTGTGAGTGTTTCTGGAGCATCTAAATCAGGCGCTCGTCCAACCATTTGCTTCCAGACTTGACCTAATGCAGAGCCACCCATACGGCAACGCCCAAAACCTAGGTCAAGCAAAATCAAGTCGGTATCTGCATCCGAAACTAATGTTGGCGTAACGGTCAAGCGAACATCTTGCACGGGGGCAAAAGCTGAAATCACTACAGATAACGGTGCTGTAACGGCTTTCTTTTCACCTTCATCATCCCAAACAGTCTTCATAGACAAAGAGTCTTTGCCGACAGGGATCGAAACACCAATTTTCTGGCAACAATCCGACACAGATTTTACGGTATCGTACAAATGAACATCTTCACCCGGATGACCTGCCGCTGCCATCCAGTTTGCCGATAGTTTAATTTGCTCAATATTGCCAATATACGCCGCCGCAACGTTTGTAACTGCTTCGCCAATCGCCATACGGCCAGACGCTGCAGCATCAAATAAAGCAACAGGTGTGCGCTCACCCATGGCCATGGCTTCGCCTAGGTAAGTATCAAAACCTGCGCACGTGACCGCAACATCTGCAACCGGTGTTTGCCATGGGCCTACCATTTGATCGCGCGCAGTCATACCGCCAACACTACGATCACCAATGGTGATGAGGAAATTTTTAGAGGCAACCGTTGGCAATCGCAATACACGATAGGCCGTTTCTTTGAGATCAAAGCCAGATACATCAAAAACTTGGAATGGTACTGTTTGGCGTTGAACATCGCGGGTTACTTTTGGAGGTTTGCCGAGTAAAACATCCAAAGGCATGTCGACCGAGTTATTTTCAAACAAATCATCACGAACAACTAATTGACCAGTGCTGTCTGTTACGCCCAGAACAGCAAATGGACAACGTTCTCGTTCACAGAGCGCTTTAAATGTTTCGAGTGCATCTGCTGCAATCGCCATCACATAGCGTTCTTGCGACTCATTGCACCAGATTTGCATCGGACTCATACCCGATTCTTCGATCTGGATTTTACGTAATGCAATCGTTGCACCACGGCCATTGCCATGGACAATTTCAGGCAGGGCATTAGAAAGACCACCCGCACCCACATCGTGGATGGACAAAATAGGGTTGTTTTCACCCAGCTGCCAGCAACGATCAATCACTTCTTGGCAACGGCGCTCAATTTCTGGATTGCCACGTTGCACGGAATCAAAGTCGAGATTTTCGCTATTCGATCCCGTATCCATTGAAGATGCCGCACCGCCTCCCAAGCCGATTAACAAACCGGGGCCGCCCAGTTGAACAATTAAAGCCCCGACAGGAATATCAAGCTTAGTAATTTGCTGTTCTTGAATGTTTCCAAGACCGCCTGCAATCATGATTGGCTTGTGATAACCGCGCATTTCCCCTTGAGAAACTTCTTCAAAGGTCCGGAAATAGCCAGTGAGGTTAGGGCGACCAAACTCATTATTGAATGCGGCTCCACCAATGGGGCCTTCAACCATAATATCCAGCGCAGATGCAATCCGACCAGGTTTGCCATAGCTAGACTGTTCGTCGCTGTAAACTTCCCATGGCTGTTTAAAGCCGGGAATGTTTAAGTTTGAAACAGAGAAACCGGTTAAACCGGCTTTAGGGCGGGAGCCACGGCCTGTCGCACCTTCGTCACGAATTTCACCACCAGAGCCAGTTGCGGCCCCAGGGAATGGAGAAATCGCGGTCGGATGATTGTGGGTTTCCACTTTCATCAGGATATGCGTCGGCTCTTCACGGTACGCGTAGGCATGTCCTTCTGGTTGCGGGTAAAAGCGTTGAATAGTTGCGCCGTCAATCACCGATGAGTTGTCGGAATAAGCGACTTTAGTACCTTCGGGATGTGCTTCATGCGTATCCCGAATCATACGGAACAAGCTTTTCGCTTGTGCTTCACCATCAATAATAAAATCAGCATTGAAAATTTTATGGCGGCAATGCTCTGAGTTTGCTTGCGCAAACATCATCAATTCGACATCAGTCGGATTGCGGCCCATTTGCTGGAAATTGTCGAATAAGTAGTCGACTTCATCTGGAGACAAAGCTAAACCCATTTCACGGTTTGCTTGTTCCAATGCCGCTTTACCACCCGACAGCATGTCCACAGACACTAAAGGCGCAGGTGCAACGTGATTAAACAATTGATGTGCGGCATCAATATGATCAAATACTTGTTCAGTCATTCGATCATGTAATAAGGCAGAAAGTGTCTGCCGTTGCTGCGCATTAAGAGCGTGTTCTGCTTTAATAAAGTAAGCAATTCCTCGTTCAATACGACACACTAAGCCATCAAGTCCGCACAAGCGCGCGATTTCAGTGGCTTTGGATGACCAAGGGGAAATAGTGCCCACACGAGGCAACACGAGAAATAGATCGCCTTCCGGCACACTCTCAAAACGCGGCTCGTCGCCATAATCTAATAGGCGTTCAAGCTTGGTTGTAGCCACTTCATCAAGAGAAGTGGTGACTTCGATAAAATGTCGGTACTCGGCGCAGATTTCAATATCAGAAAATCCGGCCTCGCGTGTAGCTGCAAGACATTTTTCGAGACGGAAAGGAGAGAGCGCGGAGCGACCGCGAAGCATCAGGATCGTAGACATGGCGATACTTGCACGCACGGTTCGGGAAAAGGGCGTCATAATACCGCAAAAGCAGTTTTGCTTCAGCCGTAAAAACCAATTTCTGTGCAATCACCTGTGGAGATTAAACAAATGAAGAAGATTGAAGCCATTATCAAGCCGTTTAAGTTGGATGAAGTGCGAGAAGCACTCTCTGAATTAGGCGTAAACGGCTTAACCGTGACAGAGGTTAAAGGCTTTGGCCGTCAAAAAGGGCACACCGAGCTATACCGCGGTGCGGAATATGTTGTTGATTTTTTACCTAAGGTCAAAGTAGAGATTGTTCTATCTGACGACCTGGTTGACCAAGTGTTAGATGCCATTGTGGGTGCGGCACGCACAGGTAAAATTGGTGACGGGAAAATTTTTGTGTTCAACGTTGACCAAGTCGTGCGTATTCGCACAGGAGAAACGGGCGACCAAGCGGTGTAATGATCTTGGGATCAGAAAATCAAACCAAAATGAGCCCGCATTTTCTGATCTCACACTGCCATGCTCTTCCTTTAGCGGGGCATGAATGTCAAAATTGTGGCCTATTGAATACTGATACGCGCGGTTGCTCCGCGCGTTTTGTCTTTCCAGCAAGGATGATTCCGCATGACCCTGCATCGTTTTCTGAGTGAACGCATTACAAACGCACTAGCCGCAGCGGGCGCGCCAGATGCCCAGCCTTTATTGCAACCCGCTTCTCGTCCTGAGTTTGGAGATTACCAAGCGAATGGCGTGATGGCCGCAGCTAAACAGCTGAAAAAAAATCCGCGCGAACTCGCACAAACTGTCATTGATCATCTGGATCTTGCAGGAATTGCCAGCAAAATTGAAATTGCGGGTCCCGGATTTATTAATATTACTTTGGCGCCTGAATTTTTAGCGCAACAACTTGATTCTGCATTAGAAAAACCGCGACTAGGTGTGGAAAATGCAGAAGCACCTCAAAAAGTCATGGTGGAATATTCCTCCCCGAATCTTGCAAAAGAAATGCATGTTGGCCACTTGCGATCCAGCATTATCGGCGATGCATTGGCGCGGGTTTTGGAGTTTCTTGGGCAAGATGTTGTTCGCCAAAACCACGTTGGCGACTGGGGAACGCAGTTTGGTATGCTCACCGCGCACTTGCTAGATAGCCGCGAGCAAGGTGCAGAAGCGTTAGCACTGAATGACTTAGAAGATTTTTATCGTCAGGCCAAAGTGCGCTTTGATGATGATCCTGATTTTGCGGATCGGTCGCGTGATTATGTCGTGAAGCTTCAAGCGGGTGACACAGAAGTCTTAGCTTTGTGGAAACAGTTTGTTGAAATTTCGCTCAAGCATTGCCAGTCTGTTTACGACAAGTTAGGTGTGAGTCTTAATCAGAGCCATGTCCGTGGCGAGTCTGCATATAACGATGATTTGGCTGTTGTTGTTGCCGATCTTCGGGAAAAAGGACTTTTGGAAGAAAGCCAAGGTGCTCAGGTCGTCTTTTTATCTGAATTCAAAAACCCAGAAGGTGAGCCACAGGCGGTCATTATTCAGAAAAAAGATGGCGGCTATTTGTATGCAACATCAGATCTTTCAGCGATTCGATACCGGAAACAAAGCCTCGCATTAGATCGCGTTTTATACGTCGTCGATGCGCGTCAAAGCCTACATTTTCAACAAGTCTTTACCATTGCAGAAAAAGCGGGCTACAAAGCCAATATGCAGCTTGAGCACATTGGCTTTGGCACTATGATGGGTGAGGACGGGAAACCATTTAAAACACGTACTGGTGGTACCGTGAAATTGGTGGATTTGCTTGAAGAAGCTGAAGCACGCGCATTTGCTTTAGTTGGCGAGAAAAATCCAGATTTGCCCGAACAAGATCGTCGCAAGATTGCTCATGCAGTGGGAATTGGCGCGGTAAAATACGCGGATCTATCGAAGAATCGCAACAGCGACTATATCTTTAACTGGGATACGATGTTGGCCTTCGAAGGCAATACAGCGCCTTATCTGCAATATGCCTATACCCGCGTTGCGGGGATTTTCCGCAAAGTAGACTGCTTCGATTCTTCGGCGCCCTTGCTACTCAATGAGCCGGCAGAGCGGCAACTTGCATTAGCGCTCTCTCAGTTTGGGGACACCCTGAATGCGGTCGGTCGTGATGGATTACCGCATATTTTGTGTCAATACCTCTATCACCTTGCGACACAATTCTCTCGTTTTTATGAAGCATGTCCTGTGTTGAAAAGTGAAGGTGCTACACAGGCCAGCCGCCTCAAACTTGCGCGCTTAACTGCAGAAACCTTAAAAGCGGGCCTCAGCTTGCTAGGCATCGAGGTGCTAGAAGCCATGTAATTGGCAGGGATTCAACCCTATAACCAAAAGGGTTGAATCCTATTTTCTTGCCAGCATTTACCGCCTATTCTTGATAAGGAGTATCCCCTCATGACTGAATGGCTTCGTTTTCTAGCCAACCGCGATGGCCGGATTGAAAATGGTCATTTGCTTGGGTTTGCTGAGCAAAATAACGAAATACACTCCGCGCAATCCACCACTATTCTCACTGCCTTAACCGCGTTTTCTGTGATTGAGTTTGCTGGGCCAGAAGCGCATACCTTTTTGCAAGGCCAACTTTCCAGCGATATTCGAGATTTATCCTCACAACAAGCGCAACTTTCGAGTTATTCCACGCCCAAAGGCCGGATGCTCGCAACGTTTTTGGGCTGGAATCCTGCACCAGAAACATATCGCTTGATGTTATCTGGCGATTTGATGGCTCCGATTTTAAAGCGCCTCAGCATGTTTATCTTACGAGCGAAAGTTAAACCAAGCGCGCGAGAAGATATTGTTTTGTTGGGTGTGGCAGGGCCAGAAGCACAAACACTATTGGATGTTTCCATTGGTTTATGTCCAGAAAACGATTTCTCAGCATTACACCAAGAAGATACCAGCGTCATTCGTTTGCCGGGAAATCGCTTCATGATTGCTGCGCCAGTGGAAGCAGCTAAAACATTGTGGGATGTATTAGCGTCTGGAGCAAAAGAAGTTGGTGAAGCGGCATGGAAATCGCTCGACATCTCCACAGGAATTCCGTGGGTGACTGCTGCAACTCAAGAAATGTTTGTGCCACAGATGGTCAATTTAGAATTGATTGGCGGTGGTGTGAGTTTCCAAAAAGGTTGTTATCCCGGCCAAGAGATTGTGGCAAGAACGCAGTTTATTGGCAAAGTGAAGCGCAGAATGTTTCGTGTGCATTGCCAAGCTGAAAATGTCAGCGCAGGAATGCCTCTTTTTGGCCCTGAAACCGGCGAGCAAGTCATTGGAAATATTGTGCAGGCGATTCCTACTGGAGAAGGTCAATGGTCTGTATTGGTCGTCATGCAAACTACACAAACCGCTTTAGGTTTTCATCTTGGTGCCGTAGATGGCCCGAAACTTGAGCTAGATATCTTGCCTTACAGCTTACCGCAATAAAATAAAATGCCCACAAAAACGATATTTGTGGGCATTTTATACTCAACAAACTAAGGAAGCGCTAATCCAGTCGCTCGTAACGCACTTCTAAGATTTCAATCTCTTCCTGCGTATCTTCAGTGCGTAACACCACCACATCGCCTTCTTTAGCCTTCAGTAAAACCCGCGCAATGGGCGAAATCCAGCTAATTCGCCCTCGAGAAGGATCCAACTCGTCGACACCAACAATAGATAACGTTTGTTCGACATTATTGGCACGCAGAATCACCACTGTGGCACCAAAGAAGATTTGATCTGTTTCTCGCCCTTCTGGGTCCACGACCTCTGCAATATCAAGCCGTTTGGTCAAAAACCGAATCCGGCGATCAATTTCTCGGAGGCGTTTTTTTCCGTAGATGTAATCCCCGTTTTCCGAACGATCGCCATTACTCGCCGCCCAGCTCACAATATTCACAACTTCAGGGCGCTCACGGTGCACTAATTGATGCAGTTCATCTTTTAACGCGCGCCACCCCTGCGGAGTAATGTAATTTTTGACCGCCGTAGGAAGGCTTTGATCGTGACCTTTAGGCTGACTCATCCTAATACAACCTTATTCTGAGGCCAGGCCATTAATCTCGAGGCCTGCCCATTTCATTAAGCGTGCCACTTCGCTTTCATTAAGCTCATATACTTGGCCACGCTTGAGACGCGAAGGCAATTCCACCGCACCAAACCGCACCCGAATCAGACGGCTGACAGTCAAACCAAAGTGCTCGAACAAACGGCGCACTTCACGGTTCCGACCTTCACGAATCACGACCCGATACCAATGATTCGCGCCTTCACCGCCTTGATCGATAATCCGTTGAAAACCAGCTTCGCCGTCTTCTAATTCAATCCCTGCGAGTAGTTGCTTGCGATCATCTTCAGACAATGCACCCAGCACACGAACCGCATACTCGCGTTCAACTTCAAAGCTAGGATGAGTCATGCGGTTTGCCAACTCGCCACTGGTCGTAAACAGCAACAAGCCACTGGTGTTGATGTCCAAACGACCCACCGCAACCCAGCGGCTAGAACGCGTTTGCGGTAAACGATCGAAGACGGTTGTCCGGCCTTCAGGATCATCGCGCGTGACCATTTCGCCTTCTTCTTTGTGATACGCCAGAACACGTGGTAAACGATCCGGCCAGCGTACGAAAACCGCTTTGCCATTGACTTGGATTCGATCTTTTGGCAAAACTTTATCGCCTAACTGTGCTACGCGTCCATTGACCGTGACTTTTCCTTGCGAGATCAATTCTTCTGCCGAACGACGTGATCCGGCTCCGCCCAACGCCAATGCTTTTTGTAAGCGAATGGGTTCAAGATCGTCAATATCGACTCGCAGTTCGCGCAAGCGCTCACCGTGCAGTTTTTGTTTTTGGTTTGGTGCGCGTTGTACCAATTTTTTAGCGCGAGGGGCTTCAAGCGGAGGGCGACCTTTTGAAGCGGGATGCGCTTTTTTGGCTTTCGCATTGGGTGCTCCCGCCGCTGCGCGTGAGCCTTGATTTTCATTTTCTTGCCGATCGCGGCGGCTGCGGGCAATGCCTTCCGTCAGGCTATCGCGATAATAATCTTGGCGCACCGAATCGGATGGGAAACGCACGTTACCGGTTTGTGGTTGAGTGATATAAGGTGTCCGGTTAGTTCCTGTGGTTTTTGGTGCTTGCCCTTGTGATGACGACCGACGACCTGTAATGGTGGGCGCCGTTGAATTTGCTGTTGTTGTGCGTGTGCGGCCTTGGTAACCGCTATTAGATTGACCATCGGCTTGACGAGGTGGGCGTTGGCTATTTGAACCTACTGGCCGTGGCGCAGAAGGTGAGGTTCGTGCATTACGCGAAACAGGTTGGCGGGCGATGTTGCGATTAGATTTCGACATGGTTTTCTTCATTAAATAGGGACGCTGAAACACCAATTTCGGCTTCAGGCAAGTTTTCGGGGAGGACCAGACTGCCCATATCGCTTAAGGGCGGGAGGTCTCTTAGGCTCACAAAGCCAAGGTCATCAAGAAATTTTCGGGTTGTTGCATATAAACCAGGGCGGCCGGGAACTTCTTTATGGCCAATAACCTCAATCCATCCTCGATCATTCAAGGTTTGGATCACATGGCTGGAAACGCTGACGCCACGAATCGCCTCAACGTCCCCACGGGTCACAGGTTGACGATAGGCAATAATCGCGATGGTTTCCATGACTGCACGCGAATAACGCGGCGGTTTTTCGGGATTTAACCGTTCAAGGTAAGGTTTAAACTCTGCTTTTGCACGAAATCGCCAGCCGGAAGCTAATTGAACGAGTTCAATGCCTCGCATGCGCCAATCTTGCTGAATTTCTGCGAGCAAATTATGAATCAAGCTAGATTTAAGCGGTTCTGTAAATAGTTTTTTCATTTCATGAACCGATAGCGGCTCTGTTGCCACCAGCAAAGCCGTTTCTAGCACTAAGCGAAGGTGTTTTAGATCTGTTGCCATGGTTTGTGCTGGATAACCTCAAAAATCATCGTCGCCTCGCGGCGAGTTTTTAGACGAGACGAACATAGATCGGCTGGAAATCGCCGTCTTGAACGATCATCAGCAAGCCTTCTTTGGCGAGCTCTAAAATGGCAATAAAATTCACGACCAAATGTGCAACATCGCCATGTTCGGCGAATAGACTCTCAAATGCAACGAAACTTTTGCCTTCGAGTCGCCGCAATATCACGCTCATCTGTTCTCGAACAGAAAGTTGATCTTGACGGATCTGGTGATGCTTCATATTTTTGGCCCGCGCCATAATAGACATCCATGCCGCCCTTAGATCAGCAGGATTTACATTTGGTAGGGGCGCTTCAACATCTCGTTCAAATAAAACAGACAGCCAAACAAAATCACGTTCTGCCTGCGGTAATTTATCTAAAGCCAGTGCTGCGAGTTTGATTTGCTCATATTCCAACAAGCGTCGAATTAACTCTGCTCGAGGATCTTCCGGCTCAACACCCTCCTCAACTTGATGCCGAGGTAATAACAGGCGTGATTTAATTTCTATGAGTAACGCCGCCATCAAAAGATATTCTGCGGCAAGCTCTAAACGCGCCGCTTTCATCGTCTCGATATAGCGCATATATTGCGCAGTCACTTGCGCCATTGGAATATCTAAAACATTTAAATTTTGACGGCGAATTAAATACAGCAATAAATCTAGAGGACCTTCAAAGCTATCTAGAAAAAGTTGTAGCGCATCTGGTGGAATAAAAAGATCTTGTGGGCAAGTCAAAACCGGCTCGCCAAACACGTGTGCGAGTGGCAAAGCCGGAATTAAAGAAGCGGAGGCGTGTTGCTCTAACATTTCGCACGCCCCAAAACATCGATTTGATTAGCAAACACCGGTTTAGTTATACCCCAGCCCCATGGCCTCGCGAACTTCACGCATCGTGTCTTGCGCCAGTTTTCTGGCACGCTCGCACCCATCCGCCACAATCGCTTTGACCAAAGTCGGGTCATCTAAATATTGCTGAGCGCGCTCAAACATCGGCTTCTGCTCTTCGAGAACCCCTTCAATCACCGGTTGCTTACAATCCAAACAGCCGATGCCCGCTGAGGTACAGCCCGCTTGAACCCAGTCATGGGTATCTTTATCGGTGTAAATTTGGTGAAGCTGCCAAACAGGGCATTTTTCTGGATTGCCCGGATCGGTGCGACGAACGCGCGCTGGATCGGTCGGCATCGAACGGATTTTTTTGCTGACAGACTCAGGCTCTTCGCGCAAGAAAATACCGTTACCGTAGCTCTTCGACATTTTCAAGCCATCAAGTCCCGGCATCCGGCTAGCCTCGGTCAACAAGGCTTGAGGCTCCACCAAAATGACTTTGCTCTTATTCTCGAGGAACGCAAACAGACGCTCACGATCACCGTGACTTAGGTTTTGTGTATCGGCAAGCAAAGCACGCGCAGATTCAAGTGCTTCATCGTCACCTTCTTGCTGATAACGGGTCCGCAATTCTTCGTATAGCTTGCCTTTTTTGGGTCCCATTTTTTTGACGGCCGCCGCTGCTTTTTCTTCAAAACCTAATTCGCGACCGTAAATATGGTTGAAGCGCCGAGCCACTTCACGGGTAATTTCAATGTGTGGAATTTGATCTTCGCCCACCGGCACAAACAAAGCGCGATAAATCAAAATATCGGCCGATTGCATCAATGGATAACCGAGGAAACCATACGTACCAAGGTCTTTATGAGAAAGTTTCTCGATTTGGTCTTTATAGGTTGGAACGCGCTCCAGCCATGAAAGCGGTGTAATCATCGACAACAGCAAATGTAATTCTGCATGCTCTGGTACACGCGATTGGATAAAAATCGTAGATTGCGCAGGGTCAACGCCTGCAGCAAGCCAATCAATCACCATATCCCATGTGCTGCGCGCGATAATGCCGGGATCATCATAGCTGGTCGTCAGTGCGTGCCAATCCGCAACAAAGAATAAGCACTCGTATTCGCTCTGCAGGCGCACCCAGTTTTTTAAAGCGCCATGATAATGGCCAAGGTGCAAACTACCAGTTGGGCGCATGCCGGAGAGAACGCGATCGGGGTACATGGAGGTCTTTCTTCTCAGAAATTACAAAAAGATTTTAAATAAGCCGTAAAAGAACTGCAGAATCGGTTGCATGATCAAACCTAATAAACCGGTCGCCAATAAACCTAATAAAATCCACATTCCATAAGGCTCTATTTTAGCAAATTGCCACGCCTGATAACGCGGCAATAAACTCACGACAATTCGGCCGCCATCTAGTGGTGGAATAGGTAAAAGGTTTAATACCATCAATGATAAATTAATCAGTACGCCAGCGTTACTCATCAACGCCATAGGCTCGGCATAGCTATTATCCATGCTCAAGGCTAATTTGAGTAAAACCAACCAAATCGCAGCCATCACAAAATTTGAAATCGGCCCCGCAGCAGCCACCCACAACATGTCCTGCTTGGGACGGCGCAATCGACCAAAATCCACCGGCACCGGCTTGGCCCAACCAAAAATAAACCCACCTAAAGCCACTGCCATTAACGGCACTAAAATCGTGCCAATTAAATCAATATGTTGCAGTGGATTTAATGTCATGCGCCCCATCATAAAGGCAGTGTTATCGCCATAGCGCTTAGCCGCGAAAGCATGCGCAGCCTCATGCACGGTAATTGCAAACAACACCGGCAACGCGTAAATCGCTATCTTTTGAATGACATTTAATTCGTTCATCGGTTCTCTTTTCTTGGCGGCTGCAAATGCTTATGACAGACCTAATGACTGAACATCGCCTGCACCTTGCCGAATCAGCTGTGGAATATCTTCTGTTAAATCAATGACCGTCGTTGCTTCAGTGCCACACCAGCCACCATCAATAATCAGATCAACACTGTGCTCCAAACGCTCACGAATTTCCCATGCATCACTGAGCGGCTCAGATTCACCGGGTAAAATCAGAGTACATGAAAGCAAAGGCTCGCCCAGTGCTTCAAGCAAGGCTTGGGTCGCTGTATGTTGCGGCAAGCGTAGTCCGATGGTTGCGCGTTTAGGATGTAACGTACGGCGCGGCACCTCTTTAGTCGCCTGCAAAATAAAGGTGTATGCGCCAGGGGTCACCGCTTTTAACAGTCGATATTGTGCATTGTTGACCCGAGCATAGGTGCCTAGTTCTGAAAGATCGCGACAGACCAACGTAAAATGATGGCGTAAATCCAACTGCCGAATTGCAATGATGCGTTCCATCGCCCGCTTATCGCCTAAGTGGCAACCAATTGCATAGCAAGAATCGGTCGGATAAATCACGACGCCACCTTGCTGAATAATTTTGACCGCTTCGTTAATCAGGCGCGGCTGAGGATTATCAGGATGAATCGAAAAGAACTGTGACATACCGTTTTCATTCACACAGGTTGACTAAGATTGCCAGCGCCCCAGCGCGCCCATACCGGCTGACACCCTTCTGGCAAAGGCGCAGTCTTGCCGACATCGCGCCCACCTTCTCCAGGCGCGTGAAAATCACTGCCAGCACTGACTTCAAGTTCAAAACGACGGGCTACACGCGCTATTTTTTTCGTCATATCCGCATCATGACTGCCGCTCACGACCTCAATCGCCTGCCCGCCGGCTTCCATAAATTCGAGTACAAGATCTTGCGTTAATTGCGTTCCAATCGGATAACGACCGGGATGGGCAATCACTGCTACGCCGCCTGCACCTACAATCCACGACACGGCATCGCCTAAAGTCGTCCATTCATGCTTTACATATCCGGGCTTGCCTTCAGTCAGATATTTTTTAAACACAGTTGGAACATCTTTACACACGCCGGCTTCGACCAAAAAACGCGCAAAATGGGTTCGGCCAATCATTTCGGCGTTGCGGCAATGCGTCATTGCACCTTCAAACGCGCCTTCAATCCCCACATGCGCAAGGGAGTCTGACATTCGCCGCGCCCGCTCTACGCGACCTTCACGAATATCATGTAACCCCGCAAGCAATGGCGCATGACTCGGGTCTATGGCCAAACCGACAATGTGAATGCTGCGCTTGCGCCATGTGACTGAAATTTCAACACCATTGATCAACTGAATACCAACAGCTTCGGCCGCTTCTCGCGCTGCACCTAAGCCACTCACACCATCATGATCCGTAAGCGCCAACATTTTGCAGCCATGCGCAGCCGCGCGATGCACTAAATCAGCGGGAGATAAAGCGCCATCGGACGCGGTGGAGTGCGAATGTAGATCAATGGGGTCGGTAGGCAATAGGTTCAAGATTGACGCGCTTTCCATTCCGCATGGGCTTTCTTCCATGCCGCAAATTCTTGTTGATACAAATCGCTGACACATGGATCACAGCCACTGCCGCAACAGGCATTGTCCGCCAGTAATGGCGGCGCAATCGGCTCAAGGTCAGCAACGACTTGAATCACAAAGCCAGGGCCGGTGACGCGTTGGCCATCACGGATTTTGCAGGTTTTACGGGTTTCAACTTGGCCGTTTACAGCAATATCGCCACTTGCGACCAATGCTTTTCCCGCGCCACCACTATCGACAACGCCAACAATTTTGAGCAAATCACATAGCGGGATAAATTCAGATTTTAGTAAAAAGCGCTCTTGCATGAGAGATGTCATCGCATTCAGACCGCCCTACAAAAAGCAGGGCTTAAGAGGAAATAGAAGGCGATTCTACCGCAGCCCCGCCAATATCGCAGGGATAACTAAACGAACTCGCCCGCCCATTCACAAGAAAATGCCGTTTTAATCGCTTCAATGGCATCGTGATTCATCGACAGCACGCAAATTAATTTAACAAAAGCCGCTTCAAGCGTCATATTTCCAGCCGAAATCGCCCCCGCTTGTGCCAAGCCTGCGCCTGCCGCGTACGTTCCCATATTCACCGTGCTATTCCACACCTGTGCCACATTAATAACCGGTCGATTGGCGGCGCTCATCCGAGCAACAGCCTGCAATAACGCCGGATGATCTGGCGCATTGCCTGCGCCATACGTGAGTAAAATCGCGCCATCACAGGTGCTTGGTTGCAAAGCATCGGCCAAGACATCTACGCCTGCACCCGGTGCGATCCATAACACCGGCACCCGTAAATCTGTACGCAATTCAATTGCTTGCGGAGACTGATTTGTTTCAGCCATAAAATCAGGATACGGTGCACCCGACGAAAAATCGTATAAAGGTGCTTGATTTGGCGTCGCAAAAGCATCATCGGCGCAGCTATCGTTTTTGCGAACCCGAGTCGCTTGCCATGCTCGCCGCGCGAACACCACACACATTGGCCAGTTTGGCTGACTCGCCGCGCTCAGTGCGTCCTGTAAATTATGCCAACCATCGCTTTCTTCTGCGCTAATGGGCCGCATTGCGCCAGTCAAAATCACCGGGCGGCTAAAATTAGGCAACAAAAACGCCAAAGCAGCAGCGGTATACGCCAAAGTATCCGTGCCGTGAATCACCACAAAACCATCAAATAAAGTTTCCTGCGCCTGAAGCGTCGAACAAATTTGCGCCCACTGCGCGGGGCCAGCATTCGATGAGTCAATCAAGGGCGTTAACGCAATCAACGAAACTGCCCATTCTGGGCGGGCTATTTTTTGCAAAGGCGCTCGCAAACTTTCCGCGCAAGGCACCAAACCTTTTGGACTGTTTTGCATACCAATTGTGCCGCCGGTATAAATGACTGCGATTTTTTTCATGTAATTTAGCTTTCTTGCAATTGCTGATGCGCCAACTGACCCAGTGTCAACAGCGCGCCAATATGTCGATCGGTCAGCGGCGAGCCACCTGACAAACGAATGTGCCGCCGGTAGCGACCCGATGGCGAATATAAGGTTCCCGGCATCACGCTAATTTTTTGCGCCAATGCGGTATGAAATAGCGCGGGCGTATCGCAGCCTTCTGGTAACTCTAGCCACAATAAAAATCCCCCTGTCGGCGACGTTGCGCGCGTTCCTGCAGGAAAATGCTCAGCAATCAACCCGCGCAAACGATCTAACTGCCCTGCATAAATACGCCGCAAGCGCCGCAAATGGTGGGCATATCCGCCGCTTTCCAAAAACACGCCCAAGGTTTCGCACAACAAGGCTGGTTGCGCGACCGACAAGGAAAATTTCAATTCAGAGACCCGACGATGAAAACGTCCGGCTTCGATCCATCCAACCCGAAAACCAGGGGCCAAGGTTTTGGTATAAGAAGAGCACACAAGAACCCAACCATCTTGATCAAAGGCTTTCACCGCAGGCTCAAGCGGGGTGCGAAATTGTAATTCGGCATAGAGCGCATCTTCAATCACCGGCACCTGATATTGATTAGCCAATGCAGCCAGCCGTTTTTTAGCCGCTAAAGGCATGCTAATCCCGAGAGGGTTATGAATATTAGGCATGCAAATAATGGCGTGAATCCGCTTTTCCGATAGCAACAACTCGATCGCATCAACCGCCAAACCCGTTTCGGGGTGCGTCGGGATTTCCACGCTATTGAGGCCTAAATAATTCAACAAAGGCAACAAATTGAAATAGGTTGGCGACTCTAAACCAACGGTGTCGCCGGGTTGTGTACACGCGCGCAAAACAAGCTGCAAAGCTTCCATACAGCCATTGCTCAACACAATCTGCGCCGGGTTCAGATCCATTCCCAGACTTAATGCATGGCGACAAATCTCGGTGCGAAGTAGCAAAGAGCCTGGCGGCAAGGAATAGTCCGTAATCAGCTCGGGACGGCGGCGAGCCAAATCAGTCATTAAACGTGTGAGTTTATCGCCCGGATAAAAGTCGCTTCCGCGTGGGCACGCAAGAGATAAATCCACATGGTCCGACCGAGTTTGCGCCTCTAAGACCGCAGAAATTTGATCCAGCACCGCCAAATCGGCGGGTTGCGCTAAAGACGAAATCGGGGTTGTCAGCGTTTGCGGTGTCGCTAAACGGGCCTTCACGTAGTAACCCGACTGTGGCCGTGCTTCAACCAAGCCGCGCGCTTCTAATTGGCGATATGCCGCCAACACGGTGTTTAGACTGAGCTGACGTTGACGCGCCGCCTCTCGGACGGAAGGTAAACGCACGCCAGCAGCTAAACGGCCATCTTCCATCGCTTGGCGGAGTTCGTCAGCAAAATGCTGGTAGAGCGGCAAAGCGCTCGGAGAAGGGGTCAGTATCATGCGCAGAGTATCCAAGACCATAAGAAAAAAAAGCAGTGACAGTCACGGTCAAGATTAATGGATACAGTTATCAAAATAAAAAACTGTATCCAATATAAAGCTCTTTTTCTGAGGCTGTTTTAGCTTTTCGAAAGCGCTTACGCTGTTTCCATCGATGAATCACTTGCCCCCAGATGGAGCTAATCATGTTGGACTTGCCTTTAATGAGTTACGTCGCTGCGATGTCGGTCACCCCTGGGCCGAATAATTTAATGCTTGCGGCCAGTGGCGTGAATTTTGGCTTTCGGCGCACAGTGCCGCATCTTTTCGGGATCAGTGCCGGTCATAGCGCACAAGTGACGGTGATTGCTAGCGCACTCGCGTGGGTGTTGATCTGGCTGAATAGCTTACGCGGGGTGCTCGTGATTGCGGGGTGTTCTTATTTGTTGTGGCTGGCGTGGAAACAAATGCAGGCCGGTCAACCCGGACAACGAGAAAGCGCGCGACCGCTCGGCTTTTGGGGGGCGGCATTGTTTCAATGGGTCAACCCAAAAGCATGGATGATGGTGCTGAATGTGGCGCTGTTATTTTTGCCGGTCCACGCAACATGGCAAGATGCGCTTCAACTCGGTGTGCTGTGTGGCCTAGTCAATTTGCCCTGCATTTGCGTGTGGGCGCTGGCGGGAGACCAACTGCGCCATTGGATGCATCATGCGTGGGTGTTGCGCACATTTAACTACACGATGGCTGCATTATTAGCGGCCACCGCAGTTTGGATTATGTGGGAAGAGGGGGGGCGGTTTTTGGGGTAATGGCAGGCAGTGCGAAAATGTTGCTGCTAGGTCAGTGCCAGCCGACCCCGAAGAGGCACTAGTGACGCACGCACATTTAGGCATCGGGCGGTGGCCCGCCACTATGTCTAAAAATGAAAAATGCATCAAGATAAGTTGCGATTTGAATTGATCTACATATAATCACTCAAATCCAATGTCATTATATCTTGGGGTAAATCAATGCGTGACACATTCCCTAGCGAGCATGCGCTTCTTTTGCAGGCCCCAGAGCAAACCCATCAGCCTGATGGGTTTGCTGTTCTCCGTCTGATTCTTGTCGATTCTCTCAGTCCGGGACGAATTGTCGAGCTGCCAGTGGATGGCGGCGCAGTACTCACTGGGCGTAATGGGCGTGGCAAAACCTCGCTTTTACAGCTGTTGTTGCTCTTCTATGGCGAGAGTCCAAACCGAATTGTGACGGCTGAAGCGGGCCGCCAAAACTTCATTGGCTACTATCTGCCTCGCATCACGTCTTATATCGCTTTTGAATATCAACGGCTTGGAGGCCACAAGCGGATGGTCGTTGCGTATGCCGACCGTAATGGAGACCGCGTTTTATACCGCTTTGTCCGCCACAGTTTTGATATCACTCAGTTTGTTTTGGCAGATGGAAACTTCGTTCACGCTCAAAATTTCGTCAAGCATCTGCGACTTCATGGATTTGAGTGCGCGGAAAGACAGATCGAATCTCAGGTGGATTACCGTAGCGTGATCCAAGGGGTCCCGAATCATACGACCGACAAACAGCATCAGCGCTACTTGCGCGAATTGGCACAAGAATATTCCTTCACGACCACTAAACAGCCGCTACGGCAAATTGAAAAAATTGTCAGCGGCATGTTCCGCCGCAAAACCAACTTTGATGACCTACAAAGCATGGTGATCGATTGCGTGTCGGACGAAGTGGCGGCGCATTCAATTTCAGGAGATCGGCGCAAGATCGAGGATTGGCCGAAGGGGTACAAAGCCTATACCTCTGTGATGGCACTCGCCCCAAAAATGGAAACAGCTCAAAATGCTGAAAACCAATTGCAAGCTGTCGAGCTAGCTATCGGAGAAGTACGGGCTAAGTATCTCAGTTTAGTCGCCTATCTTGATCAAGAAACCCATAGACAAAGACAAGAGCAACGCCGGCAGGAAGCGTTGTTGGAAGACAAAAAGAGTCAATACCAGCAGCAGCAAAGCAAGCTTACGGGGCAGCGTCTAACCGCAGAGCATCAGGCTGCATTTGCCGAGCAAAAAGCACAAGAACTCCAAGATCACTACAACGCGTATGAACAGGCGGGAATTCGAGAACTGGATAAACGCGTACGTAATGGGCAAAACCTACGCAACGAACTACTCAATCTTGAAGAACGCCGTAAAGCCCTTCTTGGCGCTCAATCAGAAATCTCTGCTTACTATGAGCGCTCGAAGCTGACTAAAAAAGAGAGCTTCAATATGTTCCGCGATACGGCTCAACAAAACCTTCGCCAAGTGGCAGAGGTGTGTGAGCGCGAACTACACGAATTGGAAAACTCTTTTGAAACCGCTGAACAGCTAGCGGTTCAAACCATGCAAAGCAAACGAGAAGTTCTAGAGCAAGCGGTTCAGGACACAAGTACAGAACATGGTCGATGCTTACACGCGATTGAGCATCCTGCTATTGACCCAAAAAGTATCGAACTGCTTGAGCGCAAGCAGAAAATGCTAGAAACCGTGCGTCGTACCAAGGATGCCGTTGACGGTCAGCGTCGGGTGCTTGATGCAACTTATCGCAAAGCGATGCAAGCCTTCCTTGATCAGGAACGACAGGTCTCTGCTGCTATGCGGCTTGTTGATGCAGCAGAAAAAGAACTCGCCGATAAACGTCGCCAACTGACACCTCAAGAGGGCACGCTGCTGTATTTCTTGAGAACCGAGCACCCTCAATGGTCTTACGATATCGCTAAGGTGATTCGTGACGATCTGTTGGAGCGAACCGACCTTGCGCCAGCACTTGTTGAATCGAGCGTCGGCCTTTATGGGTTATCGCTCGCCTTGGAACGACTTGAATCACATCCTGCCGCTGATGTAGATGCCGCAGCACAAGAGGTTATGCTGGCCGAATCTAGGCTCAAAGACGCACGTGCAGAAGTGGAGTCTGCTCGTAACGTGCTCGCGCAACACGGTGCAGCACGTGAATCTGCGGAACACAACTGCCAGACCCATGAGCAGCAGGCGCAAAAAGTCGAGGCTCAAGTTCGAGCCGCAGTCGCCGAGGTCGAGGAGGCCAAGAGGCAAATCGAAGCCAATAGACGAGAAGCCGTGGCATTGGCTAAACAGCACTTTGAGCTTGCCCAACAAGCATTGCAAGAGGCTAAAAAAAGCATTTCTCGCTTTGATGAAGAAGCGCGTGCGGAAACCGCACAGCGCCGTTCCGTATATGCTCAAAAACGCCGTGATCGACAGCAAAAAAGGGATACCGAAACCAGCCTGATTGATGCCAGCGTAACCGAGCGCAAGGTCGCGTTGGATGCGATATTGAGCCAATACGATGCCGAGCGTGACGACGTACTACGTCAAAAAGGGGTGGATACCGTCAAGTTGCAAGGCATTGATAATGAGATGTCCCGCATCAATACCGAAATATCTGCCATCAAAACCTTTATCAAACGTGTTCAAGAATGGAACTACTGGAAAGACAACCAGTGGCCCGCACATGACGGATACTTGGCTGAGGGAGTCAAGGCTCGGAAGGCCGAGCAGCAATATGCTACGGAGATCGCCGAACTCGATGCCAACTGGCACCAATGCCAGCAGCGGTCACAGGCATTGATTAAACAAATAGGCGGCGATTTGGCCCGTTTAGACGAGCAACGCGAATTAGCCAAAAAGCGAATCGATGGTATGCACGACTACCCCGAAGTCGCCGTGCCAGAGTACGACCCTTCGTGGACACTAGATGCGCTCGCTGGGTTAGCAAATCAACACATACAACATGCAAGTCGGCTCAACAGCGAAATGCGAAAAAGTATTGCAGAAGTGGCATTTGGTTTCAGGATGCATCAAGGAACGCCGCCAGAGCAGTACCTACAATTAACGTTAGGGCCCCTATCTCCCACGCCTAGCAGAGATTGGATTGCACCGTTTAAGCTGTGGTTTGCCAAAGAGCATCAGGAATATCAACGCATCCTTTTGATGGAAGCGGTCAATATCGCAGGTGAAGTCAAGGCGTTCCACCGGACGATGGATGAATTCCATCGGCGTGTGCAGCAGTTCAACAGAGAACTCCAAGAGCACCTAGATACGAGCCTCGCCTTCGAAAGCATTTCCAAGGTGAGCGTCGAAGTTGTCTCGACTATCACAGAATTGAAGTACTGGCCTGCCATCTGTGAAATGGCGGAAGCCCACCGTGCTTGGCTTGGAGGGGCATCGAACGATCTTCCTCCCCCAGAGTTTGCTCAAAATATTGAGCGGCTACTTGAACACTGGGAGGTCAAAACAGGCATCAGAGCGGATCTAAAGAGTCTGATCCGTATCCAGGGCGAAGTCACCGAAAACGGCCATCGTCGAGTCTTCAAGCGCGCTTCTGATCTTGAAGCAGTTTCTTCCAATGGTCTCTCTTATCTCGTGCTGGCGACCATCTTTGTAGCATTCATCAATCGGATTCGCCGCGATGCCAATGTCAATATCACATGGGCGCTGGATGAACTGAAAGACCTTGATGCCGGTAACGTGGTGAGCTTGGTGGAACTTCTAGAGCGCAACAACATCACCTTAGTTTCTGCGTTTCCTGATCCCGATCCGGACACCCTCGCACTATTCAAGCACCGCTTCACCGTTGAACCTGACCGGCGTCTTGCCTCTGTTCGGGTTGCTTTAGTAGATGAAAATGAAGCCTCATTCAACGAGAACGAGGAATTGGAGGTCTCCCATGTTTGAGCAAGTCGTTCAGTCTCTTCTGGCCGGTGAGTTTGTGTGCCCTGTCTCGAACCATGAAGGGTTTATCTTTTTGAGTGATGCCCGCAATCAGCATGCCATTAATGAATATCTCGGCAAAATTGGACTTCACTTAGCAGAAACGCGTCACAAGGGTGCCTACTTCGCTGCGCACAATATTGCAGGAGGGCCGGATCGTAAGGCTGCCAAGGACGTATTTACAGAAATTAAGCACAACCTACGTCCCGTAGTCAGTTTTCTAGATATGGTGATGCGGGCCATGCAGAGCGACGACTTTTTGTCTGTTGGGACGCCTATCGAGGTCAATAAGCTGATGGGTGCGATTGACGCCAATCCCAGCTTCCGTAACGACCTTCAAACGCTAGCCATTCAGCTTAAAGTACCCGCAGACGGAACAGATCGTACTCGCTTGGACAAAATCCTTAGAAATTTCAGGGATAAAGGCTATTTACTGCTTTCAAACCCGGAGCGAGAGGTTTACCAAATCACGGGCAAAATCGAATTCATCCAAGAGGCTATCGAGTTTCTGATGGAGCATGATTCGATCCAAGATGAGGAAGAAGAGGCCTCTTCTGGGCAAGGGGCGTTGATATGAGCCAAAGTGCTGACAGTATCATTGCCTATCTAGAACTGCTGCATGCTAATCGGCACTTGATCGCGAATACCTATTGCAACGGCGGCGTGAGCATGAATGAAGACAACCAGCGCCGCATTCGCCAGCTTCAGCAACACAGGGTACTCATTCCATATTTTCAAGACGATTTCCGCCTTAGTCCCAGCTTAGGTCAGCATCTCGATGAAGTTTTCCAGCGTCAGCGTAGCTATGCGGTCGGCGCCAACTTTGGAGAGCTGATCAACCGCCTTTCACAGTTGATTGTCGAATATGTCAACGCCAGTCATGAGAGCCGCGTGGAAGATCAAGAGATGTACGCGGCGGACTTTGATGTCAGTGTGTTCGAACTGGCATCTCTCGTGAGCAATCAACTGCTTAATCTTCGCGTTATCACCGAAAATCGGTTTGCAAATGTTCGGACCTTTGCCGAAAAGCAACGGCAAAACACGTTCTATCTTGACCGTGCAGAGAAAATTGGTGAGGCCATCTCCCTGTTGGGAGAAGAGACCCTGCTTGGCACATTAGAGGGCTCTACGCTGCTGGAACCCTTGTTCGTGGTCTATCAGCACCAAATATCAGCCCGACTGCAAGAATGGCGGGCAACACACTTGGATATCACCGCTGTGCTGAATGCTTTTCTCTATCGCTTGCGTCAGGTTGAACCAGAAATTCGGCGCTTACGCGCCTTTGCCCACCACCTTCGAAAAAATCCTGATTATCAACCACCTGAGGTCGATAGCATTCAGGCTCTGCCGAGCTGGTCTTCTCGCTTTGCGGGTTTGCGCCTGAAGGTGCATCCCGATCTGTCGTCTTCTCAAACAAGAGACGCATTGGCCGATGTGGCGAAAGCGATTCCAGCGACGAGGGTAACTATCGTAAAAGAACGTGTGGCCGGCCATCTGATAGGCAATGGTTCGGAAGATCAGGTCAGCGTACTACAGCCAAAACCCGTGCAGCTTGCCTTTCACCGCTATCTTGAAGCTGCCAGCACAGCGATATCTCCAGTATCGGCACTACGCTGGAAACGGCAACAACAGGCGTTTGATGAGCTGGAAGATGAAGCATGGCTGCTGTACACCATTCATGCGATACAGATGCTAGGGAAAGGTCCTAAGGGGCGAATACGGCATTTTCAAGTGAATCGTATAGAAGCATCAGTTGGGCATCCACGCTCTGGAAACATCGTTGTAACGGACATAGAACTATGGAAAAAAACCTGATCACTAGCTTGCTGAGGGTTTATCACAGTGATAAGACACGACATGCCAATAACAGAGTTCTGGCCCGGTTCGTCGAGGAGTACAACATTGGCGAACGAGTGGGTGCTTCTTTCACCTTCTCTGAGTCAGATAAAGAAGACATCCGCCAGCTACTATTGGCAAGCGAGGGAATTGATACTGCAATCACATCCCCTGAGCAGTGGTTTGGACTTACCCGAGCCGAGAGTCTTGCGTACGGGGGAAACGAAAAACTCACGGATTCGTCGGTCAGGTCAGATCGAGTGGCTATCAAGACGCTGCCAGGCAAACCTTTGATGCTGAATGGTCAAAGCATCACCCTGCCAAATGGTGTGAACCTTGATCTTGATTGGCATTGGCTGGTCTCTAACCATAAAACAGTTTTACTGGTGGAGAACTGGGAAGCTTTTAATGGCATACACCAAGTTACCTTTAACTTGTCTCGTGCTGGAGAAAATCCCTTAGTTGTTTTCCGAGGTAGTCCTGTGTATCGACAAGATTACGTTATATCTTTATTGCGTAAATTAGCCGTACCCGTCTATGCATTTGTCGATTTTGATCCAGCAGGACTCGTTATCGCACAAAGCCTGCCATTTTTTTCAGGTCTTATTGCACCACCATTCGAAGTGCTGGAATTAGCCCTCGCAAAGGCAAAAAATCAAAACCGCTACCTTGGTCAACTGCCGGAAGCAAAGGGCGCGCTGGATAGGACGCCAAATCAGGAAATCGCTCAACATTGGCGACAACTCCAAGCTCACGGCAAAGCTTTGCCACAGGAATATTTTTTGATGGAAAACT
>CAZWRK010000025.1:0-7529 GCA_964635875.1 uncultured Aquaspirillum sp.
TCTCGTCCGTGTCACGAAGCCAGCCGTCCAGCTCGATCACGTCCGGGATAGTCGGATCCTCGTCATCAACGATCATGGAATTTCCGTATTACGACTTTCCGTTATTAACGTGGTCTTCGTAGGCTTGTTGATAAAACCGGCACTGCCGTAAGCAATGCCGCCGCCAACCAAAACGCTGTGCGGGCGTACCGAGGTGAAGCCGCTTTGCCGCTTGCTTGCGCCAGTACGCGATTTGGATATGGTAATCCTGAAGATTAGGTAGGAGCGACATCACGCATCCGGAGGCGGAGGGCCTTCGTTCCAGGTGGCGCCGGTAACGCAGCCGTCCTTATCCCGCAGAATCTGCAGGTTCGGCACGCTGCACCACATGCGGTTATGCATGCAGTAATGCGGGTTCGACGAGTTGCGGCCGATCACGATCGGAACGAGTCGTTCCGTCTGCACGAACAGCCCGCAGGTGTCATGTACGCCGAGCAGCTCGGCCTGTACGAGCCCGCTGCCGTCGCCCGCCTCGAACTGGACTTTCGTCCCCAGAAGAGCTCTTACCATCGGGGTTCTTCACGAATTCGTGGATGGCTTTCTGTAGATGCTCCAGCAGTCGGAGCCGCAGCACGTCGATCTTGTGGTTGCCGGAGAAATCCCGACAGATGAACGACGAGCCGTCCATATCGTCGCTGAAGTCGGCCTGTAGGCCGTGCTCGACGAGGGTCACCGACAGGTTGACCTGTGGACCATAGCGAACGGCATTTTCCGGGTCGTCGATCCGCAGCGTGGACTCGGTCTCGATCCAGACGGTGGCACCGCAATCCAGCGGATCGTCGGGCCTGTAAACGAGCGTGCTCGGTCCCTGGATGCGAACCGAGCTCGCGCGGAGATTCTGCCCACGGTATTTCACGGTCAGCGGCTGGTCGCGGCGACCAGTCGCTTTATTGGCTCGGAGCACGTGCTGATTGACGTGCAACCGTTTGACGGCCGACCGCCGGGAACCCCGGCGGCATCCTATGCTCATGTCTCACTCGGAGGTGTAGTCGGCTGCTTCTGTAGTTCGGCTTTCGCCTTGTCGGCGGCAACGCCAGCCTCGATATACCGAAGGTAGAGATCGTTCATGCACTCTTCCTTCGACGTCTGGGCACGGACGGCTTCATGCAGGCTCCGGGGCATCCGTACCATAACAGCAGTTCGCTCGCTCACTGGGCACCTCCTTGTGCGCTGGGGTCTTTCGGCCAAGGTCGGATGATAGCACACCCGATATCTCGCAGACCAGGGCGATTTAGAACTGAGCCTCGAGCAAACTTTGGTAGCTTTCCAGGAACATAATCGCGGCGTGCCCTGGAGCATCATTCTCCAGCGCAGCCCGTTTCTCCTGGACCTGCTGCTCGATGAGCTTCTGCTTCTCCAACAACTCGAACAGCTCATGCTCGAGCCGCTCGATCTCGGCTCTAGTCGCTTGATGACCTTTGACCAGTTCTTGGGCCTTGGCGAGCTTTTCGGCCAGCGGCGCCGGCAAGCCGACGGCGGGCGCGGCGGGCGGCGGCGTTACGACCTGTGGCGGCGGAGGCGGCGGTTCCTCTTTGACGGCCTGCGCATCGATGAAACAGCGCAGCGTATTCTGCGTCGTATCGAAGTCGTCGAGCTTCCGCGTCGGCGAAAGGTACCATTCCCAGGCTGAGTCGTTGCCGAACGGTCGGGTGATGATCACCAACGGGTAGGAGGATTTGGGCGAGAGTTTCAGGCGGAAGTGCGGCGTCCCCTTCACCTGATTGCCGGGTTTCATCCGCCAGCCGTCGGTAATGCCGACGGACTCAAACAGTTCGCGGATCATCGCCCGCGAGGCTTCGACGGTCTTGTCTTCGATCGGCTTGGTGGAGCCGACGTCAGGCAGAATCACCAGAGATGCCATTAAATCTCTTTCTCACGTAGCGGTGGTAAGCCGCCCACGCGGTTTCCATACGAACGGGTTTCGGTAGATAGCCGGCATTGACGAGCATGCCGGACAAGAGCGGGCGAACCCAGCACGGCGGCAAGTAGTCGGGAGGCACCGTCGTCGGATCGAACGTCCGCTTGACCAGGATGTCGAGCTCGGTGTCGGAGAGTTCCATCACGGGAGCATCCGCACATAGACGATGTAGCGGGACTTCGAGACCCAGCAGGCGTGCGTCTGAAAGAGCTCGTTGCAGCGATCCTGGTGGAACAGGACGTACGGCCCGGAAACGAAGCTCATGTTAAGAACTTCTTCGGTGCCGACCAAATTCATCGTAAAGCGAAAGAACCGTCCGTCCGGAAACGGGCAGCGGATCGACCACTGCCGCCGCGTTTGGTTGACGTGCGGCGGCTCCCGCAGATTCAGCACGGCGGCATACGTCTGGGGCGCGACCAGCTGCACAAGAGACTCGTGGAAAATCCCGGCTTCGCCGTTGGCGAAATAGACGTCCTGGTAATCAGAATCGCGTCGCGGCCGGTCAGCAAACGCAATCCGCGGCCCCGTACTGGTCGCTATTCGGAGCTTCGAGTGGAAGCCGATCTCGTCGCTCATTTTGCCGTAGCCGTCAACTTCACGCCGCCGACCGGACCGGTGCGAATATCGTAGTGATGTCCCTCAAAGACGACGGCGTCATCGGCTTCGACCACTTCCGCTTCGATCAACGCTTCGCGGATCGCGTCGTCGGTATTCTCGGCTTCGACATGATGGACGGTAATCGTCGAATCGTCGTCAGTTCCCGTCAGAATCACCGTGAACGGTTTCATCGGTTTGCTCGTGGTCTTTCTTACAAGTGGGACAGTACAGTTCGCGATCTACCCGCGTCAGGTGATCATGATAGTAGGCGTCACCGCAGGCGTCACAGGTCCCGAAAATGATCGGGTCTTCGAGCGACGGCTCGATTTGTTGCGAAACCGAAGCCGGATCGAGCTTGCCGTCCGCTGTTAGTAGGAACAGATCGGCGTGATGGCACGGCCTGCTTGTCGTCTGGTATCGCTGCTTCCGGTAGCACGAAACCACCGGCACAAGATGCACACGGAGGTCTTCAAAGGTATTGAAGTCCGCACGGTGTCTGGAGAACACGGCCGCAATCTCATCCGCCAACGCCGTCAAATCCACACCGCCGCGGAACTGCTCCGTCGCCTTTTCGAGCGTCTCGGCCAGCAACGACTTCCCCCGCCGCCACGCCCCGCGATGCCGGAACTCCTCCGGAAGCGTCTGCGCCGGGCCATTCCAGTGATACGTATAACCCGCATGTGCAGCCGTAAATTCTGTCAGCGGCAAAGCATCGTTGCTGAAACGACCAATCCACTCCGGCGGCTCTTTAGTTGTTTCCGGCATCGACCTTCTCCAGGTCTTTTAGGCGGGCGAGCTTCTGGGCGGTAATCATGCGTCGTCTTCGATCAGGTCCGTGACCAGATCATCGTACAACGAACAGGACGTGCCGATATTGTGATCGGCATCGCCGCGGGTAACCCACACGTCGGTGATCAGCCCTTCTTCGGTCATGTTGAGAATCAGCTTACCCGATTCGTCTTCACCGGCCACGTGCTCCAGTTCACGGTGCACGATGACGCCCTCGGGGGCGTCCTGAAACGTCACTCCGCCGTCAAGGCTTACTTGCAGCATAGACCTCGCCTAAACCCGGGCTGCCGTATTCATCGCTGATACAGTCATCCCAGATACCTTCGGTGGAAACGGTGTTGTCGAGGAACGCTTCGACCTTCTTCGCAATCGCGTCGGGATCGGTCGTCGCCGGGTCGTAGGTGACCTCGACGGTAATGTAGGCGGTCGCTTCCGGCAGTACGGCCGGTAGCCGCGGTTTGCAGTGCTCGTAGTCCAGCACGCAGACTTCGTGGCCCCAGGCCTCGATCTCCGTACCGTCCTCGAACCGGATGAGGTACATGTCTTCGCCTTCACCGCCTTCTTCGGCGGGCTCGGCGTCGGGTAGCTGCTTGACGACCTCGAACGGCTTGCCGATATGCGCGGCATACTGCTCGAACGGCGTCGTGAAATACTGGCGGAATTCTCCCGGCTCATAGTGCAAGTCCGTGATTTGGGCATCACGTTTGGCTAGAGCCGGCGAGTCGCGAAAGTCACTCGGCATCTTTCTGCGCTTTCTGGTCGTAGACCCAATCCCAGTAACCGAGCAGCGTGTCGTCGTTGGCGACCTCGTACTGCCAGTCTTTCCGCGGGAACTCCGGGTCTTCTTTCCACATGTCGTCGGGATTGCGGTAAGTCCGCAACGCATAGCCGTATTCCGGCAGCGGTACGTACAACAGACCGGGGCGCGGATCGGCAAGCGGGTCCGGCGGCGTTTTCAGCGGCGAGAGCCGCAGCGAGTGTCCGACCAGCTTAGCCAGAAACTGCTTGCGATTTCCGAAGTTCGTGCGTTGGCCTTCTTCCAAGGTTGCTCCTAGCGACGACGCTCCCGGGTGTACCAGTAATGCAGCCGATCCGCGACGGTGTGCTGATCGGCGGAGCTGACGTTGAACGACAGCTCGGAGACGACGCGCTCGACGATCGTGCCGGCCGTCGGACCCATGCCGACGTCCGGGTTGCAATCGTCGTACATCCAGGCAAATTTGCAGGCGACGAACAGTAGTTCGCGTTCTTTGTCATTCATCTTCCGGCGGCTGCGTACGTTTCAGGCCGTCGACGCGGCCCAGTTCTTCGAGTACGTCCCAAGCCAGTTCGACCATGCGGTCGCGGAAATGGCTCTGGTTGTTGAGGATGAACTCCTCGGCCTGCTCGTCGGTCACCTGGAACAGCGACTGGATGTCACCGATCCCGAAGTTGACCGACAACTTAGGAGCGTCGCTTGACGTCGCGGATGTCGGGGACTTTGATCCCGTGGGCTCGTTGTCTGCCACGAAGGCTGCTCACTTTCGTAATCTTATGGGGTTTCCGTAGCATACCCGGCACCAGCGGGCTGCGGCGTTGCTTGCCGACGTAGATCGCATAGGTCAACCCGTTGCAGGTCCCTTCGATCCATTCCGACGGACCGTACTTCACGTAGCGGTCGAACACGAAGTGGCCGTGTTCGCCGAACGGATACTTCTGCCCGCCTTCGGTCGTGTAGATCGGACCGCCGGAGGCCTTGAAGACGTCGCCGACACGGAGCACGCCGCGGACGCCGTAGTGGTATTCGTCGAACTCATGGCGTTTGTATTTACGTTTCGCCATCTTCGTCTTCGTCGTCGGCAGTCGGCGTCCCGAAATAATTCGCTTTACCGATTTTGTCGGCGTCATAGTCGTCGAAACCGCCGACGACGGCCAAGATGCTGCCGGCTTCGGTGATCGCCTGTTCCAGCTCTTCGCGTGTATCGTAGGCGTCCGTGTAACCCTGCTCGTAGTTATCGCTTGCCAGAATACCGAAGCTCGGCTTGCCGACCTCCCGACCCTGCTCGTCGATTTCTTGAAAACGCATTCTGCGGACGGATAGCGAATTGCTCATTTTTAAGCCACCGCCGGACGGCGGCGATCACTCCGAAGTAATTCCGGCAACTTCTTGTGCAAGCGGCTGCGCGACAGTTGATCGGATTTGAGATTCCGCAACCGTACGACGCCCATTCGCATACCGGAAGAGCCGGGACTGGTTTTGTATTCGACACAGGTATCGAGCAGCCCGCTGTGATGCGGGAGCAACGCCTGCAGCGTCGCCGCGGCGAGCACGCTCGTCTCGTGAAAGAACGGCACCAGCTCCCGCTGGTTCCACCGCTCCGCCAGATGGGTCGGCGTCGTTGTGGGTTTACTTGCCACGTCCGTCGTACCGCAGACTTCGGCCTGCATCGTCCGCCGCATCGCTCGATTGTACTCGTGCGGCGTCGCCCGGAAGTACCGACGACAATACTCGACGAAGTGGCAGTTTCGCACCGTCCGCGGCAGCGTGAGCGCCACGGCGGAATTCTCCGACAGTGCCGGACCCAGCTGGCGATAGACCCAGTCAGCCCGGGTCGTCGTCAGCGGGGCGCACAAGTCCAGAAACGCATAATCAAGCCGAGCGCCGGTGAGAACGCCCTGCAAGCACAACGCCGAGAGCGGGCCGACGTGATAGTACGGCCGAGTCTGGAGCTTGAGCTTGGCGACGTGCCGCTGCATCTCGGCGACGACTTCGGGATCACGTTCGACAAAGATGCAGAACGTCCGCCGGTCAATCAGCCCGCTCTCCAACGCCGCCCGGACGCAGCGTGCATACCGGCCCGGCATAAACAAGGCTTGGCGTACTCGCCGTCCGATCGGACGCACCGCAAATTCTCGCGGCAGATTCTTGCTCTCACGTTCCCACGGCATCACTGCCATACACCAATCCGCAACTGAACCAGTTTACGCGGTAGGGCGGGTAACGGCTTGGCGCCGAGGCTCCTCAATCCAAATGAATTCGATCGCCGACCAGCAGACGACCAGACAGGGATGCAGCCCGTAACGGCCCTTATGAAAGGTCACGTGCCAGTCCCGCTTGAGCGACAACTGGCGGTCGTAACCTTTCTCTTTGGCCCACTGGTCGAGCTGCGGGCCGAGCTTGTGACGGATCGTGCGATACGTGATCGGAGTCATCGTATCGATCATTTCCGTCAACAAGTCGACGTCGTCGCAGTCGACGCAGCTGGTCAGATAGCGATAGCTCATGCAGGCCGATGCGGAGGCGGAGTAAAGCCGGCTTCGTGCATGCCCTGAACTTGGTCGTTCGTCAGGGTCGGCGTGCTGGGCGGAATCCGCTTCGAAATGATCACGAGCTTGTTGTCGCCGGTCGCGAAGATGACGCGGTCGAGCTCCTCGACGTCGTTCTCGGTCGCGATCGCGATGTTCGCCGTGTTCTTCTGCAACCAGACGGCGACCTCGCGGGCGTTACACGGCTTGTGACCGGCAGCAAGCTGGTCGAGGGCTTCACAGAGTCGCTCGGCAGCCATGTGGTGCGGCGCTTGGGCAATCACCTCCGCCCCGGGCGTCATCACGTCGTAACCCGTACCGGCTTGATTCACGCGATAGGAATGCTTGTCACGTTCCGCCGGCCGCGGCGTCGGGGCTAGTGGTGATTTGTCGCCGTTGAACGCGTCGGCGATCTCTTTGGCGGCCCCTTCCTGCGGTACGTAGGCGATCACGTTGCCGGCGTGATCGATCACCCGCCAGCTATTGTCGTGCGGGTCTTTAACGACGTCGTACTGCAGCTTGGCAAGATACTTCGGCGGGTCGCGCAGCTCGTAGAGCCGCTTGCACAACGCTTCGAGATCCATCGTGCTCTTGTCGCCCGGACGCAGGATTTCGCGTAACCACGCCGGCTGGTTGTCCGGCGTGTTCATGTTGAGCCGCATGTAGAGCGTCAGGGCGGCACGAATCGCATTCGCTTCAGACAGGGTCAGAGTGGTGATCATGTGCGGAGAACACGTCCTATACGGGCCTGATTGAGCATCGTCTGAATCATCGGACGACAGCTCTTCGGGAATTGTTCGTAGAACTCCGCAACCAGATCGCTGCAGATGTCGAGCTCGGGGTCGAGGTCTTCCGGCACCCAGACGAGCCGCTTGTGAGCCTTCAGGAGCGCTTCGTGCCG
>CAZWRK010000025.1:7629-40357 GCA_964635875.1 uncultured Aquaspirillum sp.
GGTCTTCCGGCACCCAGACGAGCCGCTTGTGAGCCTTCAGGAGCGCTTCGTGCCGGTTGAAGCGGTGCGCTTCGCTCGGGTGGCAGAAGCTGGCGCCGACCTGCAGGTACGGTCCGCGGTCGCCGCGGCGACGCTTCTTCGTCCGCACGAGCATCACGAGCCCGCAGGCCGGACCCTTCTTATCGGGCGAGCCTTTGAGCCATTCGAAGTCGGGGCCGCGAACGAGGCGGACGTACGGCCGTTCGGCTTGCCGAATCTCTTCGGCCTCCTTGCGGCAGAACGCCAAGTAATCCTTGCGGGTCGGAAATTGGCCGGTGTCGCACATCCGATCGAACGCGGCTTCTTCGAGACGCTGCTTGATCGACGCATGACTCTCGTAGGCCTGCGCGTACCCGTCAGTGTAGAATTTGTACGAACCTTCGTACGTGTAGTGCGACTTGTCATGCGACCTGCGTGGTTCGCCGGTCTGCGCGTCGAAAAACCCGTCGGTAAAGGCTTGCCGGCGCTCCTGCTCTTGCTCGGCACTGTGAGCCTGTGTCTCGAAACACTGCCAGAGTTCGAGCACGACCTTGTTCTTCGAACGCCACAGGAAGAACACGGCAACCGGGTACGCAAGACCGAGCAGCGACGCCACCGGATGCCCGTTGGCGGCAGTGCCGCTGAAGACAATCAAGTACAGCACGGTCAGCACAAGGAAGACCACGCCACGGTTTTCGATCTTGTCGATGATGTTGTATTTCATGGGTCTAGGTCGAGCTCTCCGGATTTGGGAATTGGGTTTTGGTCGGCCTCGACGACCAGCGGTTCTTGGTACCGCTTGACGAAGGATGCCAGCTGCCGCTCAAGACGCTTGATCTCTTGCGAGCAGTAGTCTTTGCAGACGGTGACAGCTTCCGCTTCCGAAAACCGCCACAGTTTCCACCGGGTAAGTTGAAACGTCTCGATACGCGAACCGTTGATCCGCACGCTGACACGTTTCGCCGTCCGGGAAACCAGCGGGTACTTGGTGATCAGCGGCGGCGTCGTGTTCCCGATCGTGATCACCCAGACGAATTTTTCGTCAGCCATTGATCTTCAGGACGACGGGTTTGTTGGCACATTCCGAGTAGTCGAACGTCACGGCAGAACCGTTCGGATGGCGGGCACGCAGCTCACAGTTGCTTTCGCCGGAGGCGTCGAGCACAAGGTACAGCGTGAGGTCGCCCCAGACCATGAACTTGTCGCCGGGCCGCAGGTCGGCGATGTCGACGGGGATGCCGGCGTTGGTCGTCTGGTACCCGTCGGCCGAATAGACGCTGAAGGGCGGCGGGAGCTTCTGCCGGGTTCGGCCAGCAATCAGCGCGGCATTGTTCAGCCACCGGTGGAACTCGATACCGGGGGCATTCGGGGTGAGGGTCGAGGTCGCGCGGGCGATAACCTTTTCCTCATCGGTCCCGACGACCAGGGGCAACTCACCCTGGGGAATCTTCTTGACGAAGGCATAGATGTAGTCGGACAAGAGCTGTTCCTAATAACTCGGATCGGTTGTCGCCGAAATCTACACAGCAGCGACAAAAATGCGGCGAAATATACAAATTTCCGACATTAAATGGCCGAAATATACAAAAATCGGACATATATTCGGAGCTGCAACTGTCAGAAGTTGCTTGATGCCAAGACTTTATGACTCGGGGCAAAATACTACGAGTCTTAAACGAGTTACACGCTGCGTCGTCGCCGCCTCCCTGGCGGTCGTCGTCGCCGCCGCAGGGTTCGGGAAGCATAGACACAATGTCTATCCTGCCCCGTTTACCAAAACTGTTACCTGTAAGTGATAGCCCGGACGTTCGGGCCGTACCCCCATTGTTGTGTCACAACGCAGACAGTTTAGACACCTCGTTCTATAGTAGCTACGCTACTACGCTTTTACAGGCCGCCCGCCCGTGGGGCGGTCGGTCGTCCTGTAAAAGCACGATGGTTGCAGGATAATAGGTCATGTAGACGCATAACAGAGCCACCTGAGCGTTCCTCGACCGAACTGCGTGTCCCCGGAGTCTGGCGCGCGCCCCTATTGCGCAGGCGCGCTCTCAGGAGATTTCGTACTTCCCGAAATGGCCAGAGCCTCCGACCCGTCCGAAACCTGCAATGGGAAGTCCAAGTTGTAGGGTGAATACACCAACCCTTCCGAGTCTGGCAACAGGCTTCCATCCACCCCGAAATAGTTATCGGTGTAATGGTCATAGTACACGTCCAAATGGAGCGCGCCTTCCTCTTCCCGACCCTTCGGTGTGAACGCCACCGTGTCGACCCGAGTGGCACGTCCTGGAATCCGCTCTTTGTGCAGGACCTGGAGGATCCGATGCAGCATGTCGTCCAGAGCCTGCGGGCCGAGCTCGTTGAGCTTCACCCTGTTGTAGGTCAGGTGCAGTAATTCCAGTTTGGCGTGTACCAGTCCGTTGAGGACAGCGATGTCGACGACGTCCGGGACGGTTACCGTGATGTTGTGGATTTGATCCGACCAGACGGCCCCGGGGTATTCTGCGAACGGCAAGAGGTTCCGAATCTTTCCGGTAATGTTGGAGTAGCTGTTTGCCGGCAAACTGTCGGAATGCTTACCGAGTAGGTCCGCAATGTTTTCGATTTTGTTGTTGGCCATCCACAGGTTGAACTTTTTGGAGGCCGTCAAAGCGCTGACTGGAATCTGCCTCGCGGCATCGAGCGCTTTCTGTCGTTCCAGTTGCTGCAGCTGCGCTTTGTAGGCGGCACGGGCGGTATCGCGGTACGCATTGGCAAAATCTTCAGCGGCTACGTACTTTGCCTGTTCGGCACGTCGGCGTTCCTGCTCGGCTTGTTCCCGCGAGAGTTCGACGACGATCAGCTTGTCGTTCACGAATTTAACTTCGGCACCGCCGAGAAGTACGGACGCCAGATCACTGGCGTTGGTGATAACTTTCTGCATCAGAATCGGCTCCGTGGTGTGTAGTTGGGATGCTTCTTGTCGAATTCCTTGTCGCGGTATTTGTCTAATTCCGCCGGTTTCACCGGGTCCAGCCCCAACGCTTTGCGGCGGGCCTGGAAGGCGCTCTTGGAAAGGTAGACGCCGACACCGATCGGCAGCTTGCGCCAGGGATTCTTGACGACCCAATCCATCGGATCGAGTTTGTCCAGAATGCAGTTGCCGCCGTAGGGCTCGTACGTCGAGTAGTAGTCCCGCAGCTGTACCGGCAGATCGGTTACCGGTACGCCGGTCAGAATCGAAATCTCGTGCGGGATGTTGGCGATGAATTCGAAGTAGAGCGTGGCGAGCTTGCCGTTGTCGTAGCAGCCGTGGCGATACTTGTGCCGCTGATTGTAGCCGGCGTGCAGCATCGCCATCGGCGTATCGCGGTCCAGGTATCGGATGTACTTGAACCCGAAGGAGCCGCCGTCGTGGTGCCCGATATGCTGCAGCAGATTCCGCTGTGTCGGGATTAGTAGGTCGTCGACGGTATGCTTCGTGAACGTCTCTTCTTCCTTGTATCCCCGGGGTCGAAAGGTATCGACCGTCAGGTCCATCCGGGCCGCGGCTTCCAGCAGGAACTCCGCGTTTTCCCGGACGGCCTTGCAGAACCACTTCATGACTTTGACGTGGTTCTTCTTGAAGTCTGTTTCTACTAACAGGTTGATCGCCACGGCTTGGTTGTAGCGTGCCGACCAGATTTGGGCCGCCCGCAGCTCCGCCGGCGTACCGAACTCCGTCGGCACCATCGGCATCAGCTGCGTGTCTTCGACTTCGTCGGTCCAGCGATCGCGGATTTCCAGTTTCTTGATCAGCTTCTTGGCGGCCGGCGACATCTCGCCCAACAACAACTGTCCGCGGTCATTCTGCAGCAGGTTGAGCAGTTCGTCGGGCACCTGCGGAGCGAAATCCCGTTCGAACGCCGCGTTCTCCCGAGTCGGCTCCGACTCCCACTGATCGATCAGCTTTTCGGTCGTGATGTCGACCTTGTGGAGCTGCGGCAGGACGACGGGTTGGAAGCCGTCCAGACGCATGAGGGCCGTACCGGCTTGGTTGCCGGTCTGGACCATCTCGCTGGTGTAGGACTGCTCGGGCAGCTGGAGGTTGCGGGCGAAGTGCTCCTCTTCGATCTTGCCGAACACCATGATCGTCCACAGGAAGACGTCGGGCTCCAGCTCGTTGAGCTGCTTGAGCCGACAGGCCTGCGTGTCGTAATGCACGAGTCCCGGTTTCCCGGGAACGTGCGTGCCGGCCTTTTCGCCTTCCAGCTCAAGCAGCTCGTACGGGAAGTGATGCTCACCCCAGCGTTTTTCGAGTGCCCTGTCCGGCCGCCGCGTCATCCGTTTCTGACCCGGATGCGAGAAGCTCGGTTTGTCGGTCAGTAGCGTCAGCGTGCCGCCGTTCCAGCAGGCGAACACGAAGTAGTTGAACAGCTCGTCGTAGTTGTCGCGGATCATGCACAGACTGACGCCGTATTCGGGCTGCTGGGCGACGGCCTCGACGAGGCTGTTGATGTTCATGAACGAGAGCACCCACTTGTTGTAGCCGGCCTTGGGCGTGCGGCTGGGTGCTCGTACGAATTGGTAGCGTTTGAACCGCTGCACGCTCCGCAGCACGTCGCGACGCAGCATGCCGATCCAGGCTCGGTCGGCGGCGTGCTCGTAGGCCGCCGGCTTGCCGTCATAGTGGGCGATCGCCGTTTTGAGCGTCTCGTCGAAGTCGGTGACCGCCTCGGCGATCTCCGGCAACGCCAGCTGCTTGTGCAGCTTGTGCGTCAGCCGGATCGTCTTCATGAAATCGGCTTCGCGTTCGTAAATTTCGCGAAGCGAGAAGGTCGTATGCTGCTTGGCTTGCTCGAGCAAGGCCCGCAGCACCATCGCCGTCGTGACGCCGGTGTCGTCGAGCTCCAGGGATTCCTGGAGCTCTTCGACGGTCATCCGCGCTTCCCAGTCGCGAATCGATTTACCCTTCTGCTTGTAGCCCGTCAGCTTCAGCCACAGCTTGAGCGCCGTCTGAAGTTTTTCGTGCAGTTCGCTCATCTAAGGCTGCCGCGGTTTGAGCAGGTAGGCGATGCCGTTACCTAGTTTTGTCTCGTCGATTTCTGCGAGTAGGCGAAACGAAGGCGGCGAGGTATTAAATTCGATAAGTTCGCGAATTTCCGGCGGAAGCTGGCAAAATTCATGCAGAATGTCGAATAGTCGGAATTGGTCCAGCTCGGTCGTCTCGTCGCAAAGACTCTCGGTAAGCGCCACCAGCGCTACGACAGCCATCGGGTCCAGCACGCTCGTCGTCGGCGGCACGATCTTGCGAACAATGTTGAGCGTGGCGTCAATTGCGTCAGCGGGTATTATTTGCGGGATAAAACGTCCGGTTGTAATTGCCCAGTTGTAGACTTCCTCCATCGTACTTGTCGGGCTGAGTGTCGGCGGTTCGGCATCAAATGGCATGTGTGTTACCTGCGTTTCGGAATTGTGATTTCGCGCGTCTCCCCGTAAACGTCCTGGCCGCCCATCTTGCGAATCTCCGGCGCGGGAAAGGCGTGCACCATTGCCGCCTGGACGGCCTTCTTCAGCGACTTGGTGCCGAAGACGCGAACGATTCGCCACGCGCGATCCGATTCGAACGTGACTTCGATATGGGCCGCCCGTGTTTCGTAGGGCGGCGTCTGCAACTGGCGGGCTTCTTCGGCCGAAACACGACCGTGAGCTTCACCGCAGACGAACCTGTGCCAGTACGGCTCTTCAGTCAGCTCGACCTTCGGGACGGTCGGGTTTGCGGATTCGGACATGGTTGTGGAACAGCTCCTCGCAGTATAGGCCCTGCGCAGCCGTGGTATGGTTTGGACTCTCCTTGGTGTACTCGCAGCATTAAGGCCCTGCGCAGCCACTGGACGGTCTTCATCACTACCTGGACATTCGGTTGGAATACCTCGCAGCATTAAAGGCCCTGCGCGGCCTATGTATGGGTAGCAGCTCGCTCTTTCGCTGCACTTGCGTCCACTCGCAGTTTTTGAGGCCCTGCGCGACCACTGAACAGCAGTCGAATTTGATCAGGCAATGCGGACCGAGGTGCTCGCAGTATTAAAGGCTCTGCGCAGCCATTGAATAGACGGTAAAGCAAGACATACCGTCTCGCAGCGTTAAAGGCCCTGCGCGGCCACTGCACAAGCCAACCAAATACGGAGAAAATCCATCCGTCTGCATCGACTCGCAGCATTAAAGGCCCTGCGCGGCCGCTGAACACTGCTCGTCCGCCACCACTTCATCCGCGAAGATCATCTCGCAGCATTAAAGGCCCTGCGCGGCCACTGAACAGTTGCCGTGGTAGACCGTAGCGCGTCATCACGTCACCTCGCAGCATTAAAGGCCCTGCGCGGCCACTGAACAAACCATGCCGACCGCGCCGATCTGCTGCGTCAGGTCTCGCAGCATTAAAGGCCCTGCGCGGCCACTGAACATCACCAACATCACCGCGCAATCGATTTGCGAGTTCAGGCTCGCAGCATTAAAGGCCCTGCGCGGCCACTGAATTAGAAGATCACAGTAAAGGCTCGCAGCATTATAGGCCCTGCGCGGCCACTGAATACGCCCCGAGCGCCGGCTTAGCATCTTCTTCATCTACTCGCAGCATTAACGGCCCTGCGCGGCCACTGAATAGGTATCAAAGTGGTCACCGCACAAGTCAGCAACGTCTCGCAGCATTAACGGCCCTGCGCGGCCACTGAATACCGGCGGAGCCGATGGTCATGCTCAGCGGGTCCACCTCGCAGCATTAAAGGCCCTGCGCAGCCTATGTATGCGGCGCGCGAATTCGGCAATCCTCCGCGTACGAAAGATTCTCTCGCAGTTTTTGAGGCCCTGCGCGGCCTATGTATGGGCGCGTATGCAATCCGATCGTGCTCGTAGCCCGCTCCTCGCAGTTTTTGCGGCCCTGCGCGGCCTATGTATGCCTCCACCACGCGGGCGCGCGTGCCACCGTCCTGCGACTCGCAGTTTTTGAGGCCCTGCGCGGCCTATGTATGGAGGGTACGTCAAGTTTATGGCTGCCCGTCGTAAACTCGCAGTTTTTGAGGCCCTGCGCGGCCTATGTATGGGCATCACCGTAACTGCTTACAGCGTATCAGCTCCCGGATCGCTTTGCGAGCGGCGGCACGGTTGCTGCATTTTCGTACCGGTCGTACGACCCAGTTCGTTGATGTAACTCGTGAACAGGTCTGTGTTGCGAGCGGTGTCCAGTTCTTCGGGACACTCCGTGGTGCTCGCAAGTCCATACTGCTTGATGGCTTCACGGAGCTTTCCGGGCGCGACTGCGAACAGCAACTTACGCGAACGCTTCGTGAGGACGTCTTCACGCAACAGATCACGCGTATCGTACCGTTTGATCTGATCCAATTTGATGTTGTCGTGACGTACGGCGGCATGCAGGCGGCAAATCTTCGCCGCCGAACTGCGGTAGATGTCGGAGATACAGCGCGTTGCCGAATCGGCCATCCGCGTAGCGTGTCGCAGCCGGCGCTGCAGCTCGTCGAGTACGTTGCCGGCGGCCGTGTCCGTCGGGTGCTCACGGCAATAGTCGCCGAGAGCAACCACACCGTGGCGGCTACCCGGCCGTTTGGACCGTGAAATACCTCGCGTTTCCAACAGGTCGTTGGCCTGATTGTCACAATCGCACTGGGCATCGTAGAGAGCCATCCGCTTGGCAACGAGCCATGCCGGTAAGACCAGCGTTTCGCGTACGTGCGCCCCGCGGAATTCAGCGATCTCGACCCCGTCGGGGCGTACTGTCCAACGCAGCTTGTAGCGGAACACGTCCGCTGTCGCTTGCCGTTTGGGTGCGACGTTCTTGACGATCGGCATCACCGTTCGACGATCGCCGTCGATCGTCAGCGTCCAGCGTTGGATGATCGCCGTCGGCGGCATCGGCTTGTCGAGCTTCATGGTGTAGTCGACGACCCGAGGAATCGCACTGGTGCCGATCTGTTGCGTAATCCGATAGACGGTTTCGTCGCCGCCGGCCGGATGGTTCGTATAGACCGGCACGGCGGACAGGCCCGGGACGTCGCCGTCAAGTACCGCTTGCCACGTGACGCCGCCGCTGAACTGCAGCAACAGTTTCCGCCACGGTCGCGGCCGTGGTCTGCGGTTTCCGTAGAAGTACCGCATCCCCGGTCCGGTAAGTCCGATCTTCGGCTGCGTGGCCTCGACGATCTCGGCACGGATCGCCGAGTGCAGCCCCAGCTCCTGGTACCGCCGGTAGATTTCGCGCTCCGCTAGGTCGTAGTGGATGTGCAGAGCACAGTAATCCGCAAATTCCGCTGGCGGCGTCAGTTCCGCGTAAACACTCCGTCGCCGATCCAGCGACTTAATGTTCTTCCAGTCCGCCGCCGCGGCCCACCATGCGCGGAATGCCGTAAGATGTGCATACCACGCCGTACGTCGCGCACGGAGCTGCTCGTACCAGTATTGTTTCCGTTCCCGCGCGGCAAGGAGTGCGGTCGTCTGTTCTGCCGTAACGGCGTTACGGTCACGAACTTCCGAGTGGTAGGCTTTGATTCTGCGTTCGATTTCGAAAATCACTACGTCGTAGTGTTCATGTTCCGTCATCGCTTCCCACAGGGCCGGGAAACGGTCATCCCGGTAGTCGACGACGTCGCAATGTTTCGCATGCAGTAGGTCGGCCAGCTCGCGACGGAACGCGTCGGCGAGCTCTAAAACTTCTCGCTCGTCCGCCGACGGGCGTCCGTAGACGCCGAAGGCGGCATACACTCGAGTGGGCACTATTGGAGCTCGGTTAAAAGCTGGGCGAGTTCTTCTTCGGTAGGGATGTCCATCGTATCGCCGTTGACCTCGAGTAGGGCGATCTGCGTCGACGAGCTCTCCGGCATCAGTTCGCCGAAACACACGATCGCGTCGTCCAGGTTGGACTTGAGATACAATAGGGCTAAGCGGACCAACTCACGTTGGCGTTCGTTCATACGTCACCTGCTTCGAGGCGATCCCGGCTGACCTGTAGATTTTCGATCCGCCACCATTCGGCGATGACCGTCAGGGCCGGCTCGTAGTCGAGGCTGCCCTTGATGCTGTTGCACGTTTTGCACGCCAACAAGAAGTTTTCGTCGTGGTTGCGGCCGCCCTTCGAGAGCGGGACCTTATGATCGATCGTCGCGTGCTCGAACCGAATCTTCCGCTTGCAGTAGTGACAATGCGGATCCCGGACCCAGAGCTTACGCCGAGCCCGACTCTTCTTGCCGCTCTGGGTTTTGTTGAGCGCGTTGAGCTTCTTCTTCGAACGGCCGACCGCCGGTACTCGGTCGCTGTACGGGAACATGAGGTGCGGACGGAATGGCATGGCGAACCCAGTATCCTGGAATCTCGGTCATCTGCTCCTGACCGTCGGTGACGTGATCGTAGCAACACCCGGCGAAGCCTTCACGCTGCGTACGGTCTCTGTGGTATGCGACACTGACCGTGTTCTCGATGTTCTCCCAGAGTGCGTCCTCCAGGCGGTCGTTGTGCGCGTAAGGCGGACGGCCGAGCAGGTAGCAGAATTGCACGTTGTCCGGCCCGTCTTGAAATACGCCGTAGACGAATATGGAGCCGCCTACGGACTTTAAGTGCATCTCTCTCATGCTTGGTTCGCTTCGGCCAGCATTTCTTCCAGCCGATTCACGTCGATGATCGGGATTCCGTATTCACGTGCCTTGGCGCTCTTGAGACCGGAGCCCGGCCCCGCGACAAGGTAGTGCAGCTTCTTGCTCACGCTGCCGGAGCAGGTGCCGCCCTTCTCGGCGATCTTCGCTTCCCAGAATTCCTTGCCGCGGGCAAAGCTGCCGGAGAGGCAGAACTTGAGCCCGTTGAAGCTCCCGTTTTTGGGCAGCTCCAGTTCGACGTGGTTCAGGGCGCGGTTGATCTGGTACTCGTAATCCTTGCAGAACTTGTAGATGTTCTGCGCGGAGATGTCGCCGACGCCGGCAACGGCCTTCAACGCCGCCACGCCGGCCTGGGTGATCATGCGGAAATCGCGGAAGTGCTCGATCAGCAGCTTGCCGGCGGTCTCGCCGCACTGCGGAATGCCGAGGGCCGCGAAGAATTGCCACGCCGGGACGACCTGCTTGCGTTCCATCGCCGCGGCGATGGCAACGGCCAACCGGGCGTCGTCTTTCAGCGGCTTGACCTTGTGGATCGTCGCCAGGGCCAACAGCGCCTCGCGACGCGAGAAGCCGCAGGCGACACAGTCGTCGACGGTCAGCTTGAACAGGTCGGCCCACTCGCGGACCTTCCCCTGCCGTACCAACAGCTCGACACCCGACTCGCCGAGGCCTTTGCAGCCCAGCTTGTTCAGGAAGTAGGTGATCCCCTTCACGTGCTTGGCGGCACACTGGGGGTTCTCGCAACGGAGGTCTTTCTTGTCCCCGTTGACGTGGACGTGAACCGGCCCGTTGCAAGCCGGGCAGGCCTGCGGGTAGGCGATTGCCGGGGCGGGATTCTCCACGACAGCGATGATCTTGGGGATGATCTCGCCGCCCTTGATGATGCGAATCTTGGCCCCGGTGCCGATTCCCATCTGTTCGGCCCAGCCGAGGTTGTTGCAGGTCGCGCGACGCACGGTCGTGCCGGCCAGCGGTACGCCCTCGAAGTTGGCGACCAGCGTAATGCGGCCGGTCCGGGAGGCTTCGTACGTGATCTCGGTGACCACGGCTTCGGCCTGCTCGGCGTCGAACTTCCAGGCGATCGCCCCGCGCGGCTCCGACGTCGGGTCGTCGTTGTGATGGCCCAGGAATTCCTGAGCCGACAAGTCTTTGACCTTCACGATCAGGCCGTCGATCAGGTACGGCTGCGAGGCCCGCTCGGCGGTCATGTCGGCGATCGTGCCGGGGCCGAGCGATTGGAACGTCACGAAGTTGGCGTCCGGCAGCAACAGGCCGTTGGCGAAGTCGCTCCGCTCTTTCTCGGTCTTGTAATACTTCTCCCAATCCTCAAAGCCGACGATGCCGTGGGCGATGAACGAGAGCCGACCGGCGGCGGTCTTCTCCGGCTCTTTCAACTGGCGGATGGCGCCGAAGGCGTGATTCCGCTCGTTGGCCCGGAGCGGTTCTCCGGCCGCTTCGAGCTCCTGCTGCACGATCGCGAAGTCCGGCTTCTTGCAGATGACCTCGCCGCGGAGCGTCAGCGAAAGCGGCAGCAACAGGGCCTGGGGAATTCCGGCCACGTAGGCACAGTTGGCCGTCACGTCGGTGCCGTTGACCCCGTCGCGAGGGCGGAGACCGGCCTGGATCAGCTTGCCCTTCTCGTAGCGGATGCTGAGGGCCACGCCGTCGAGCTTCCAGCAGACGCAGAAGAAGGCCGCCAGCTCGATCGTGTTGTATTTCAGGACGGCACAGCAGTTGTCGAGCCAGCCCTGGAAGATGCCTTCCCGCAGCTCGGTGTCCGCCTTGGCGATCGACGTCATCGGCGGATTGTGCGTCATGAAGCCGCCCGAGTTGGGCAGCGGTATGGCGGCCGAGGGGCTGATCGTCTGCAAGCAGGCGGCGTCCGGGCGCACGGCCCGGAGCCGTCGCACCAGGGCGTCGTATTCTTCGTCGCTGATCGCTTCGCCGTCGGGGTCGACGCACGGCAGGCCCTGGTCGTACAGGGCCGCCAGATGCACAACCAGGGCTTCCAATTCATCGGGGTCCGTGGGACCAACTAAAGTTGCGGCCATGCTGTTCCTATTAACTGAGGCGGACGGTCCGACTGCGCGTCGGACTTTCGGGTTTGAGTAGAGCGGCGGACGGCGGTTTCCCCTGCGGGAAACGCCGGTTGGCTAGTATGTACTTCCGGCAGGGGTCGTCCAGCGGGTAGCCGCCTGTGAATTGCTGGCGGGACTCGACGACGATGTCTTCGCCGTCGCGCTGGTAGACCCAGTACCAGTAGTGATGCAATCCGCGGCGTAGGACGCCCGGCAAGAGATCAGGCGTGACTTCGCCGCCCAGCCAGAGCGTCTGCTCGGGTAGTCGCCGCGTTTGCACACGCTCCGACTGGATGAACGCCGCCGCGAAGTCCACGGCGGAGAATTCGGGCCACACCCGCGTGAGCTGGAAGGCCCGGTAGATTGCCTGAAAGACGCTGGCCGGCTCGCCGTTTTTGATGAGCTTGAGGTGGATGACACGGGAGTCCATGTCATCACCCCAACCGCAAAAACAGATGATCGCGTACTTGTCGTCTTTCATGAAACTTTCGGACGCTCGCCGACCGGCCGCGGGGCCGCCTGCATAGATTGACCCTTACGCCATTTCTGCCAGCAGAGCAGACAGATGCGGAAGCAGTCTTCGGCCGTGTACAGGCGTTTGCCGGACTGGTTGCGGTTGGCCAGCTTCATCAGGAAGTCGCGGAGCTGGTACCGGGGGTCGGTCTTGTTGTTCAGATCGAGACCGTCAAGCACCGGCTTCCAGAATTCCGGAGCCTTGGTCGGCACGGCCTGGAACGTCGGGAACATGGCGGCGATCACCGGCATCCGGCGGGCGATGTCCGTGGGATGGAACTCCTGGACGAACGTGCCGACGCGGTTGAACAGCTCCTGGTATTCCTTCTGAATGATTCCCGCCGCCTGCTCCGGCGACAAGCGGGCGCGTTGCTTCTCGCTTTCGACGTACCAGAAGCGGAAGGCCGCACAATACTTGTTGAGCATGCTCGCCCAGAGGTCTTTGGCGGCATCGGTGCCGACCAAGTGGACCTGCGTGGCGTGCGCGTCCGAACGCGGCCGGAGTCGGTCGTACGTCGAGTAGAGCAGCTTGAGCTGTTCGATGCTGTCGACCTTGTATTGGATTTCCCGCACTTGCAGCGAGAAGCTCTCCGGCATGTACGCCACGGCCCAGGCGGTGTGCTGCCCGTTGACCTTGTACTTGACGCCTTTGAGTACGGCCGTCGACAGGATCACCAGCAACTGGTTGAACATGCCGCGACGCATTTCGTCGTAGAGCCGCTGCACATGCGTTTCGACGACGTTGCGTTCGCCTTCAAAGATCGGCAGATCGATGTATTCGCCGGCCTTTACTCGATCGAGCGTGACCAGCTTGTCCGACAGAATCTCGTACTTCAGCTTACCCAGGGGAGACATGTCACTTCCGCCGACGATGATCGACGGAAAGAACTGCTCCGGATTCTGCGTGAGATGCAACGCCTCGGCGTCCAGTTGTTTCGTACGCTGCGGTTTTTCCTCAGCCATCTTGAAATCTCCGTGGGGACCAAATGTTCGTATGGTGTTGACCGGCTTCCTGCCGCGTCATCAGTGTCCGGCTGCCGACGGCGGCGCGGAGCATCTGTCGCCAGTTGGCGTTGAAGACGAGCGGAGCCCGGTCGAGAAATTCCAGCGGACAGCCCATGTCGTCGCCGCGGAAGTTGTTCTCGAAGGTGCCGCCGACGCGCCAGTCACCGGCTTTACTTCGCTGAAGCGTGTAGCGAATGATTCGTGCCGGACCGCTTAAACCCTGATAGCTGACGAACCGCCGAACGACCCAGGCGTGATGTACTGGTCGCCGGTGACGCTTCTGCCAGTGATCGAGCTTCTTTAACGGTCGTGGCGCCGGCGACCAGTACCACGCCAACAGCTCTGCAACACCGCCGCTGACCGGTAGCCGCTCCTGGGCCAACTCCCTCCGAACGTAGGCGATGCCCGCGCTAGTAAAACGGACGTTCTGGAGCGGAATATCGAACTTGATCAGATCAAAAGTGGAGGCCACCATCACGCGCCACGCCGACATCTTCGGCAGATACGTGGTACTGGCCGGGTTTTTGTCCATGTTCATGGATGAGTGCTTGAAGCCAAGCTCGGTGAGCCGGCAGCATCGTTTCTCGCCAGTTGTCTTCGAGTTCGCCGCGACCGCCGGCGGCATACGGCTCATCGCCGACGGAGATCGTCCACGCACCGCCTGTGAAGACGTGCAGGACGTAGTCGGTCAATTCCGGTTGCCGCGGCCAGACGGTGTTGTTTCGGTACATCGACGTCGGTCGTCCCGTATCGGGATGGAGCGGCGGGTCGCCGTCAAAACGGAGCATTGCCAGCGGAACGTGCTGGCGATGTCCGTCGAAAACGACATCCGCATACGGAGCCGCCAAGCCGACCAGCTTGCCGCGAGCCCCACTGACGGGCACCATCACGTGGTCGCCGCATTGGAATTTGCTGGTGACGCTCATGCGGCTTCCGGTTCTTGAGGGAGACTATCGCCGTCGATTTCTTTTACATCCAGCGGTTGCAGGCTGGTAGGGTCCACCGCGCGAGCTTCCGCCAACGCCGTTGCGAGTTGTTCCGCATAGGGGAGCTCGCCGAAGAGCAGGACCTGTAACGCGCGCAGCCCGGCTTCCACGGACGGCTGCACCGTGGGTGATATTCCGGACCGGAGCAGTCGGCGGAGTCCCTGTTCGGCGGCAAGCAATTCCTCGCGGTGAACAGTCGGCGGTTTTCCCTGGTTGGTATTGAGCAGGGAACGTCGTACCAAACTGGCGACAAGATCGCAGCACTGATTCATCAGCGACGTCGATCGTTCCTGCCAGTGGAACGTGAAGCTGTAGCCCAGCTTGCAGAATTCCCGGAAGCTCGCCCAGAGTGCTTGCTGCACCTTGGGGAGCGGTTGTTTCAGATCGCAGGCCTGCCGCCCGTGCTCGACCGTTACGGCCGAGTCGGTCACGATATGCACCAGGATCACGCCGCTACGGGCTTCGATCCGCTTGCGGCCGACGTTGGCGTGATACCACGTCATGGCGTGATAGTAGGGCATGAGCTCGGCGAGGTTGACCGAGCCCATATTCATCGCTCCTGAATAGAGCGAGTATTCGCGGGTCATGCGGTCGACGAGTACGCCGGCCCAGCCGCAGGCGCCTCTCCAGCCCGAGCCGCTCCCGTCGCCGACAAAGAGCAAATCCCAGTTGACGATGCCCAGCGTTTCGATGATCTGCTGGACGGTAAGGGCATCCTGCCCGGAGGCCGGCCGCGCGTTATGACTGGGCGGGCGTTTCGCCGCCGCTTCCTCTTCCGACGTCTTCGGAGTTTGACGCGGCATGAATCTTCCTTTCGAGTTCTTCAAGATGAAGCCGTTTGCCGTTGATGTCGTCGGCCATCTGCGCCGCCGCGGTGTCAAAGGCTTTCAGTATTTGCCGGGTGCGGGTGGCCAGCACCAGCAGGGCGTCGCAGGTCTGCATGGCGGCCCGCAGGTTGGTCGACGTCGCCTGAGACGCCGCCGGGTCGGTGAAGCGAATGACGGCTGGCGCCAGCTGAGCGTTCGGCACCTTGAAGACCGGCACGCACACGACGGCGTCGATCTCGGGCGTCGAAGCCAAGAGCGCATCGGCGACCTTCGCCAGCGTGTTGGCGATCTTCTCGTAGTGCGGCAGTTTTTCAGTGCTCATGGGAGTTTCATGTCGCGGTCGATCCGCGCTTCGGGAGGGAGCAGACCGTCGAGGATGTAATTGAAGGCCGCGGCGGCAAAGCCGCATGGAACGCCCAACAATAGCGGACGATCTTCGATCTCGCAAATCACGTCGCCGAACAGGAAGCCCGCCCACGGCAAGCAGCAGTAGCTGCAGTCGAGCAGTTTATAAGGCAGACCAAACAGACCGTCGGTCGTATCGGCCTTATGACTTACGATCTCGCGGAGCTCGGCGAAGATCGAGCCATTCCTCCAGATGTCGACCAGCCCTCGGGTCGCTAGGACCATCAGGATGACGCTTGTGATAGGCATGAATACGCTTCTCCAACTCGTCCATGTAGGCAAAGGCCATACGGTACAGGCGTAAGGCGGCCAGGACACGATAGCAGTCTCTGAGCTGCGGCCAAGCCGTCGCCAAGGCCACGACTACTTGGAAGTCCCGTTTGACCAGATTTTGTAAATCAGCCAAATGCTCGAGGGTCTGCACGTACGTCAGTTCACCGTCCGCGAACCGGTTGCCGATTGCGAGATTGGTTATACCGCGACTCTGGTACCTGTCGTAGGTCACAGCAATGTGAGCCGCGCCGAGGGCTCGTATAAGCGCTTCGGACCGCATGTATGTAGCGCGGTCGAGCTCCTGCCGGATATTTCTAGCCATGCGTGACGCCGTCGAAGTATTCCCAGGCCGTTACGAACGCCCCACGGATGCGGCATTCGGGACGGCGGATACGATCCCGTAATCGTTGTACGGCTTTGCCGCCGTAGGCGACGATGCAGGAAGGGCCGCCAGAATTCCCCTTGGCCGTACCGCAGTGCGGGCACCAGAGCTTCTTGTCGTTCTCCGGCCGCCCGGTCCATACGTGATCGTGTGTCAGGCAACGGACCGGGTCAAGCGGGTCGGGATAGCAGAAGTGGAGCCGCCCGGCCACGAACAGCACGGCGTCGGCTTCCTGCCAGATGTGCGAACGGAACATGGCGGTTTCCGTACGGCCGAAGAGCAGCGCGATGCCGTTCTTGTGTTCGGCCAGCCGTTGCATGAACGGCTCCGCATTCGAATACGGGGCGTTGAGATATACCATCTCCCGTCGTGGCCAATTCTTCGCCAGCCCGTTATCGCGGATCGTATAACCGCGAACGGCGCAAGGCCACGGTTGCGTAAGTGATTGACACGGATCGAGCTCAAACGGACCAAGCTCATCAATAATGTACTTCGGCGTAATCCAGTCATCCGTTTCGTCCTTATTGGGCAACGTATGACTACCAATGCCGCTCTTTTGAACCACTCTAAATCTCCGCTAGGCAGCGCGGGACGTCGGTAGATTTGCAAAATACGCCAGAATTCTGGCGATGACGGCGGGGCTGCACCAGTGTGCGGCATCGCGGTCGCCTTTCGAAGCATTGCATTTTCGGCATGCGGGTACGATGTTTGTTGGAACTGTCCCCGGACAGCTCGGATGACTCAGCGGAACGTAGTGATCCTGCGTGAGTCGCATCGGTCGCGTACCGCAGTAGGCACAGCAGTGATTCCAGGCTAACTTGCAGTTGAGCCAGTCGAGCACTCGCCACACAAACGGCAGATTCAGATGCCGTTGTCGTCGCCGATGATTATGAATAGCGGCACTAAGTCGCTTTGTTCGCCTACCTTTTGCTGATTGACGATAGCGTTGTGTCTGTGCGGCAACCAGCTCGCTGGTCTCCGGATTAGCACGTTTGGCACGCATCGCGTTGCGTGCGATAATACGACGACATTCCTTACATACCGAGTCAACATATCTGGTCCCGTACTGCGGACCGAACTCGGCAAATGTTTTAGCGGTTTTACACCGGCTACACTTTCTAAGCCCGCGTAATGCCAGCTGCTCCCGCTCTACCACGCTAGCCGCTCGCGGCTTCTTCTTCCGCCGCTTATCGATAGCACGCTGACATTCACGACACGCCGACGAAAAACCGCGACGGCGTTCGGACCGCGGTGCAAAATTCGTCGTATTTGCAGTCTTGGCTCGACCGCATTTTGAGCAGGTGAGTTTTGGCATGCGGACACGTTACAGTTTTTGAACGTGTTTACATAGTCCAGTCCTCGCCAAATCAGCCCGGTAGTTGCACGACGCGGGCTCGCGTCAGTGCAGGTTCCTCGTCCGGCGGGAACATCTTCGCGATGGCCGCCCGGAGCTCTGGCTCAAATAAATCCCCGCGAAACTTCTTCGTCGGTTTTCGCCATAGGGAATGGACCTCAAAGACGGCCACGTGGCCCGGCGTCTCAAAAACGACGCCGACCATTGTGCCGTCCCCCTCGAGGCTCTCGAACCGTACGGTATGGAAGCCTTCACCGGTAACGCCGTTACGGTGGTATTCGATCTCACCGATACCGACGATCATGTCGTTCATGTGTTGCCGAGCTGTATGACTCGCTCACGTGCAACTTGCTCGGCGTCCGGCTCGTCTTCGGGCGGGTAAACGGCACTGAAAGCAACTCCCGTTTCCTCGAAGTGGACTTCGCGGTCCACGACCAGCTGACAGACCAGTCCCAACCGCTCGTGGACTTCGGCCGCCGTATGCCCGGTGACGGCAGCTTTCACGTAGTATCGGGAACGAAGCCGCTTCTCGACACCCCCATCAAATTCTGCCTGACTGGCGGCAGAGTTGAGCCAGCGCGACGACGACAAACCGCGGCGTTCTGCTTCCTCAACCAGCGACTTGTAGCACGCCGGGCGCATGCGGCACGGGCGATCGTTGCCGAAGAAGCGGGCGATCCGCTGCAGCATGCAGAGCACGTTGACGAGATGACGCTCGTCCATCTTCTCGAATTTGGTACGCCGGCCGTCGCCAGAGAACCACTCCAACGGGCCGTAGTTCTCGTGACCATCTGCGCTGTCGGTGAGCAGGAATCCGCCAACGTCGTGAACTTTAATTCGCGTATCCCCACCGGCACGCGTAGCGCCGACGACGCAGACTTCGTCGTCGCCGTCTTCCTTACCCACGAAAAGCTGTACTTTGTGTCCGAGCTTTTCAATGGTCAGAAACAAGAACCCCGGGACTTCGATCGTCAGCCCGTCACCGATGTTACGAATAACAACCCTCTGCATCGCCGCGTTCGGATTGACGTCATTGGTGGCAGGATAGAGCTGCGGGATCGTCGTCTCAAAGACGTTTTCCAGCGGCGTCGCTTTGTCTTGCAATGCCGCGTACAGCTTTGTTCCATCAGGACCGATCTTGGCGAGAACATCGCCGAGATGTTCGATCCAATCCTGTTGTTCCCGCCGCTCGTGATCTTCCTGCCCATTGTAGAGGTCACGGACGAGATTCCGCTTGCTTTCGAGCGAGTAGTAGATTTCGCGGCAGTCGCTAGCGGTTAGTGGCTGCACGGGCGATCTCCCTGTCGGTGGACGGCCAGAAGTTGATGCTGCCGCGGGCGGCATCCTTGCCGTCTTCGTCGGGATCGGTACCGTGCAGCTCCACGAAGTTTACAATCGCATCGACCGCTTCGTCGACCGGCTGCACTTTCCGTGAAATCTGATTTCCATCTTTGTCGATCAGCTCAACCGTGAGATGCGTGACAGTCACGTTCTTCCTCGTGCTTGCAGGTGAGACAGTGGAAGACGTACATGCCGGTGGCGACGACCTGTCCGAGGATCGTCATGACGCCGAACATTTTCTTATCCGGCGGTCGTCGGTACCCGTCCGGACAACATCGCGGGCAGGGGCGGTGGTTGCCCCATTTGTTATAGGGTACGAAAGCAGCGCGGATCATATCCCTAATTTTTCCTTGAGTCGCCGGACGAGCTCTTGCCGCTGGACCATCGTCAGCCAGCCGGTGCCGGCGTTGACGTCTTCGCGGACCCAATCGTCGAACTCTTCGACGAGTTGGATCAGCTCGCCTTCCGTAAGCGGCGGCGTATGCGAGATTACTTCCAAGGCTGCGCGAGCCTTGCTGCCGTAGTCCACGGCATCGCCGTCATATTCGCCGATCCCGGTATCGATCGGCTGCCAGTTCTTAGGCTCGGCATAAAACTGCAACGCCTCGCGGACGACGTCCGGTACCATCAGTTGCGACACCAGTTCGGGTTGCGGTGTTTGTCCCACCAGTCTCGGTCGACCGGCAGGCGGCGTATGGTTGCGTGGCAGAGCATCGCGCGGTGCGATCCCGGATCAACCCCTGAAGCGATGGAGAAGACGAGCGGGCAGGCGTCGAACTGGTCGACCATCTTGCGGCGGACATCTTCGTCCGACAGCGTCGGCTCTCCGATGATCTCGCCGAGTAGGTGCGGACCGTAAGAGGCCACCAGGAAGACGCGGTCAGGCCCGTAGTACGAGTTGAAAGGGTAGAGCCGTGGCACGCCGCCGACCGGCCCAATATCGCTCAGCGTAGACATAGTTCGTCTCCGTGATTCCGATCCACTTGTTGCCGCAGTAAACGTCCCAGAGCATATTAGTTCAGCGTCGGCATGTCGCGGAACTTGTTCGGATACGCGATGCCGGTCTCCTTGATGGCGATGCAGGCCCAGATATAAGCAGCGATTGCCCGGGTGTCCGGACTCCAGTGCTTGAATCGCCGCTGCGTCTCGTTGGTCATTGCAGCCATCTGCTCGTTGACATACGATTCGAGGGCGATGATGTAGCTGCTGATGTTGAAGCACTTTTCGCGGTCGTAATCGACAACGTGCTGCGGAATCAGCTCTTCCGCGTACTTCATGAAATCGGCGTAGACGTCAGGATTTGACATCGTTCTCCTCGGTTGGTGGATAGCCTTCGAGTATATGCTCACAGACGGCCGTAGCGGCGACACGGTCGTATTCTTCTCGGCCGGTGAGCTTGGGCGGAAACCCGCCCTTGTTCAACCATTCAAGAAGCTCTCCCGCGATCGTCCAGCTACGGCCGTAACTGTAAGAATGGATCATCTCGTCCCAAGCAGCTTGGGGATCCACGTTACGCTGCGTTACGCCGCGCGATTTCGGCTTCCAGTGCCGAGACTTCGTAGAACTTCAGCGCGTCGGGGTGACCGGCTTCGAGCTCGTACGGCTGGGTCTTCATGCCGCTGACTTCCAGCAGCCCGTCGACTTGGGCTTCCTTGGCGTCGGCGAACATGAGCGGGAACTTCTCTTTGACCAGGGTGTAAATCTGGCCGAAGATCAAGCGGATTTCCCATTCGGCGAGACGGGCGGTGCGAAGCATCATCGTGTGCCGGAGCGCCCGGATGTTGAGCGTCATGCCCATCTCGTTCGATTGCCCGTTGGGGGCGATGCGGCGGATGGCCGACGTGATCTGCTTCCGCTTCGTGAAGTCGAACGAATCGTCCGGCACCCACTTGAACTTCTCCACGATAGCCACTTGTTCCGGCGCACCGTTGCAGTGGTCGCGGGCCGTCAAATAGTCGACCGGTTGCATGTCCGGCGACTCCGGATTCGGCTTCCGCAGGCCCAGACGACATTCGGTCAGATAGACCAAGTCTTCCGTCTTCGTGATGTGGGCCTCCCACAGATCGCGAGCCGGTTCCAGGATCGGATCGAAGACAATGTCGATCGAATCGAGCCGGCAGTACCGTCCCGACGTCTGGCTGTATGCCGTCCCCTGACGGTGCCGGACCTGCTCGTGCGTATAGACCCGCGAGCAGTCGGTGACGATGAAGTTCATCGACGCGTGTTCGAAGATGCTGCCGTGACCGGTCTGGATGACGTTGCGGAGATTGTCCGGAATGTCACGGGTCCGCGAGACGTTCGCGTTGCGGCCAGGAACGAGGCTCTTGTAGCAGAGCTTGGCGTACAGGCTCATCAGACATTCGGCGTCCGACAACCCTTCCTTACGCGCTGCGTCCCAGGATTCCAAGAAATCGGTTTGTTTCGTGTATTCGAGATAGGATCGAACACCTTCCATGTCGGCCACCGTATAGCCCGACCGGAACACTTTCGGCAGAACGAAATTTCCCAAAGCAACTCCTCCTAAAAGAAACCGCCCGCCGGGGAGTCCGGCGGGCGGCGAGATTATCGGCGGCGACGTCGGCGGTTTCTAGTACCGCCTCTCCCACGTCTGTCACGAGCAGTCAGGCCATTGCAAAACTGCTTGACGAAGTACAGTCCGATGAGAGCACCGATGATGCCCGTACTTCCGCCCACGCTAGAAGTCAGTATGGCCCCTCCGAGCACCACGAAAGCCACGGTGCCGAAAGTGCGAGTGCCGTCGAACATAGGCACCTCCCGGGGTAAACGAACGCAGGTCCGTACCTGCAAATAACGCTACTGATGCCGTACGGTCGTCAAATCAACGATCATGATCGGCTCTACGTGCCAGTGGAAGAAGCCGCGGGGCAGCGTTGCAAGATGGGCCTCGACTGCTTCCTGCGATGAGGCCTCGACGTAAATCGGCGGAACGGCCGTCCAGGTGTTCCCGCACGTGTCGCACTCTATCTGTTGAACCTTGAACACAGGCAGCCCAGTGCGATTCATTCGTCTTCGAGATTCGCTAAGACGTTTTCGAGATCGGTACCGGTGATGTGGTCGAAGGCGATCGTGGCGATGTTCCACATCCCTTGCTCTTGTGGATGCGTCGCTTCGTCGAAGCGATAACCCTTCGGCACCTCGTAGCCCAACGACTTGTAGATCAGTCGGGCCAGCTCGTTCGCACTATCGAGAATTTCCCGCTCGGACATGTTCTCGTGCGGGTGCGGTATCCGGTCTTCTGCCGGCTCGTATTTTTTCTGCTTACCCACTGATCCAAAGTTCCTGTGAGGCGTGAGGCCACGGCTCGGTTTTACCGGCCGCTACGGGTTCGGCCGCCGCAGCGGCCTTCAGGAGCGACGGCAACGGCAACGGCGCCGTCAACCGCTTACTGTGCGCTTCGTTGTCCATGAGATGAATACGCGGTCCGGGACCGCGCATGGTGGAACGATCCGTACGGCGTTCTTGATACAGCAAAGCACCGCGTCCGATGATCATGGTATGCCTCCGAGACCTGAGTTACGTGCATCATACCGACCGTAACTCAGGCCCCCGAGGGCACTTCGATCTTGACGCAGACTGCTATCGCCAGCGATATAGCGACCGTTTGGCCTCTTCGTAGGACAAAATTCGAATGCAGATCGATGGTTTGGACATGGAGGTCCTCCTGTGCGTGTTACTGCGAAAAACGCCCAGCAAGCGGTGCTGGATGCGGTCGCCGACCTGAAAGGTCTGAAGCGAAACGGACGTGATCTTACCGCAGGCGACCGGACTTATGCACTGCAGCAGTTGATGGCCGCCAAGCAGATGGAGACGTACGAGCCGCTGTTGCCGCTCACCCTCTCCCTCAACCAGCAGCCTTATACGCTAAAGGAGCACAAGCCTTTCGCCCACATGTTCCGGGCCAATATGCCCCAGAACGTCACGATCTGTGCCGGCCGCCAGATCGGTAAGTCCCAACAGCTGGCGGCTTTGGGCGTACTCCGAGCGACGGCCGTGACCAAGCCGCTCAAGCAGCTTTTCATCACGCCGCTCTACGAGCAGATTCGTCGCTTCTCGAACAACTACGTGCGGCCGCTCATCAACAACTCGCCCATCAAGTCACGGTGGTGCAGTACGGCGACGGAAAACTCGGTGCTGCAGCGTAGCTTCCGCAATCAGTCGCTGATGCTGTTCTCGTTCGCACTGCTCGACGCCGACCGTATCCGCGGTATCTCGGCCGACTGCCTCGCCATCGACGAAGTGCAGGACTTCGATCCCGACATGCTCGGCGTCGTGAAGGAAACGATCTCAGCTTCCAAAGACTGGGGCTGCGCAATGTACACGGGCACCAGCAAGACGACGGACGCCTTGCTCCACCGCCTCTGGGTTCAATCGAGTCAGGCCGAATGGTTCGTGCCGTGCTTCCAGCCGGGCTGTCGCACCTGGAACATCCCGTCGCGCGAATACCACATCGTCGACATGATCGGACCGATGCGGTCCGACATCAGCTTCGACAATCCGGCGACGGTCTGCCACAAGTGCCGCAAGCCGATCAATCCGGCAGCCGGCCACTGGGTTCACAAGTATCCCAAGAAGCGTTGGCACTCGCCCGGCTATCACATGCCGCAGATCATCTTCCCGCTGCACTACGCGTATCAGCGGAAGTGGAACGAACTGCTGCTCAAACAAGCGGGTTGGGGCAATACGAGCCAAGCCAAGTTCTGGAACGAAGTGCTCGGCGAGGCGTACGACGAAGGCCAGAAGATCGTCAGCGAGACCGAGCTTCGGGCCGCGTGCGTGCTGCCGTGGAAGAACAATCCGGACTACCCCGATCCGCAAATCTTCCAACGCTTGCCCCACTACAAGCACCGGATTCTTACGATCGACTGGGGCGGCGGCGGCAAGGAAGGCGTCAGCTTCACGGCGGTCGCCCTGCTCGGCTTTACCGACGACGGGACGATCGACTGTCTATGGGGCAAGAAACTCCTGCTCGGCTGCGACCACATCAAGGAAGCCCAGGAGTGCATGCGGTACTACGACATGTTCAAGTGCGATTTGGTTGCGCACGACTATACCGGTGCCGGCGAAGTCCGGGAGACGGTGATGATTCAGGCCGGTTTCGACCCCGATCGGATCTTCCCGATTCGGCTGGTGCGTGCCGGTTACCAGAACTTCATCAACTTCCACGGACCGACGCCGATCAACCAGCACAAGTATTACTCGCTCGACAAGGCGCGTTCGCTGCTCTACACGTGCAATACGATCCGCCTCGGCAAGCTGCGGTTCTTCCAGTGGGACAAGGAAAGCGACGACAACGCAGGGTTGTTGTCCGACTTCTTGGCCCTGGTCGAACAGAACACCGAAACGCAGCTCGGCGGCGACGTGTACACGATTCGCCGCAACGCCATGTTCCCCGACGACTTTGCGCAGGCGGTCAACATGGGCTGTGCCGCCTTGTGGCACGTCAATGACGCCCTACCGGACTTCGCCCACCTGTCGAAGACCGTCAGCATTCGGCAGCGTACGCTGCGTGCTGCCGGGTTCTCCGGGTACGGGTGGGACGAAGACGAAGGGCGGCACGGCTTCTTAGGTATGCCCTGATGGCGGCATCGAATAGCGTTCGGCCGCCACGCCGAGTTTGATCATCCGTTCGATGCAGAGTTGCCGGATCGCTGCAAAACCGTGCGTAACGAAGGTGCCGTTACGGTCGGTAGTGAAGACCAGTTCGCGAGGTACAAGCTCGATGATCTCGCGATTCATCGTCTTGTCGTACCGCCCGAGCAGATTGCAGCTAATTTCGCCGTCTACGGTATGTCGGACTCGCCCGTAATAGAGTACGGGGACATCGTCTTCAAAGCGGATCGCGGTGATCGATTCGTCTTTACGAAGCCGTCGCAGCTTCGCCGGTTTCTTTGCCATGTGTGATGAACGGGGTCATGTGAATGAGTTCGTGTAGCCGGATGAAGAACAAGTCGGAGACGTGCGGCTCAGCAAGATACACGTCACGCCACGACCAGTTCCACTTACCGCTGTGCGGATTGCTGTCGGGCGTACCGCGAGCCGTCGTCCAGACATGGGCCGGTTTCGGGTGCTCGAATCGCGTGTGAATGCCGAAATCCAACACTGTAATGTCCAGACGGCCAAGTGCCGTCTGGATTACGAACTCGTAGGACGGCAGTTGAATGCCGCGCGGCGGTGCCGTGACGTACGTCAGGATGGCGCCGAAGTCTTCCAGCCGGGACGTAACCCGGGCCTGGAAGAGTCGGCTTGCCGCCAGCCGCCGCGACGCAGAGAGGCGCGGTTGCCGCCGGTTAGTTGCCATCGTCGCCATCGCCCCAGAATTCGGGATCGTCCAGCGGCTGTAGCCGGACGCCGAGGGCGAAGTATGTCTCGCCGTCCGGCAACTTATCGGTGCCGAACTCCTCCAGACAGACGGCCGGCTCCTCGTCGGACGGCGTTTCCGTCCAACAAGGGTTGACCGGCGTGCTGTCTGGGAGCCCGGCGATCGCTTGTCGCAAATGACCAAGCGTCAACTTCTTCTGGCCGAGGCGTGGTTCGAACCACGTGGGTTCAGACATTATTCGTCTTCGTCCCAGTTGTCGTCTTCATCATCGTCGAAGTCGTCGTCATCGTCGTCTTCGTCTTCATCGTCCCAGTCATCGTCTTCGTCGTCGTCCCAGTCATCATCATCGTCTTCGAGATCGTCGAAGTCGTCGTCTTCATCTTCTTCTTCATCGTCTTCGTCTTCATCGTCGTCTTCGTCTTCCCAGCTGTCGTCGGCGAAGATTTCGCCCCAGCGAGGTTCCGAAGGCAGACCGACGAACGCGTCCGGATGGAGTACCGGATCGAGATCGGTTTCAAGCAGCGGATAGGCGCATTTCAACATGGTGTGGTCTCGTGTTTATTGGGCAATGGGAAGGAAGTATCGCGGCGTGGGGTTGACCCGCGTCTGCGCGTAGTGGCGTTCCCACCAGTTGCGGTTGATCGTCCAACCGCGACTACCGTCCGGTGATTTTGCACTTAGCAGAGCGCCGGTTTCAGCCAGCGAATTGGTAATAGCGGCAAAATCTAGCTGCGGGACGTCCTGCGATGCAAGCACTCTGCTCAAATCATCGAACGAAATTGAGACCGCATGCGGATGCTCCGTGAGAATGTGTACCGTCCGTATTCGCTGAGATCGCCGGATGCAATGCTCAACCAGCGGCAGAAATCCGTGCCAGAGCGGGATGTGGCCGCCGTAAGGCGTCAGGCTTTTGAGCGTTTTCACCGCCAACGGTGTACCGAAGGTCGCGCGACACCACTCAGACAGATCAGACGCAATCGTTTCCCGGCAGGTGTCGGCCGAGATGTGCGGGCGACCGTTACGCGTAAACAGGTCGTGCATGTAGCTCGACATGAGTCGCGCGGCTGCTAACAGCGATGCCGGAGTGACCGTCGTACCGGCGTCACAGTCGATTACGAGCCAGCCGCGAGTCGCCAGGGAGTAGGCCGTCAACCAGTTGGTCGAACAGATGAGATTCTTGTCGCCCGGCAAGTCGAACCAGTTGTTGACTGCCGTGCGGTGCGGACAGTTATGAAGATCGAAGTACAACGGCCAGCCGTGATGTTCGACTTGCTCGACGATGCGGTCCGTCGACATGTCGGTAGCATAGGGCAGTACCAAGCGAGAGCATCCCAACGCTTCGGAAATCGTGCTTCCGAGGCGTTGATTGCCTTCGCCGGTCAGTACGACCCCCTCGGGCCGCTGATTGAGTACCGGTGCCAGCACTTGCTGCAGGATACCGATCATGATCGTCCAGATGACGTCGTGGCCTGACTGCTGCGAGACTTCCAGGAAGTCGGCGCCGGCAACGATGCCCGGCAGCGGAATGTGGACTGCGGGCGTTACCGGCCGTTTCGGGAAGGCCGTCACGGTCCCGATCTCGACCTTGCCGCCCATAGCCAGCGTGAATTTCGGCAGCCGGAGGACGCCGTTGTGTCCATCCCAGCCGACCTGATCGACGTTGTGTTTGTCGACCGGCGTGTGGGCCGCCAGGGCGATCTGCAAGGCGCGGGTACTCCATTCGCGGCGGAAGTTTAGCACTTCACCGTGGTTGAGCAGCTCGATTGCGACGGCCTGGAAGAACCGCTGATACAGGTTGCGGTTGATCTTGAGCGTAATCGGCCAGGAGCGGTCGCCGCGAATAACTTGGCCCGAGTAGCAGGCTTTACCGTTGCGGAGGTACAGCCGGTGGTCGAATCGAATGTGGGCGTCGCAGATGCACGTACTCTCGTGGTACCAGCCCGTGTTATCGAAGCGGACGGTTTTGCCGTTGATGTCGACGGTGCCCTGGTTGTCCCCGACCAGCTTGAGCTGCTCGAGGCGGGTCTTCAGTTTGGGCGAAGCCTTGGCCGCCAAGAGGCTCATTTCGGTACTGGTGATCTCGACTTGCTTGACCAGACTCGCAGCGGCCGTCGCGTCGAGATGCAGGAGGTTGTACTGCAGCACCGCCGACCACGAGTGGGCGTTTCGCAGCAGCGACTGGAGGAACGCCTGCGGTAAGCCGACGGCGTCTTTGACGTCGTGCTGTACGACATCGCCCGAACACAGCCGGCCGAGCCGCAGCAGCTCCGGCAATTCGTTCTGACGGCCGATGACCGTGACGGGGCGTTCTCGCATGAAGCGGCCGACGGCGGTCGTCCGCGCGGCTTGGGTGTGCGTCGTCAGCAGCAGCGGCAGCGGACGACCGGCGGTGCGGAAGTGCCGCGCGTGTAGGTGCAGATAGAGCGCCGGGTCGGTGGTCAGGAACATGCGATCGCCGGTCGGCGACGGTCCCTCATGCCATGCCGGCAGTCCGGCGAGCCCGGCGTCCGGCGACACGATCGGCAGAAACCCCGTCAAGATATCACCTTGCGGCGATTCGCTGACTAAGGTCAGTCCGCTGATCTTATTTGGCAGCGTGTGGTGCGGGATTGCTAGCAGGTCCTGCCAACCGTCGCCGGTGAACATCAAGCGGGGCACGCGCTTCAGCACCTGTCCACCGACCAACTCTCGGACTTTGTTCTTCGTGGTTGCTACCACGATCGCCCCGAGGCGGTTGTAGAGATCGGCGTCGAGGCTGCCCGTCTTTGTTATTTGCAACAAGGCCTGGGTCGCCGTCGGGAAGGCGTCGTTCTTCAGGTTCTGCCGGCCTTCGGCCAGGAACGCGGCAAGCCGCTTCCGGAGCTCCCACGTGCGTTGCATGCTTCGGTGGCCGTCGTAGCTCGTCAGCTCGATCGGCAGCGAGAGCCCGCGGCTCAGCAGCTCTCCCAGGGCCGTCAGGGGATCGAGCTTCCAACACGCTGCGGCAAGCTCTATCATGTCGCCGTGTAGTTGGCAGCTTGCACAAGTTGTCCAGGGGCCACCGTGCCCGACGTCTTCGTAGACGTAAAGTTGCAACTTGCGACACCGCGGGCAGTTAATGACCGCCGGCAGCTGCGGCACGGTCGGGTAATCGCCAAGTTGGGCAAGGATGCCCGGCCAATCCAGATTCAGGGAGGAACTCATGCCCGTAGACATCCTTGATCACACGTGCGACCTGTCCGGACGCGAAACCCACCGGCTGCAAGCACTCTACGGTCAACCGGAATGGGTCAAGTCGGCTTCCCACGAGCAGAAGTGCGGTGACCCCGAACAACTGCCGAGCCACATTTACGCGGATCCGACTCGAAAACTGTACCCCTGCCATACGAAGGCCGCAACCTGGATGTCGGCGGCCTTCTTCTACGATCGCAAGTCGCAGCACGATCCGGCCAAGGCCGAGCTGATCGAAGCCCGCATCCTCAAGGCGGCCGATTACTTCGCCTGCCGGGGCGATGTCGACGCTCTACGGGAGAAGATCAACCGTAACGTCGCCGACGAGCTGACGAAGCTCTCCAACGACGATTTCGCCGTGGTTTGGAACTATGCCGACGGCACCGTCGACCGCCACTGGCCCCTCCGTAACGCGAAGGAGGTCCAGTTCGCCTCGCAACAGTTCGCCAAACATCGCGACAAGTTCGCCTTCGTCGATCGGCACCGTATCGCCAACAAAATCCTCGACAAGGCCCTCGAATTCGGCGCCCACCTCGAAGGTCGTGACGAGCTGCTCGACAAGACGGCGGCCCGCGGCGGCTGTTCGGCCCGGGACGCGGCAGCCGCGTTCCAGAAGCGTGCCGAACTGACCAAGCGGACCCATCCGGACGGCAGCGCCGAAATGCAGAAGATGGCCGCCGTCATTCTGGAGTTCCCGGCCCAGGCTCGCGGGCTCGATAGCCTGATCAAACTGGCCGGGCATCTCGATACGTATGATCGCCTCACGTCGCTCAACAAACTCTACGACGCCGGCGGACTGGCCCGGCCGGAAGAGACGCTCTTCGCCGTCGGTGAGAAGTGTGCCAGCGACTTCGTCCAGGCCCACGTCGAAACGACGACCGGTAACACCTACGCGATCAGCGATCTCGAAAAGGTCGCCGTCGAGCAGGTCCGTGAGTGGATGGGCGACGAGTTCGTCGAAGCCGTCACGCTCGGTGATATCTTCGTCGACGGCACCAAGATGGCTGCCATCGTCCCCACGCTCGATCGCGGGGCTGCCGCCATGTTCGACCGGATGATGGAGGCCGCCGCCGTGCAGCCGGTCATCCGCGACAAGGCGGCCTCGGCCGTTCTGCGACGCCAGGACCTTGCAGCCCTGGCGTCACAGTACCAGCCGCAAGGCTAATCGGTAATGCGTTCGACGGAGTCAATGAAGGATTCGCACTCTTCGTATTCGCCGTCGTCGTTGTCGGGGAAGGCTCCCTCCCAACCGGCATCGGCGAGCTTGGCCGCGACGTCTTTGCGGGCTTGCCGCTTGCTCGGAGCCTCGACTTCAAGGTCTCGCGAATAGGTATCAATCCGTTTAATTCGGACGTTGAACTTCGGCATCGAAATCCGGCACGGCAAGAATCCAACCCGGTTCGACGGCCGTAAATGCGTCCGCTTTCGCCGGGTCTTCGATCAGTAGCACGCTGCCAAGCGACGTGAACATCCGTCCGCTGAATTCTCGCGGCGTGTCCAGCAACATTTCGACGCGGATGCGGTTGCGATACACCGAAATCAGATCGCCAATGCGTCCAGTCAGTCCGATTGCGGCGGACCAGTCATAACCGCCCGTAGCAGCTCGGACGACCTTAATCCGCAACGGGGCTAACGCCTCGCGGATTTGCTTGAGGCTCCATTCCGGCCCCTCCGGATCGATTGGCCACTGACTGCGGACAGAATAGCACGGCAGCCTGAACAATCTGCGAAACACTTCGATAGGTGTCATTTTCTGCGTTGGACCCGAATAGGCTGTGCCGCGGGCTGCTCAAGTTCCGGCAGCTCCTTGAGCTCCATACGTTTCACGGGGACGTCCCGCGGCGCCTCGATACCGATCTGCACGCGATCGCCGAATAGCTTCGTGACCGTGATGACGATGTTGTCGCCGATCCGGATTTGTTCATTGACCTTGCGAGACAGAACCAACATGCAAAACCTCCCTGTCCGGAGCATCGACCGGCTTGTGCTCGGTCTCCTGCAAAAGCGGTAAAAGTTGTTGTTCCCAACGCGGCAGCCGCTGTTTATCCCAGCAGATGCCGCACGACGAGCAAGTATGGTGGAAGCGTCCGGTGTGGACGCCGTTCTCCACCGGGCAGACCAGTACGCTGTTGGCATACTTCATCACGCTCGGCGGACGGTCGCGAAACACGAGATCGCACGACGGCGGGGCCGTACGGGCGTCCGCGTCATCGACCGCCAAGTAGCAGCGACGCACGCCGCTGATCAGCGGGGCCTCGCCGGTCTGCCGATCTTGGCTGAACCAGAGGTTCACGTTCGGCAGCCGGCTCAAGGCTATCAGACCGGGCAGGATTTCTTCATCCCGCCAGCTGCGGGTGTATGCATAGAAGATCGTCCGCCGGGACTGCTCCGCGATCGTCAACCATTTGGCGACGTACGGCGCGTCGTAGAAGTCCCCCGCCACGTGGATACGGAGCACCCGTACGAAATGAGCCTGCAGCTGAGCCGTCATCCACGGGACGAACTCTTCGGTACGGGAGAAGTCGCGGTTGCGGGCGTGCGAACGGGCAACCGTAGGCATCACGAAGAAGCCGCGAGCGGCGTAACAGAGTTGACTGCAGATCGCAGACTCACCCGGGCAGGTTCCGCCCATTTTCACGTCACCTGCAGTAATCGACCAGGAATGGATATACCGACCAAGTTTGGTGTTGATCGGCATACCCAGCGATGGTGTCGGGTTCAAAGTCTTACGGACCTCGCATTGCGATTCGGTGGCTGGTAGACCGGCTTGACGTTGGCCATGGCCGCCAGATCGGCGGCTTGTTCGCTACGTAGCGCCGGATCGGCGTACGTGGTCTCCGGCGTGGCAGCCGGGACGACGGTCGTCGGCGACTGCCCACGCTTGAGCAGATGCGAACGGATGAAGCTCATGACGTCGCGCGGCAGGGTCTGCCCGCGGCGGCCGGTTTCGGCAATCAGGGCACAGAAGTACGGCTGCCGGCAGAGCCACGCCTGCGGCGTCATCGTCGGCGGACCGTAGTGGGAGTGCAGACGTCCGGCGTTCCGGACGTAGTCGACGACCTTGTCGTAGAGTGCACCCGGCATCAGGTTGCTGTCGACCGTCGTGCTATCCCATTGGATGTTGGCAAGGTTGGCCGGTAATGACGACCGACGCTGGCGCGGCAGGGCGACGTTGTAGTTGAAGATGCTGCGGCGTATCGACTCCGAGGTGTCGCGAGCCGTCGTAAACGTGGTCGCCTCGTGATCGATGTCTTCCGGCGTCAGCTGAAACAGCGCGGCCTCGAGTAGCCGCGGCGTCAGCCCCAGATACTCCATCCGCCGAATGACGCCGGACATGTCGTTTTCCGCCGGCGTCTCGACCATCGGATTGTAGCGACCCAGTTCCGACAACGACGGCGGTTCGCAGCCGAAGAGCTCGTTGTATCGCTGACGGAAGTTCGGGAAGTACCCGGCCGTGTCCGCGTTATTTAGCGGTATCAGCTGCGGCACGCCGCCGATTCGCCGTTCTTCATACAGAACGAAAAGCTCGGCAATTGCCACCTGCGCTACGGCAGGCACGCCGAGCACTCCGAAACCCAAGAGATCCAGGGTCTTGCCGTTGACCCGATCCTCGATGTCGAGTCCGCGGCAACGTGCATTGATGCAACGGATCACGGCGGCGGCGAAGTGTCGAGCACGCGGATCGTTTGCACCATCGTCGACGGCCTGTGATAGGGCCGCGTGAATCACTCGGTTGACTGCGCGACCCATACGGGCCTTTCTGCTCTAGTGTCACGTTGCTGTTTTTAATAACGTCATGTAATCCACGGAGGAATAACATGAAGACTTGTACCCGCTGCCGCAATGCCCTGCCACGTGACGCATTCCACGCGGCAAAGAAGAGTTCCGACGGACTGCAAAGCACATGTAAAGCCTGTAATCTTGCAAGGCTCAATGCAGACAACGCGGATAAGCGTGCGCAAGGAATCTTAACACACTCTCAACGTACGCGCCGGCGACTACGTCTCGAGGTTTTGCGGGCGTATGGCGGCGATACGCCGACTTGTGATTGTTGCAACGAGGGTCGGCTAGAATTTCTGGCGATCGATCATGTCGAAGGCGGTGGACGCACACACCTGAAGGATATCGGACAGTCGGGGCTGTACACATGGTTGAAGCGGCACGGGTTTCCAAAGGGGTTCCGCGTACTGTGCCACAACTGTAATCAGGCGATCGGTCTGTACGGTTACTGCCCACATAAAGAGCCGCGGGACTACGTGGTGGGGATACCGCGAGATCGTGACATCACAAGTTTGGCTGCCGTCCAGAAAATTCTGCTCGGCATCTCGGTGTGTCGTGACCGCGGACTGCCGCTAACGCGTGTAAACGTCGCGGCAGCCGCCGGTGTG
>CAZWRK010000026.1:0-6494 GCA_964635875.1 uncultured Aquaspirillum sp.
GGAAGAAGACGCGGGTAAATCTTTGCATGAGGATTTTCATGGCATGACCGGCATCGACTTAAACCGCGCCGGTACGCCCCTGCTCGAAATCGTTTCCGAACCTGAAATGCGCTCCGCCGCCGAAGCGGTGGCTTATGCGCGCGCGCTGCATGGCTTGGTGACATGGTTGGGCATTTGCGATGGCAACATGCAAGAAGGCTCGTTCCGCGTGGATGCTAACGTGTCGGTGCGGCCATTTGGTCAGGCCGAATTTGGTACCCGTCGCGAAATTAAAAACCTGAACTCGTTCCGTTTCTTGGAGCAGGCGATTAATTACGAAATTCAATGGCAAATCGACACCATTGAAGACGGCGGTCGTATTCAACAAGCCACCGTGCTCTTTGACCCAGAAAGCGGCGAAACCCGCTCGATGCGCTCCAAAGAAGACGCTCACGATTACCGCTATTTCCCTGATCCTGATTTGCTGCCGTTGCGCGTCACCGAAGATGAAGTTGCCGCGATTCAGGCCGAATTGCCCGAGTTGCCCGAAGCGATGAAGGCGCGTTTTGTGTCCCAGTATGGCTTGTCTGCATACGACGCAGCATTGTTGACCCAAAACCTCGAAATCGCCGCGTATTTTGAGTCGGCCGCGGGTTTGGCGGGCGATGGCAAACTCACCGCCAACTGGATCAACGGTGAACTTGCCGCGCGCCTCAATAAACAAGAGCGCAGCTTGGCTGACTCGCCGATTTCGCCGACACGATTGGCGGGCTTGGTGAAGCGCATTGCGGATGGCACCTTGTCGTCAAAACTCGCAAAGCAGGTATTTGATGCGTTGTGGGAAAGCGATCTGGAGGCCGATGCGATTATCGAGCGCGATGGTCTGAAGCAAGTGAGCGATGTCGGCGCGATCGAATCGTTGGTCGACGAAGCCATTGCCGCCAATCCTAAGGCAGTCGAGGAGTTCCGCTCGGGCAAGGAAAAAGCCTTGAATGCGCTGGCGGGGCAAGTGATGAAAGCGTCAAAAGGCAAGGCAAATCCTGCGCAAGTGCAAGAGATCTTGCGTAAGAAGCTGGCCTAAGTTGCATGCATAACCGATGATTTTCGGAAAGAAAACGCCCCCGCTTTGCGGTGGCGTTTTTTTAACGATACGATTGAGTTGCAGTGCAGCATTTTGAGTGCCATGTGTTCGACAAGTATTTGAGCTGGAATGAAAAACCGCCATTGTTGGCCGTGTTGACCACCTTTTTTTTTGTGCTTATAGTGGCGCACCGTTGTCGCGGCAGGATCAAAAACGGCGCATTGGCCTACGCAATATCGAGTGTGAAATCATGGGTTTGTAGATTCGTTGAGCATCGAAAGCGACATGATCTACAGCACATGCACTTTAATCACCTTCGCTATTTTGCTTGAAAATAGCGCTGCATTTTGGAGATAGACCCCCTTGAACGGCCCGCTTTTTATCCACAGAACAGTCCTTTTGGATGAGGCAGTGGCCGCACTCGCCATTCGTCCAGAGGGTGTTTACGTTGACTGTACTTTTGGCCGCGGTGGTCATAGCCGAAAAATCCTCGCGGCCTTAGGGCCTCAAGGTCGTTTGATTGCTTTTGATAAAGACCCCGAAGCGATTGCCGAAGCGGAAACCATCGACGACCCCCGTTTCTCGATTGTTCACGACGGTTTTGCTGCGCTCAATCGTGCGCTGGATGCGTTGAATATCCCGCTTGTGGACGGGGTATTGATGGATTTAGGGATTTCTTCGCCGCAGATTGATGATGGCGCACGCGGGTTTAGTTTCCGCTTTGATGCCCCGCTGGATATGCGCATGGACACCACGCGCGGCATGACCGCGGCAGAGTGGTTGGCGATTGCTGAAGAAAGCGACATTCGCGAAGTCATTAAAACATATGGCGAAGAGCGCTTTGCGCGTCAGATTGCCGCCGCGATTGTCCGCGAGCGCGTCGAAACGCCGCTACAAACCACCCGTGATTTATCCGCACTCGTGGCTAAACAGGTGCGAACCCGCGAAAAAGGCCAAGACCCCGCAACCCGTACTTTTCAGGCGATTCGGATTTTTATCAATCGCGAGCTTGATGAATTAAGCGCCGTTTTGCCGCAAGCGGGGCAACGATTGCGCGCAGGTGGGCGCTTGGCGGTGATTAGCTTTCACTCGCTTGAAGATCGTATTACCAAACATTTCCTCAAAGATGCCGCCACCTCTCCCGATGCCGATATTCCTTCGTGGGTGCCGATTCGGGCCGGGGCCGAGCGTCCTGCGCCGATGCGTTTGGTGGGTAAAGCGTTGCGCCCGAGCGCTGAAGAGGTCAAAGACAATCCGCGCGCCCGAAGCGCGATTTTACGCATTGCTGAACGGACAGATGCGCCGTGGGAGTGGGTGGAATGAACGGTCGGACTCGACTGAATGTGATTTTGTTGTTGGTGGCGATTGTGAGCGCCATGAGTGTCGTGACCGCACGTTATCAGTCCCGCAAGCTATACGCCGAATTGCAAAAAGAGCAGAAGTTTGCGCGCGAATTGGATATTGAATTCGGGCGGTTGCAGCTCGAGCAAAGTACATGGGCCGCGCATAACTTGATCGAGCAAACTGCGGTCGACCGCCTCAAAATGCGCACCCCCGATCCTCGCGAAGTTCAAATTCTCAAGTCAACAGCTGGGACGAAATAGTGATCAAAATTCCGCGCGGTGCGAGTCGCCGTCAGCCCGAAAGTCAGAGCTTGCGCATGCCGCTCATTCGCGTCCAGATTATTGCGGCGGGTTTGATTGCGCTGTTGCTTGCGCTGTGTGGGCGCATCTTATATTTGCAGGTCTATAAACACGAATTTCTTCAAGGGCAGGGCGCGGCACGTTATAGCCGCTTGCTCACCTTGGAGGCCAACCGCGGCATGATTACCGACCGCAACGGCGAGCCGCTGGCGATTTCGACACCCGTGAAGTCGATTTGGGCGAGTCCCGCCGACATGGATCCGCTGCCGGATGATTCGTTGCGGGCGCTGGCGAAGTTACTCGAAATGCCCAAAGATGAGGTCGCGCAAAAATTAGCCGATAAACGCCGCGAATTTGTCTATCTCAAACGCCAAATTGCGCCGGAAGTATCCGAGCAAGTCATGGCGCTGAAAATCCCCGGGATTGCCGCACAACAGGAATATCGTCGCTTTTACCCCGAAGGCGAGCGATTGGCGCACGTGGTCGGTTACACCGGCATTGATGGTCATGGTCAAGAAGGTTTTGAGCTGGCGCGCGATAAAATGCTCTCGGGCAAACCGGGTAGCCGCCACATTATTAAAGATCGCCGTGGCTATATCGTCGAAGATGTGGCCGAGATTCAACGCCCGCGTGATGGTCAAACGCTCGCGCTCTCTATTGACCGCAAAATCCAATACCTTGCGTTTCGCGAGCTGAAGGCAGCGGTTGAAAAATTCAAAGCCAAGGCAGGCGGCATTGTGGTGCTAGATGCCCACACCGGCGAAGTGCTGGCGCTCGCCAATCTGCCGACGTTTAACCCCAATAACCGTGTTCGACTCTACCCTGAAATGCGCCGCAATCGGGCGCTCACCGACCTGTTTGAGCCTGGCTCAACGCTCAAGCCGTTTACCGTGTCTTTGGCCTTGGATAAGGGGCTGATTACGCCAGGTAAAGTGTTCGATACCACACCGTTTATGATTGGTCCGGCGCAAATTCGTGACTCACATCGCGAAAATTCACTGACCGTGGCCGGAATTTTGCAGAAGTCGAGCAACGTCGGCACGTCTCATATCAGCTTGATGATGCAGCCTAGCGAAGTCTGGCAATTTTACGATGAGCTGGGCTTTGGTCGTCGCCCGCAAACCGGCTTCCCCGGAGAGGCTGCGGGTCGCTTGCGTCCCTATAAGCATTGGCGGCCTATCGAACAAGCCACGATGAGCTTTGGTCACGGTATTTCCTTGAGCTTGGTGCAGTTGGCGCGGGCTTATACGATTTTTACCAATGATGGCCAAATGCTGCCGATCTCTTTTACGCGCTTGTCTGCTGGCCTGCCGGGGAGTCAAGTGATCAGTCCGCAGACAGCCAAAAGCGTGCGTCAAATGCTTGAAGCGGTGACACAGCCGGGCGGCACTGCGGTGCAGGCGCAAATCTTAGGCTATAGCGTCGGAGGTAAAACCGGCACCGCGCGTAAACTCGAAGGCGGTAAATATAGCCCAGATAAACATATTGCTTCGTTCGTTGGCTTTGCCCCCGCGAGTGCGCCGCGCTTGATTGTTGCGGTGATGGTGGATGAGCCAAGCGAGGGTTCGTATTACGGCGGTTCGGTCGCGGGGCCTGTGTTTAGCCGCGTGATGGCAGGCTCTCTGCGCATTATGGGTATTGCGCCGGACGCCCCAACCAATAACACCTTATTCCCGGCCTCTTCTGCGCCGGAAGTGAAGGAAGAAACATGATCAGTCGCCTGACCCCTCTCAGTTCGTTTGATTTAGATGCGCTGGCTGCTTGGTTCGCTGCGGGCGCGGTGGTGCGCGCCGATAGTCGCCAAGTGCAGTCGGGCGATATTTTTCTCGCCTTTCAGGGCGAGTACGCCGATGGCCGTGACTATATTGCCGCTGCAGTGCAGGCGGGTGCGCGGGCGGTGTTGTGGGATCCCGCGGGCGGTTTTGTTTTTCCGAATATTGATGTGCCGAATTGTCCCGTACCTGAGCTGCGGGCGCGTGCAGGGTGTGTGGCTGCCTATGCTCTTGGTTTTCCGGCCCAAAATCAGGTCGTCGTTGGGGTGACTGGCACCAATGGTAAAACCTCAATCGCACACTGGCTGGCCGAAGCGTTTCATTTGATTCAAGGTCGATCGGGTTTGATTGGTACCGTCGGCTGCGGTGTGTTTGGCGCTTTATCGCCCTCGACTCATACCACGCCCGACCCCGTGACCGTGCAAACCTTATTAGCGGCGCTGCGTGATCAGCAGGTCAAGACCGTGTTGATGGAAGTGTCCTCGCATGGCTTGGATCAATTCCGTGTCAATGGCGTGCCCTTTACAACCGCCGTCTTCACCAATCTGACCCGCGATCATCTCGATTATCACGGTTCGATGGATTCGTATGGTGAGAGCAAGCGGCGTTTGTTTCATTGGGACGGTTTAAAGCACGCGGTGATCAATACCGACGATAGCTTTGGTGGCGAGCTGGCCGCCGAGCTGGGGCGCTTGGGCTATGGGCCGCAGGTGTTTAGCTATGGTTTTAATACCGAGGCCGATGTGCGGGTGCTGGCGCTTGAAATGAACTTGTCTGGCTTTCAAGTCGATGTCGCGACCCCGTGGGGCGAGGCGCGGATTGTGAGCCCGCTGGTCGGGCGCTTTAATGTTTCGAACCTGCTCGCGAGTTTGACTGTGCTGTGTGCGAACGGTGTGCCGTTGGCACAGGCGGCGCAGGTACTCGGCCAAATTCATCCGGCGCAAGGTCGGATGGATCGTCTCGGCGGCGGCGCGTTGCCGCTGGTGGTGATTGATTATGCCCACACGCCGGATGCCCTCGATAAAGCCTTAAGCACGCTTTCAGAAATTCGTCCCGAAGGCAGCCGCCTCTTTTGTGTCTTTGGCTGCGGCGGCAATCGCGATCAAGGTAAGCGCCCGCAAATGGGCGCGATTGCGTCGCGGTTGGCCGATGTGGCGGTTCTGACCAGCGATAATCCGCGCCTTGAAAACCCGCTCAATATCATTGCCGACGTCCGTGAAGGCATGTCCGCGCAGGCACATGTCGAGCCGGATCGCCGGGTCGCGATTGCGTGGGCGATTGCGCAGGCTCAGGCGGGCGATATTGTGCTGATCGCGGGTAAAGGGCACGAGGATTATCAAGATGTGGCCGGTGTGAAGCAGCCGTTCAGTGATTTTGCCGAAGCGCAGGCGGCGTTGGCGCACAAGGAGTTGGCATGAATTTACGTTTGGCGCAGGCCGCTCAGGCCTTAGGCGTTCCGCTGGTCGGTGGTGATGGCGAGATTTTGCGCGTCACCACCGATAGCCGCGACGTGCGTGCGGGGGATTTATTTATTGCGCTGCGTGGCGAGCGTTTTGATGCGCATGACTTTGTCGCACAAGCCCTTGCCGCTGGTGCGGTCGGTGCGGTAGTAGCGGCTGATTTTAGTCTGCCGAATGCGTCTTTGATTGCGGTGCCGGATACCCGTTTGGCGCTGGGCGCGTTGGCGGCGTATTGGCGGCAACAGTTTGAATTGCCGGTGGTCGCGATTACCGGCTCTAACGGCAAGACTAGCGTTAAAGAAATGCTGAAAAGCATTTTGGTTGCTGCGGTGGGTGAAGACGCGGTGTTGGCGACGCGCGGCAATCTGAATAACGACATTGGCCTGCCGCTGATGTTGCTGTCGCTTCGTCCCGAGCATCGTTATGCCGTGCTCGAAATGGGCATGAACCACGTTGGCGAGATCGACTATTTATCGAAGCTGGCGCGTCCGACATTGGCGCTGATCAACAATGCCCAGCGCGCACATATGGGGCATTTTGCGTCGGTGGCGGAGATTGC
>CAZWRK010000026.1:6594-40024 GCA_964635875.1 uncultured Aquaspirillum sp.
CGCTGGGAATCGAGCCTGAAGCGATTGTGCGCGGATTGAATGGCTTTGGCGGCGTCAAAGGCCGTTTGCAACTGAAAACCGCCGCCAATGGTGCGCGTCTGATTGATGATACTTACAATGCCAACCCCGATTCAGTGCGCGCTGCGATTCGCGTCTTGGCGGCCGAGCCTTCGCCCCGTGTATTGGTTTTTGGCGATATTGGCGAGTTGGGTGAATTTTCGGCCGATTTACATCGCGAAATCGGCCAATTTGCCCGCGAACAAGAGATTGACCGGCTGTATACCCTTGGTGAGCACAGTGCGCAAAGCGCGGCCGCATTTGGCGAGGGCGCACAGCATTTTGCGGCAGAGGCGCTTCCGGCCCTGCTCTCGGCGTTGCAAACCGATTTACCGACCCCTGCCAGCATTTTGGTGAAGGGGTCGCGCTTTATGCGCATGGAACGTGTGGTTGAGGCGTTGTTGCCTTGACCTAAGACGCGGTGATGTCACTGCGTCACATTATTGAGGAGAGAGATTGTGCTACTGTGGCTCGCTGACTGGCTCGGCGAATATATTCGTGCTTTTAACGTATTTAATTACACCACGCTGCGTGCAGTTTTAGCGTGCCTGACCTCGTTGGGCATTGCGCTCGGCTTGGGTCCGTGGGTGATTTTGAAGCTGACGGAGTTAAAGGTGGGGCAGGCGGTTCGCAGCGATGGCCCACAAACGCATTTGATTAAGGCCGGTACGCCGACCATGGGCGGCACCCTTATTTTGCTGTCGATTGGTCTGACGACCTTGCTGTGGGCGGATTTGTCGAATCGCTATATTTGGCTGTTGTTGGCGGTGATGTTTGGAACGGGCGCGATTGGTTTTTACGACGACTGGCAAAAAGTTGTTCACAAAGACCCAAAGGGAATTTCGGCGCGTGCCAAAATGTTTTGGCAATCAACGATTGCAATTGCCTCGGGTATTTTCTTAGTGACAACGGCGACTTTGCCCGCGACGACTGAATTTATCGTGCCGTTTTTCAAAAATATTGTGTACCCGTTTGGAATCATTGGATTTTGTATCCTGACGTATTTGGTGATTGTCGGGACTTCGAATGCAGTGAACTTAACCGATGGTCTGGATGGCTTGGCGGCCTTGCCGGTGGTGCTGGTGTCTGCAGGGTTGTCGGTGTTTGCGTATGTGGCAGGGAATGCGGTGTTCTCAAAATATTTGGGTGTTCCACATATTCCCGGTGCGCATGAAGTCGTGGTGTTTTGCGCGGCGATGAGTGGCGCGTGTTTGGGCTTTTTGTGGTTTAACGCTTATCCGGCGCAAGTGTTTATGGGCGACGTTGGCGCGCTGGCCTTGGGCGCGGCCTTGGGCACGGTGGCGGTGATTGTGCGACAAGAAATTGTGTTGTTCATTATGGGCGGCGTGTTTGTGATGGAAGCGCTGTCGGTGATGATTCAGGTGACTTCGTTCAAATTGACGGGGCGGCGTGTGTTCCGAATGGCGCCGCTTCACCATCATTTTGAGTTGAAAGGCTGGAAAGAAACGCAGGTGGTGGTGCGTTTTTGGATTTTGACGATGATGTTGGTTCTGGCCGGTTTGGCCACGCTGAAACTGCGCTAGGACGTCTGAAGTATGAAAATTAATAGCTTAAATATGTCAGGAAAGTCGGTTGCCGTCGTCGGAATGGGCGATTCAGGCACCGCAGTGGCGCGCTGGTTTACGGGACATGATGAGGTGCATCGCTTGGTTTTATGCGATAGCCGCTCTGAACCGCCGCGTGCGGATGTCTTGCGCGAGGAAATGCCGCATGCCAGTTGGCGTTTAGGCGGTTTTCGTACCGATAGTTTTAGTGATTGTGATGTGTTGGTCATGAGCCCAGGGGTGCCGGTTTCGACGCCTGCGATTGCTGAATTTGCACAACGTGGCGGCGAGGTGATTGGCGACGTTGAACTATTTGCACGGGCGATTGCGGGTTCGGGCTGCAAAGTGATTGCGATTACCGGCTCCAACGGTAAATCGACCGTCACGGAATTGGTCGGGCATTTATGCCGCGAAGCCGGTTTGGATACGGTTGTCGCAGGCAATATTGGCTTGCCGGTCATGGCCGCGTTGCGCGAGCGTAAGACCGCTGGATCGTTGCCGGACGTTTTTGTGTTGGAACTGTCGAGTTTTCAGCTCGAAACAACTTTTTCTTTGCACCCCGATGCGGCAACAGTCTTGAATATTTCGGAAGACCACCTCGACCGTTATCGTGATTTATTGGCGTACGCCGATAGCAAAGCCTGCATTTTTAATGGCGAAGGTGTGCAAATTATCAATCGGGACGATGTATTTGTCCGAGCGATGGCGCGTGCGGGTCGGGTGCAGCGCGAATTTAGCTTGAAGTCTTTGCAGGCGGATTATGCGTTGCATGAAAAAGACGGCGCGTATTTTCTGTGTGTGCAAGGGCAGCCGGTGCTGAATTTTGCACAGATGAAACTGCCTGGCTTACATAATGCGGCGAATGCCTTGGCGGCGTTGGCCTTGTGCGAGGCGATTGATTTGCCGCGCGAAGCCTTGTTGACCGGCTTGCAAAGCTTTAGAGGCTTGCCGCATCGAGTGGAGTTTGTGCGCACGATTGGGGGCGTCGATTTCTTTGATGACTCCAAGGGCACAAACGTGGGCGCGACCGAGGCGGCATTGAATGGCATGGTGCGCCCGGTGGTGCTGATTGCTGGGGGCGATGGCAAGGGACAGGATTTCTCGCCGTTGTTGCCTGCCTTGCAACGGATTGGGCGGGCGGTGGTGTTGATTGGCCGCGATGCGCCGGTGATTCGCTCGGCGTTGGCGGGTCTTACGGTACCGATTATTAGCTGTGGCACGCTCGAAGAGGCCACGCGCATGGCCTTTTCGCAGGCGCAAAGTGGCGATGCTGTGCTTTTATCGCCCGCTTGTGCGAGTTTGGATATGTTCCGAAATTATAGTCATCGCGCGGATGTCTTTATTGCCGAGTGCCATCAAATTGCTGCGGAGCAGGGGGCTTGATGAAATTTGGCCGTCAACCACAAAAAAACACCTTGTCCGTCCCCACCAGTTTTCATGATGAACTGCTGATGTGGGTGATCGCGGCACTCTTGTCCATTGGCTTGGTGATGGTGTATTCGGCGTCGATTGCTTATGCCGAAGCGGATCGAGATACTCATAACCGTTACTTTTACTTGATCCGTCATGGTTTTGTGTTAGTGGTGGCACTGACGGCGGGGTGGATTGCATGGCAAATCCCGAGCCATTTATGGGCGCGCTATGCGGGGCCTTTGTTCTTGTTTGCCTTGTTGTTGCTGTTTTTGGTGCTGGTGCCGGGGATTGGTAAGGTGGTGAACGGCTCGCGGCGCTGGATTTCGCTCGGGTTTATGAATTTGCAGCCCTCTGAAATCGCCAAAATCGCAGTTGTGCTGTATGCGGCCGATTACACGGTGCGCAAAGCCGATGTGATGCATAGCTTGGTGCAAGGGTTTTTACCGATGGCGATCGCCATCATTATCACGGGGATGTTGCTGCTGTCCGAGCCGGACTTTGGCGCATTTGCGGTGATTTCGTGTGTGGCGATGTGTGCGCTGTTTTTGGGCGGGATTAACGGCAAAATTTTTGTGGGCCTGATCGTGACCTCGATTGTCGGTTTTGCCTTGCTCATTATCAGTTCTCCGTACCGGATGCAGCGGGTGATTGGTTTTATGGACCCGTGGCAAGATCCTTACGGCAAGGGTTATCAGTTGTCTCATGCGCTGATTGCGATTGGTCGCGGCGGGGTGTGGGGCGTCGGTTTGGGCAATAGCGTTGAGAAACTATTCTATTTGCCCGAAGCGCATACCGACTTTTTATTGGCGGTGATTGCCGAAGAACTAGGGATGCTCGGGGTCTTAACCGTGATCGCCCTGTTTAGTTTTATTGTCTGGCGTGCGTTTATGATTGGCCTGACCGCGAAGAAGCTGGAGCGGTTTTTTCCCTCTTTAGTGGCACAGTCGATCGGTATTTGGTTTGGCATTCAGTCGTTCATTAATTTGGGCGTGAATATGGGTTTGCTGCCGACCAAGGGTTTGACGCTGCCGTTGTTGTCGTATGGGGGGAGTGCGTTGCTGGCAAACTGCATCGTTCTCGCGATTTTGCTGCGCATTGATTGGGAAAACCGGCAGCTTTTATGTGGCTATTCATTGCCGAGTGAGTCATCAGAAAAAAGCAGCATTGCTTCGCGCTCACGTTTAATGACGATTGGTCGTACGCAGTTTTAAGGGAATTCACGAACAGCATGAAAAAACGCACGATTATGGTGATGGCAGGCGGCACAGGCGGACATATTTTTCCCGCTTTGGCGGTGGCCGATACCCTCAAGGCACGTGGCTGGTCGGTGATCTGGCTGGGGGCAGCCGGTGGCATGGAAACGCGCTTGGTTCCGCAGCGCGGTTATCCGATGGAAACGCTCGCGATTTCGGGTGTGCGCGGCAATGGTGTGAAGCGTTGGTTGATGTTGCCTTTTGTTTTGGCGCGCGCCGCACTAAAATGCGCGGCCATTATTTTGCGATACCGGCCGGATGTTGCGATTGGTTTTGGCGGTTATACCGGCTTCCCGGGCGGGGTCATGAGTCGTTTCTTTTGGAAACCTTTGGTGATTCATGAGCAAAATTCGGTTGCGGGGCTGACGAATCGTTTGCTGTCGCGCATTGCGACCCGCACCTTGTTTGCGTTCCCAGAGGCTTTTTCAGATCAATCGGGCTTGGTCGGGAATCCTGTGCGGGCGGATATTGCAGCGGTGCCGCCGCCAGAGGTGCGTTTTGCAGGACGAACCGGCCCACTGCGTATTTTAGTGGTGGGGGGCAGTTTGGGCGCGAAAGCGTTTAATGAGTTATTGCCGAAGGCGTTGGCGTTGTTGCCCGAAGCGCAGCGTCCGATTGTGGTGCATCAGGCGGGCGCAAAACAAATTGACGCCTTGCGTGAAAATTATGCCGCGGCCGGTGTGACGGTCGATGCGCGTGCTTTTATTGATGACATGGCGCAGGCCTATGCTGAGGCGGATTTGTTAATTTGTCGTTCGGGGGCTTTGACGGTCGCAGAATTGGCCGCAGCAGGGTGCGCGAGTGTGTTGGTGCCTTTTCCGCATGCTGTCGATGATCACCAAACGGGTAATGCGCGTTTTCTGTCTGAAGCGGGTGCGGCACGCTTGATTCAGCAGTCTGCTTTGACTGTTGAGGGGCTTGCGGCATTGATGACAGAAATGACGCGGGAAACGTGTTTGGCGATGGCGGTGCAAGCGCGTCAGCTCGCTTTGCCGGATGCTGCGGCGCACGTTGCAGATGTATGTGAGCAGCTTGCGGGGTAAACTCTGCGTAAAATCACATTAATTTTGTGAGTTTGGCGTGAGAGAAACAGACGTTTTTTCTAAAACACGGTATGCTTTGCGACTTTCTGGCGCAGAAAAACTATTCATTTAATGAAAAACAAGGTTAGACATATTCATTTTGTCGGTATCGGTGGTGTGGGCATGTCCGGTATCGCTGAGGTTTTATTGACGCTAGGCTATGTGGTGTCCGGCTCAGACATGGCTGATGGCGCTGCGACGCAGCGACTGGCGCAGGCCGGCGCGCAGATCTTTCTCGGTCATGATGCCCGTTTCGTTGAGGGCGCTGATGTTGTCGTGACCTCGACGGCGGTTTCTGCTGAAAACCCCGAAGTAGCGGCGGCGCGCGCAGCCAACATTCCGGTGGTGCCGCGGGCGATGATGTTGGCGGAGCTGATGCGCTTTAAGCAAGGGATTGCCATCGCAGGTACGCACGGCAAAACCACCACAACGAGCCTAACCGCCTCTATTTTGGCTGCGGCGCATTTAGACCCGACTTTTGTGATTGGCGGCAAGTTGACCGCAGCAGGCACGAATGCGCGACTGGGTCAGGGCGAGTTTTTGGTGGCCGAAGCGGACGAGTCGGATGCGTCGTTTTTGCATTTGATGCCGGTGATGGCGGTTGTGACCAATATCGACGCCGATCATATGGACACTTATGGCCATGATTTGGCCAAGCTGCATCAAGCTTTTATCGACTTTTTGCACCATTTACCGTTTTATGGTCGGGCGATCGTCTGTGTGGATGACGCGGGCGTGCGCGAAGTGTTGCCGCGGGTGACTAAACCGATCACAACCTATGGCTTTGCGCCCGAAGCGATGGTGCGGGCACAGCAGGTTCAGGCGGATCAAGGGCAGATGCATTTTGAGGTGGTGTTGAATAACGACCCTGCAACCGCATTTGCAGTGACCTTGAACTTGCCCGGCGAACACAACGTGCAAAATGCGCTGGCCGCGATTGCCGTGGCGCTAGAGTGTGGTGCAACGGTGGAGTCGATTCAGCATGCTTTACGCGATTTCTCGGGCGTGGGGCGTCGTTTTCAGCGCTATGGTGATCTTCCTCTGCCGACTGGCGGTTCGTTTACCCTGATTGATGATTATGGGCACCATCCGGTTGAAATGGAGGCGACGATCGCTGCGGCGCGTGGCGCATTCCCCGATCGACGCTTAGTGTTGGCTTTTCAGCCGCATCGTTACACCCGAACGCGTGATTTGTTTGAAGACTTCACGCGGGTTCTCTCTCGTGTTGACGGTTTGTTGTTGGCCGAGGTGTACGCGGCGGGTGAGCAGCCGATTGTGGCTGCAGATGGCCGTGCTTTGGCACGTGCTTTGCGCGTGACGGGGCGTGTGGAACCCGTTTTTGTCGAAAATATTGCCGGTTTGCCAGAAGCGATTATTGACTATGTTCGTGATGGGGATGTGGTGATCACAATGGGCGCAGGCTCTGTCGGTGCGGTTGCGGGCAAGGTTCGGGCGCGGATTCAACAGGATTCCCAAGCATGAAAAATCAATACGGAAAAGTGGCAGTGCTCTTCGGTGGTCACTCTGCTGAGCGTGAAGTGTCTTTAATGAGCGGTCAGGGCGTGCTTGAGGCGCTGCGTTCTCAAGGGGTTGATGCCCATGCATTTGACCCTGCTGAACGTCCAATTTGGGCGCTGAAAGAAGAAGGCTTTAGCCGCGCGTTTATTGCGTTACATGGTCGCGGTGGCGAGGATGGTACGATTCAGGCTGCGTTAGAGCTGATGGGTATTCCTTACACGGGTAGCGGTGTGATGGCGTCTAGCGTGGGCATGGACAAATTTCGCACCAAATTGATTTGGCAGGCTGCGGGGATTCCGACACCTGCCTATTGTGTATTATCGGCCGAGAGTGATTTTGCGGAGATTGAACAAAGCTTAGGTTTGCCGATCATGGTGAAGCCCGCGCATGAGGGGTCGTCGATTGGCATCGTCAAAGTGAGTCAAGCCGGCGAACTGCGTGAAGCGTATTTCGAAGCCGCGCGCCGAGATAGCGTGGTGATTGCGGAAGCTTTTGTGTCGGGACGTGAATATACCGCTCCGATTTTAGGTGATCGCGCACTGCCGTTGATTCGCATCGAAGCGCCACAAGGTAATTACGATTACCAAAATAAATATTTTAGCGATGATACCCGCTATTTTTGCCCGTCCGGTTTGCCAGAAGCGCTGGAAGCTGAGATTCAATCGGTGGTGATGAAGGCGTTTCAGCTTTTGGGAGCGGAAGGCTGGGGGCGCATTGATTTAATGTTGGACGCAGACAATCGTTATTTTCTGTTGGAAATTAATACGTCGCCGGGGATGACGGGTCATAGTTTGGTGCCGATGGCGGCCGCGCAGGCGGGTTTGAACTATCCGGCTTTGTGTTTGTCCATTCTGGACGGGGCTCATGTGGGATAATCACCGGCTTCTCACGCAAATTTCACGGTTGATGGTTGCTTTTTCGGCCGTATTGTTGATTTACTCGGGTGGACTGTGGCTGGCCAGTTCGTCACGTTTTCCCGTGCAAAAAATCCAAATCGAGGGCCAATTGCATCATGTTACTGGCGACCAATTGCGTTATATCGTCGAACATGAGTTAAAAGGCACGTTTTTTACGCTCGATTTAGAAAGTGCGCGAGAAGCGTTTCGAAAACTGCCTTGGGTGCGTTTTGCCAGTGTGCGTCGCCAATGGCCTGATCGAATGGTCGTGGAGGTTGAAGAGCATGTGCCGGTTGCACGTTGGGGCGATGCGGGGCTGCTTTCAGATCAAGGCGTGTGGTTTGATGCCGCGCTGGATGACCCTCTGCCTTTGGTGAAAGGCCCAACGGGCAGCGAAAAATTGCTCGCCAGCAAGCTCAATACATTTTCGAAAGTATTGGCGGCGGCGGGACTGAAAGTGGCGGAAATTCGATTGGCTCCGCGCCAAGCTTGGGAGGTTAAGCTGGATAACGCGATCGTGCTGAAGCTAGGCCGTGACGAAATTGATACTCGCCTGACACGATTTGCGCGTCATTGGACGGGGCATATGGCTGATTTGCCATACAATATCGACTACGTGGATTTGCGCTATCCGAATGGATTTTCTGTGCACATGCCAGATTTTCACCCAAGTAAATCGCAAAACTCTGCTGTGCCTGCGCGCGCAGCCTAGACTGAATAAAGACGCTGGAGCGACGTGTGAGTAAACCGAAAGAGTCCAAGAGCATGCTGGTCGGCCTTGATATCGGCACGTCCAAGATTGTGGCCGTGGTGGCTGAGGTATTAGAAGATGGTTCCCTGAATATTGTCGGCATGGGAAACACCCCTTCGCGCGGTTTGCGTAAGGGTATGGTAGTCAATATTGATTCTACGGTGAAGTCTATTCAGCGAGCAGTTGAAGAGGCTGAACTGATGGCTGACTGCAAAATTAACGAAGTGTTCACTGGGATTGCAGGCAGTCATATTAAAAGTGTGAATTCGCACGGGATGGTCGCGATTCGCGAGCGCGAAGTCATGCAAGCTGATATTGATCGTGTGATCGAAACGGCGCGCGCGGTCACGATTCCGCCCGATCACCAAGTTTTGCATATTTTGACGCAAGAATTTTGTATTGATGGCCAAGAAGACGTTCGCGAGCCGCTTGGTATGAGTGGTGTTCGTCTAGAGGCTCGAGTGCATATTGTGACCGGCGCGGTGAGTGCTGCCCAGAACATCTTAAAGTGCGTCCGGCGTTGTAACTTGGACGTGGGTGACCTGATTTTGCAGCCGCTGGCGAGTGCCACGGCCGTCCTTACCGAAGACGAAAAAGATTTAGGCGTGTGTTTAGTGGATATTGGTGGGGGTACCACTGATATTTCCGTGTTTATTGGCGGGGCGATCCGTCATACCTCGGTGATTCCAATTGCTGGCGATCAAATTACCAATGATGTCGCGATGGCATTAAGGACACCGACGAAAGAAGCCGAAGATTTAAAAGTGGCACATGGTTGCGCTTTAGCGCGTCTGGCCGATCCGAGCCAAATGGTTAAAGTACCGGGCGTTGGTGAGCGTGGCCCGCGTGAGTTATCTCGGGCGACGCTGGCCGAAGTGATCGAGCCGCGTGTAGAAGAGTTGTTTCAATTGGTGTTGCAAGACTTGCGTCGCAGTGGATTTGAAGACGTTCTCTCCTCCGGCATTGTATTGACCGGCGGCTCGAGCCTGATGAACGGGATGGCCGAATTGGCAGAGGAAGTGTTTCATATGCCGGTGCGCGTCGGCTTGCCACGTTATTTTAGTGGCCTAGATTCAGTGATGAAAAACCCGCGTTATTCAACCGCAGTTGGCTTGCTCTTGATTGGGAAAGATCAGGTGCATCGCCCTGTTCCTGCGAAAGAAGACAATGGCTCTATTGGTAGCGCCCTCTCAAGGATGAGGGCGTGGTTTGCAGGCAATTTCTAAAGGTCTGTAGAGCATTTTTTTCGTTAGTTGAGACACGGTTAGACGCAGGTTTTGAGGAGAAAGGCAATGAGTTCCATGGTTTTTGAGATGGTGCAGGAAGCGGAAACCAAAGGCGCGATCATTAAAGTGATCGGCGTTGGCGGTGGCGGCTGTAATGCAGTCGATAATATGATCGATGCCCGTGTTCAGGGCGTCGAGTTTATTTGCGCCAATACCGATGCCAAGGCTCTGATGCGTAACAAAGCCTCCGGCTTAATCCAGCTCGGTCAAACCTTGACCCGTGGATTGGGTGCGGGCGCGATCCCCGATGTCGGTCGTAATGCCGCCCTTGAAGACCGCGAGCGCATCGCGGACTCGCTCAAAGGCGCAAACATGGTGTTTATTGCGGCAGGGATGGGCGGTGGCACCGGTACCGGTGCAGCACCTGTCGTTGCAGAAATCGCAAAAGGCCTCGGCATCTTAACCGTTGCGGTGGTCACCAAGCCTTTCGAGCACGAAGGCAAGCGCATGAAAGTGGCGCAGGCAGGGATTGAAGAACTGAAAAAGTTCGTGGATTCCCTCATCGTGATCCCGAACGAAAAGTTGATGGAAGTGCTGGGCGATGACATCACCATGCGCGAGGCCTTTAAGGCGGCCGATGATGTATTGCGCGGTGCGGTCGCGGGTATTGCTGAAGTGATTACAACGCCTGGTCTGATTAGCGTCGACTTTGCCGACGTGCGCACCGTCATGGGCGAGATGGGCATGGCGATGATGGGTTCGGCTGTGGCGTCGGGCGTTGATCGTGCACGTACCGCAGCAGAAGATGCGGTGGCCAGTCCGTTGCTGGATGACATCACCTTGAATGGTGCGCGTGGCGTGCTGGTGAATATTTCGACCGCTCCAGGCTGTCTGAAAATGCGTGAATACCATCAAATCATGGGTATCGTTCGTGAGTACGCAGATCCGGATGCCCAAATTAAGTTTGGTACTTCCGAGGTTGAGGATATGAGCGAAGACGATATCCGCGTGACCTTGATCGCGACGGGCTTGTCTTCCAACAAGCGTCCTGCTGCAGCTAAAGAAGAGCGTCGCCCAGAGTTCTTGCATGTAATTCAGACCGGAACAGATGGCCCTGTCAATACGAGCAGCAGCACGAATAGCAGCGCTAACTACAACGACCTTGATAAGCCTGCGGTATTCCGCGGCCGTCGTGGCGCAGCAACTACAGAATCCGTCGATTTCAGCAAACAAGAAGTGAGCGATTCTTTTGATATTCCAGCGTTCTTGCGCAAACAGGCTGACTAAATAGCCTGATACTATCTGCACAGCTGCTTGAATCAATCGAGCCTAATCGAAGGGCTGTGTTAGGATTCGCCTTACTTTCAGCGCATGAGAATAACGGATGATTTACCAGCGCACGCTTAAAACCGACATCGCGGCTAGCGGTGTCGGGCTTCACTCTGGCGAGCGAATTCGCCTGACCCTCCGCCCTGCTGCTGTCGATAGCGGCGTCGTTTTTTGCCGGACTGACCTGCCCTCTCCAAAAACCTTGAAAGCCGTGCCTGCCTTAGTGAACGACACCCGCCTTTCTTCGACGCTGGTGACCGAGGACGGCGTGCGGGTTGCGACCATTGAGCACTTGATGAGCGCGCTGGCAGGTTTGGGGATCGATAATATCGTGGTCGAAATGACCGCGTCCGAAACCCCGATTATGGATGGTAGCGCCGCACCGTTTATTTTTCTTCTGCAGTCAGCGGGGATTATTGAGCAGCCCGCGACCAAAAAATTTATCCGTATCAAACAGCCCATCGAAGTGCGTGAAGGCGATAAATGGGTGCGGCTTGATCCCTACGATGGGTTCAAAGTCAAACTGTCGATCGAGTTTGATCACCCCGTGTTTCGGCGGGCGCCACAGATCGTCGAAATTGATTTTGCGCAGCGTTCTTATATCGATGAAATTTCACGCGCGCGCACTTTTGGCTTTATGCACGAAGTCGAAGCGATGCGAAAACATGGTTTGGGGCTGGGCGGCACTTTGGACAACGCGATCGTGATTGACGATGAGTATGTCCTGAATCAAGACGGCTTACGTTTCCCTGATGAATTTGTTCGACACAAAATTTTGGACGCGATCGGCGATTTGTATATTGTAGGCCACCCACTGATTGCTGCCTTTTCGGGGCATAAATCCGGCCATGCGTTGAATAATCAGCTGCTGCGAACACTCTTAGCGACCCCTGATGCGTGGGAATTTGTGAGCTTTTCACGCCCAGAAGACGCGCCTTCTAGTTTTCACCGTCTCCCCGACTACGCCACCCTTTAAAGCAGCGGATTCTATGACCTCACCTCTCACGCATTTCAACGCTGACGGCCAAGCCCATATGGTTGATGTTGGCGGCAAAGCTGATTCGGCGCGGCGCGCGGTGGCTTGCGGCAGCATTGCCATGCAACCTGCGACGTTTGCGCTGATCGAACAGGGCGGCCATAAAAAAGGCGATGTGTTGGGGATTGCTCGCATCGCTGCGATTATGGGCGCGAAACAAACCCCCAACTTAATTCCTCTCTGCCATCCGATTGCCCTGACCCGCGTCGATGTGGTGTTTGAGCTTGACGCGGCACATTCCACGGTGACGTGCCAAGTGACCGCCGAAACCGTCGGCAAGACCGGCGTCGAAATGGAGGCGTTGACGGCTGTGAATATCGCCCTGCTCACCATCTACGATATGTGCAAGGCGGTTGATCGGGGGATGGTGATGGGCGCGATTTCTCTGCATGAGAAAAGTGGCGGGAAGTCGGGAGAATGGCGGGCGGCATCGCGCCCCCCGCAGGATATTGCCGTCGATTAACGGCTTTTGAGCGCTTTCACCATATTTTCAATCGGGCTGGCGCGCTTGTCTTCGCACAGATAGTCCCGCGCTAACGCGACCTGCGCATAATGCCCCGGCTGTAGGCGTTTCCATTCACTATTGCGGGTCGGCGACCATGTTTTTTCTGCCGGTCGACCAATCGCATACAGCTTAAATTCTCCGGTTTCACAGCGCAGCCCCTGAAAACTCACATTTTCTGCTCCTTCTGGGCTGCTGATTTTCAGCACATAGCGCACGACTTTATCATCCGCGACTTGCAAAGTCGGTAGGGCGATCGAGACAGTATTTTTCACCGTAACTGCGGTGTAAAACGACTGCCAATCGCCGTCTTGCGGCCATGCAGGCGGGGTGACTTGGCTTTCTTCCCAGCGTTTTTCGGGTTCCCACGCGTAATTTTTATTGAAATCATCACGCTCGGCCAAAGCCCATGAACAACTGAATAAGCAGGCGGATAAGACGCCATAACGAAGTGCTCGCATAACACATCCTTGAATGAATATTTAGCCTGCGGAGAGGCGAAGATTGAGTTTGACCCGACCGAGTGCGCGGCCGCTATGCCAGCTTTGTTCGATGAGTTGTGCTTCACCACGGGCATTGATCGTTAAGACCGTCGAAGCGCGGGTGCCATAGTCACTACCATGAATAAACACGGGCGCTAAAAAGCGTTCTTGTGCCGTGCCGACGCCGGTATTCGGCAGCGATGTGACCGGCGGGGCGGTGTCATCACTGAGAAGATCGAAGAAAGTTTGCTCCGGTGGATAACGTTTGAACTCGTTGAGCGCTTCTTTGAGTTGTTGGACTTTAGGCCAAGGCTCATCCAGCCGACCGTTGGATAAGCCGTATGTGCCGTGCGTTAATCGAGTCAAAGTGTGGCGTGGACTATGAAAACAATATAAATCGTCCACTTGCCCAAAAAGCAGATTAAACGGTGCGAATTGTCCACATTCATCGCGCAAACGCTGCGCAAATTCGAGTGTGCTTTCGGTGCCGCTGACAAAGTCTTTGACCAATGCTCCGCGCGAGCGGCTGTCGGGGGCCGGGCGTTGGCCCGTGCGGACATTCGTGACTGCAGCAAACCGACCATTTTGATTCAACGCCATCCAGCTCCCGAGCGTTTCGCTATCTCGGCCACCGATAATGCGCGGGTTTTCTGCCCATGGTGCCGCCGCAAGGCTTTTGCGCCGAAAATATTCATCGCGGTTAGCCAGTAGCAAAAAGGGAATGCCAGGAAGCGTTTTATAGCGAAGCCCAATCAGGCACATGGTGATTCGTCTCAAACAAAGGGAAGCAGTAGAATAATCGCGTTTGCCAACAAAGCCCATATTGTATTCACCATGCCTAACCTTTCTATCGACCTTTCTGGGCTGAATTGCCCTCTTCCGATTCTTCGAACCAAAAAGACTTTAGCTACGATGTCCACCGGCGATGTGCTCGAAGTGATTGCGACCGACCCCGCCGCACCAGGGGATTTTGAAGCGTTTTGCCGCCAAACGGGTCATGTTCTTTTGGCCTCGGAAACCACGCCAGCGGGAAAATTCCGTTTGGTCGTTGAACGCAAATAAAGGCGCTATATGAAATTAATTTTTGCAGGGACGCCCGACTTTGCTGCCAGTGCCCTCACCGCATTGATTGCGGCGGGCCATGAGATCGCCTTGGTTTTGACACAGCCTGATCGCCCCGCTGGGCGCGGCATGAAGCTCAAGCCCAGTGCGGTCAAAGTGGTGGCGCTCGAACATGGTTTGCGTGTTGAGCAGCCGCTATCGGTCAAAACGCCTGAAGCTTTGGCGATGCTCGAGGCGGTCGAGGCCGATGTGATGGTCGTTGCAGCCTATGGCTTGATCTTGCCACAGGCGGTGTTGCAAGTGCCCAAGCGCGGTTGTTTAAATATCCATGCTTCGTTGTTGCCACGTTGGCGCGGCGCGGCCCCGATTCAGCGGGCGATTTTGGCGGGGGATGCTGAAACCGGTATCACCATCATGCAAATGGATGTCGGCCTTGATACCGGCGATATGTTGTTGCCGTGCGTGCAGCCGATTTTGCCCGATGACACTGCCGCGACCTTGCATGATCGCTTAGCTGCTCAAGGCGCAGAAGCGATTGTGCAAGCGCTGGCGCAGCTCGATACCTTAACCCCTGTACCGCAACCCGAAGCGGGCGTGACTTACGCCGCTAAGCTCGAAAAATCCGAAGGCTTGCTCGATTGGCAAAGCTCTGCCGAAGCGTTGGCCGTGCGAGTGCGGGCATTTAATCCGGTGCCTGCGTGTTACACCTTTTTGGATGGTGCGCCGTTTAAAGTCTGGCGCGCACACGCGGTCGAAGGCTCCGGCACTGCGGGTGAAATCATTGCGGCTTCTGCGGCTGGAATTACGGTCGCGACGGGCGAGGGATGTTTAGTTTTGGATGAAATCCAGCCCGCTGGCAGCAAGCGCATGTCGGCGGCGGCCTTTGTGGCGGGGCGTCCGAGCTTGGTCGGGCAACGTCTCGGGGAAACGCCCTCTAACGAGAAATGATCTTGATTTTGTTCGACAAGTTTGCTTCGTCAGGCTTAAAACGAGGTGGCTTGGGGTACAATCTATTCAATTGTGTGTTTTGTTTTATTTCACTAACCCAGCCACAACATACGCGTGTGGCTGTTTTTTTCGATTGCTATGCAGATTATCCAAACCCTTGCTGCCCGTGCCTTGATTGAGGTGCTCTCTGGCAAAAATCTGAATGAGATTTTTGCTGCGACCCTTGCTCGTTCCTCTCAACTGGCTGCTGGAGATCGTGCCGCCTTGCGTGACTTATGCTTTGGCACGCTGCGTCACTATGGGCAAGTGCGTGCCACCTTGAATCTCTTGGTGACACGACCGTTAACCGATCCCTTTGTGGATAAACTTCTCTCCGTCGCCATTTATCAACTTCTCCACACCCGCGCTGCGCAGCATGCGATTGTGGATCAAGCGGTGAAAGCCGCTAGCGAACATCAACAAGGGCGCTTAAAGGGCTTAGTGAATGGCGTGTTGCGAAGTTTTCTTCGCCAACAAGACAGCCTTGCACAGCAGATCACAAAAGACACCGTCGGATTCTGGAACCATCCCGAATGGTGGATTGCCGAAGTTCGCCAAGCCTATCCCGGCCAATGGAAAGCGATTTTAAAAGCGGGCAATGACCACCCGCCGATGAGCCTACGGGTGAACACCCGCCGTGGTACGCCCGAACACTATTTGGCACGTTTGGCTGAACAAGACATGGCCGCCGACCTAATTGGCGAGTCGGCCATTCGTTTGGTTCAAGCGGTTCCTGTGGATAAGTTGCCGGGTTTTGCTGACGGCGACGTTTCGGTGCAAGACGCGGGTGCGCAGTTGGCGGCTGAATGGCTCGATGCGCAGGCGGGGATGCGGGTGCTGGACGCCTGCTCTGCCCCCGGCGGAAAAACCGGCCACTTGCTCGAAAAATATGCCGATCTCAATCTACTGGCGCTGGATAGCGACCGTAAGCGTTTGGGGCGGGTCGAGGATAATTTACGACGTTTAGGGCTGCATGCGACCTTAAAGCAAGGCGATGCCGGTCGGCCTGCGGATTGGTGGGATGGTCAGCTTTTTGATCGTATTTTGGCAGATGTACCGTGTAGCGCGTCGGGCGTGGCGCGGCGTCAACCGGATATTAAATGGACACGCCGCTCGACCGATATCCGCCAATTTGCCCAGCAACAAGCGGCCATTGTCGATGCGTTATGGCCGCTCTTGGCCCAAGGCGGCAAACTGCTGTACGTCACGTGTTCGCTATTTCCTGCTGAAAACAATCGCCAAATCGAAGCTTTCCTTTCACGGCATGCGGATGCCGTGTTGGAGTGTGAGACGCAGCTTATTCCGGATGCCGAGCATGACGGTTTTTATTACGCACGCTTGGCAAAGTCTTAGGACACTCTGCTGCCTCGTTGTTTTGCTTTGTGGCTCGGTTGGGGTCATGGCCGCCGAGAGCAGCATGAGTTCGCGCCTAGCCGGACTAGAGATTCAAGAGGGTGCCCTTGTGGCGCACTCGCGTTTTTCTATTGTGCTGCCGACAGCGGTGAGTGACGCGCTTGAGCAAGGTGTCACGCTGAGTTTTAAGTTGGAGTTTGAATTAACACGCCCGCGCGCCTATGCGTTGTGGCGTTCAGTCACGGGTTTGTTCGAGCCGGTGGCCTTTCTGCACTACAAGCTGAGTTATCACTCGCTCACACGCCAATATCGAGTGAGTACGGGCACCTTGTACCAAAATTATCCCACTTTGCAGGAAGCCTTAGCGGCAGTCGGCGCGATTCGCGGCTGGCGGGTGTTGCCTAAAGAGGCGATCAATCAGGCGAAAGCCAGCGATTTTGCGGGGCAATTGCGTTTGAGCCTCGACCGCACGCAGCTTCCCCGACCTTTCCAGCTCAATACTTTTAATTCCAGTGAGTGGGCGTTGGATTCGGGATGGATTGCGGTGACCGGTAGTGAGGGAGAGCATTGATGGTGCGTTATGGGGCGATTGTGCTGGCCAGTTTGGCCACGATTTTGCTGTATCTCTTAGCGATTGCCAGCGGGAGCACCAGCCATCTTTCAGAATATTACTGGGAGCTGTTTGCGCTCAATAGCTTGCTCGCAGCGGGATTAGGAACGCTTATTTGGCGGCATTTGTGGCATCTGCGGGCCGAGGTGCGCTCACGGGTGTTTGGTGCCAAGCTGACTCTGAAGATGGTCGCCATGTTTGCATTGGTCGCTATTTTGCCCGGTTTATTATTGTTTACGGTGTCGGTGCAGTTTCTGAATCGGAGCATCGAAAGCTGGTTCAACGTGCGTGTCGAAGCGGCATTGGATCGTGGTTTGAACCTGGGGCGCAATGCGCTGGATTATGTGCTGAATGAGCAGGTCAATAAAGGCAGTTATGCGGCGCAGGCACTGAGCAGCCAGCGCTCGGGGGTGATGGGTTCGATCTTGGAGTTGTCGCGGCTGCGCGAGCAGCTCGGGGTCGAGGAGATGGCGCTATTTGATGTCAGCGGTACGGTGTTGGCGGTGGCGGGCGGCAGCGCGGATTCTCATGCCTTATTGCGCCCGACCCCGACTATGTTGCAAACCATGCATGTCAGCGGCGTCTACAAAGCAATTGAACCGATGGCCGGAAAAGGCTTGATTTTGCGGGTGGTGTTGCCGGTGCGCGCCCTCAGTTGGGGGCCAGATGAGCGTATTTTGCAGCTGATTCACCCCGCACCGACGGAGATCGCCGACGATGCCTTGCTCGTCGAAACAACGCGTGCCGAGTACCGGCAATTGGCGTTGTCGCGTGACGGGCTGAAGCAGTTTTATAGCCTGACGCTGGGTCTGACATTGCTGCTGTCGTTGCTGGCTGCGGTCGGGCTAGGCATGTTGTTATCGCGGCGGATTTCTGCGCCGCTGTCTGATTTAGCCGCTGGAACGCGTGCGGTTGCGCAGGGCGACTTCACTAAAAAACACACGGTACATCGCCGCGACGAACTGGGGATGCTGACTGCAATGTTTAATCGCATGACCAAGCAGCTCGCCGAGGCTCGCGAAACGGCCGACGCTTCTCATGCAGAAATCACTGCGCACAAGGTCTATCTCGAAACCATCTTAGGGAATTTGTCGGCAGGGGTGTTGGCGTTTGACCGTGAGTATGTGCTGCGGGCCGCTAATCCAAGCGCCGAGCGGATTTTGGGACAGGCATTGGATGATTCCGAAACCCAGCCACTGGCAGAATGGGGTGGACGGTCGCCAATTTTGGCACCCTTGGCGAATGTGCTGGTTGCGCACGCCAACGATCCCGAGGGCCAAGATTGGCAACAAGAAATTATTTTTCCCGGCGTCGGGGAAGAGCGGGTCCTGCTCGCGCGCGGCACGCGTTTACCCGAGATCGGCGGTGGTGGATTGTTGTTGGTTTTTGATGATATTACGAGCTTGGTGCGCGCGCAGCGCGATGCGGCATGGGGCGAAGTTGCGAAGCGTTTGGCCCATGAAATTCGCAATCCGCTGACCCCGATTCAGCTCTCGGCCGAGCGTTTGCAAATGAAGCTCAGCGATAAATTATCCAGTACCGACGCTGATTTTTTGAAACGTTGTACCGATACCATCGTCAAGCAAGTCACGGCCTTGAAAGGCATGGTTGATGCGTTTCGGGACTATGCACGCGCCCCGCGTACCCAGCTCGCGCCGGTGATGTTGCGCACGGTGATCAACGAGGTCTTTACGCTTTACGAAAGTCATCCAGCATTTGTTGTGAATTTGTGTGATAGCGAACTACCGATTATGGGGGACTCTGCATTGTTGCGGCAGGTTTTACATAATTTGTTCGCAAACGCTCAGGATGCGGTGCTTGACGAGACTAGACCGATGATTCACATTAGCAGCTCTATTAAAAATAATGCGGTCGTCATCGAGGTGGAAGATAACGGGCCCGGTTTTAGTCCAGATGTCCTCCCTCGTGCCTTTGAACCTTACGTCACCAACAAATCGAAGGGGACGGGTCTCGGTCTGGCGGTCGTTAAAAAAATCATCGAGGAACATCATGGCAGCATCTCGATCGAAAACGTTGTGCCACATGGTGCGCGTCTGATTGTGACTCTGCCACTTCTGGAGATCTCATGAGAAGTAGCGACATTTTGATCGTTGATGATGAAATTGGCATCCGCGAATTGCTCTCCGAAATTCTCCAAGACGAAGGCTATACCGTCGTTTTGGCTGAAAATGCGGAAACTGCGCGTCAATTACGTCATCAGATTCGTCCGGCTTTGGTCTTGCTGGATATCTGGATGCCCGATTGTGACGGCGTAACGTTGCTTAAAGAGTGGGCGAAATCCGGACAGCTCAATATGCCGGTGATTATGATGAGCGGTCACGCCAGCATCGACACCGCCGTCGAGGCCACGCGGATTGGGGCATTTGATTTCTTAGAAAAGCCCATCGCCCTTCAAAAGCTGCTCACCACCATTCAACGTGCGCTGAAATATGGCGATGTACAAGGCAATAAAACCCTCAATTTGGATCGTTTAGGAAAATCTGCAGCGATTCAAGAGCTGAAGCGCCAGTTGGATCGCGTCGCGGGGTTAAAGTCGCCGGTGCTGTTGACCGGTGAGGCGGGGGTTGGGTTTGAGTTGGTTGCGCGGTTTTTCCATCAGCCTAATACGCCGTGGGTCGTCCCGTCCAAAATCGAGCAACTAGCAGACGCGCCGCTAGAGCTGCTGCAAAAAGCTAATGGTGGTGTGTTGTACTTGGCTGAAATTGGCCAGTATTCCCGCCGTGCGCAGCAGGGCTTGCTCTTTTTACTCAGCAAGCTCGATCGCTTTAATGTGCGTTTGGTGTGTTCGTGCAGCCGTCCTTTGCAAGATCTCTTGGTGGATCCTGACTGCGATAATCGCCTATTAACGTCGCTGTCCAGCGTGATTGTTCCGATTCCAAGTTTGCGCGAACAAGCCGACGATATTGTTGAATTGGCCGAGCAGGTTTTGAGTGAAATGGTCGAGGCCAAGCAAGTGCCTCCTCGTCGCCTGACTACTTTGGCGCTTAACGCCTTGCGCCAATATGATTGGCCGGGGAATTTGGAACAGCTGCGCAGCATTATCAACAGCTTGGCTTTGACGGCAAATGGTGAACAAATCGAAGCCAGCGAAGTGAATAAAGTGCTGTCCCAGTTCCGCCAAGAACGGCCACTGGATGATTTGGTCTTTGATTTTGACCAGCCATTGCGTGAGCTGCGTGAGCAAATCGAACGGCGTTATTTCGAATATCACATCACCTTGGAAAAGGGCAATATGAGTCGCGTTGCGAATAAAGTCGGGTTGGAGCGCACGCACCTTTATCGCAAGCTTAAACAGCTTGGTGTGCGGTTTTCTCGGAAAGTGGCTGAAGAAGCATGAGTGGGTTAACCGATCTCCAGCTGTTGCGGTATAGCCGTCATATTTTGTTGCCCGAAGTCGATGTGGAAGGACAAGAGCGGCTGTTGGCGGGCCATGCGTTGATCATTGGCGCGGGGGGCTTAGGCTCGCCTGCGGCGTTGTATTTGGCCTCGGCGGGCGTGGGGCGAATCACAATTTGCGATGATGATGCCGTGGATCTCACCAATCTACAGCGCCAAATTGCGCACGATACCGCGCGCATCGGCATGAATAAGGCCGACTCTGCGCGCCAGTCGATGCAGGCGCTTAATCCTGATATCACCGTGGATGCGCTGCCACAGCGCGTTGCTGCCGCCGATTTAGCGGCGCTGCTGGCGGATGTCGATGTGGTGCTGGACTGTTCGGATAATTTCACAACCCGCCATGCGATCAATCGTGCTTGTGTGACCGCAAAAGTGCCTTTGGTCTCGGGGGCTGCTGTGCGTTTTGATGGGCAACTGGCGGTGTTTGATTCCCGTGACCCCGATGCGCCGTGTTATCACTGCCTGTTTCCCGAAGAGGGCGATGTCAACGATGGCCCTTGCGCCACATTTGGTGTGTTTTCACATTTGGTTGGGGTGATCGGCGCTTTGCAAGCGGCGGAAGCACTGAAGCTGTTGATCGGCCGCCCCTCTGCCGCGCGTTCACAGTTGTTGTTGCATGACGCGTTGGCGGCAACATGGCGCACGCTGGCGATTCCTCAAGACCCTTGCTGTACGGTTTGCGCCGCCAAATAGGCCGTTGCAGGCACGTGGGCACGAAGTGTTTTTGTTGTGCCGTTTTTGCGGCTTCATTGAAGTGTCAATTTTAGGTGTCGGTTGTTTTTTCTAAACGATCACGATGCCGTAAACCTGGTCTGTCACGATGCGGCCCTTTCATGGATTCCACGTAAGGCGCTCTTGATGTATTTTTGTTTGCATGACTTGGTTTATAGTCAGTCCTGTGTGGCACTTTGAGGGTCGGCGATACCATGCCAAATATTTTTAAGCGTAATCTTTCGAACGCCATTTTGGCTTTATTGATGGTTGGGAGCATGGTGCCCGCGTTGTTTTGGGCCATTATCAGCGCACAAAGCGAAGCTGCGCGGGTTGAGCAGCGATTTAGCCTCGATATTTCGAGTTTTACGCAGCAACTGCAATCTGGATTAAGTCAGCCGCTTTGGGACCTCACGCCCGAGGCGGCCGAGCCGTTATTGAGTGCACAATTTCGCGATGAACGATTAGCCGATTTGCGTGTTTTCACCGACCTGCGGCAGCTTTTTTTCTCACGAGAAGAATCCTCTCGGCGGCGCGGGCACTGCCAAGATGTGCGCTTTAGCATCAGTCATCAGGCCAAATCCATTGGCGAAGTCAGTGCTGTGTTTTGTGATGGGTCGGTGCAAGATGACATTCGCCGCCGCCATATTGAAATGCTGGTGCTGATTGGCTCCCAGCTCGCATTCACCGTTTTGCTGATGTTGTGGTTGCTGCATCGTCGCTTAGTGACACCGGTTCGGCGCTTAGAACGTCAGGCGAACGCGATCGCTGCCCAAGAGCTTGGCGAGCCGTTTTATTGGGAACGCAGCGATGAAATTGGCCAAGTCGGACGTGCACTGGAGGCGACACGGCAAGCGCTGCGCGGCCTCTTTGCCCGTTTAGATGGACAGCGGCGAGCGCTCGAAAACGAACTCGAGCAAAAAGAAAAAATGGCCGCCGAGCTGACGTCCAGCCACAGCCGTTACCGTTCTCTGATCAATGATGCGCCGGAAGGCATTGCATTGCTGGCTTTAGACAGCATGCGCTTTTTGGAAGCCAATCCTAAAACATGTCGTCTGCTAGGGTTGTCTGCCTCGGCATTAAGCGGCATGCGGCCCTTCGACAGTGCTTTTGTGGTCGAGTCTGAAAGTTCTGAAGCTATTGAGGCGCTATGGCACCATTGGGTGCAAGAAGCCGCGACGGGTTTGCCCTGCCATTTTCTGTGGCGTGTGAATAATGTCGCCCGTCAGGCCCGCCTCTATATTGATGTTCATCTGTGCTTAATTGACGCCGAAAGCCCGCCCTCGATTCGTGTGACCTTGTTAGACGTGACCGAGCAGGTCATGGCCGAGCGGCAATTAAATCTCGTGTCGCGGGCGGTGGAACAAAGCCACGATGGCATTGCCATTTTGGATGAAACCTTAACCATCCGCCTCGCCAATCCGGCGTTCTCCCAGCTATTTAATACCGGCGCTGGTCAGCAAGCGCCTATTTTTGCGCGCGGGACCGAAGGCGATCACATGCGTGAAGCATTATTGGCGCGTTTGCGCGATGTGGGGGAATGGGAAAGTGCGCTATGGCTGGCCGTGCCTTCGGGGGGCAGCGTGTATTGCTTGGTGCGCATTAACCGCATCGTGAACGTGGATGAGCCGGACTATTACATTTGTATCGTCACTGATACCACCGAAAGTAAAACCCAAGAAGATCGCATTCGCTATCTGGCGCACCATGATCCTGTAACCGGCTTGGCTAATCGCAATTTCTTATACGGCCATGTCAACGACGAAATTCATCGTTGCGAAGCGCGGCGAGGTCAATTTGCGCTGGGCTTTATTGATCTGGATCGCTTTAAGCGGATTAACGATTCTTTAGGGCATGCGGCGGGTGATTTGCTGTTGCAGACGATTTCGGAGCGCTTACGTCAGTCTCTGCGTCAAGAAGACTTATTGGCTCGTTTGGGGGGCGATGAGTTTGTGGTCATGCTGCCCGGCGTGGGCAATCAAACCGACGCCACCGAAATTTTCAACCGCATCATGGCTGAATTTGAACCCGTGGTGACGCTAGAAGGCAGCGAATTCCACATTTCGGCCAGTATCGGGATTTGCTTCTACCCACAAGATGGCGATTCTGCTGATACCCTGATGCGTAATGCCGATACCGCCATGTATGTGGCTAAGTCGATGGGGCGCAATAATTTCCAATTCTTTATGCCGACGATGTACGCGCAAAATGCCGAGCGTCTCGACCTCGAGCGGGATATGCGCCGCGGTGTACAAGAAAATCAATTTGTGCCGTTCTATCAGCCGAAGGTCAATGCCAAAACCGGTGAAATTGTCGGGGCCGAGGCGCTGATCCGCTGGCATCACCCGACCTTGGGTTTAGTCTCGCCCGCACGCTTCTTAGGGTTGGCCGAAGAGACCGGTTTGATTGTCGATATGGGGCGGCAAATTTTGCTGCAGTCCTGTATTGATTGTTTGCGCTGGCGTCAGGAAGGTCACCATGATTTTATGGTGGCGGTGAACGTCTCCGAGCGTCAGTTCTCGCGCAGCAATCTGCTTGAAACGGTACAGGCGTGTCTCGATGAAACTGGCTTGCCTGCCGGTGCCTTGGAGCTGGAAATCACCGAGAGCTTGTTAATGTTGGATGTGGATCGTGCGATTGAGACGGTTGCCAAGCTGAAATCGCTGGGTGTCACGATTGCATTGGATGACTTTGGTACTGGCTATTCGAGCTTGAGTTATCTGCAAAAATTCCCGATCGACCATCTGAAAATTGATAAGAGCTTTATTCAGCACATTGATTCACGGCCGGGCGATGTGGCGATTACGCAGGCGATTGTGGCGTTGTCACATGGTTTGGGCATTCGCGTCATCGCCGAAGGGGTGGAAACTTCGCGGCAGAATGAGTTGTTAGTCGGTTTGGACTGCGATTACATTCAGGGCTATTTGTACAGCCCGCCTGTCCCTGCTGTGCGTTTTGAAGAGATGTTGAAAATTTAGCGGGCGCGATTTCCAGCAAAAAACCGGCAGCCTTTTGGTCTGCCGGTTTTTTGATGTCAATTTCAAATGATCAGGCTTTAAGCGCTGTTTCGATCAGCTGGTGCAACTCTTTGAAGTCTGGCTCACCCAAGAAGCGTTTGATGATCGTGCCGTCTTTGGCAATCAAAATGCTCGTCGGCGTCAGGCGGACTTCGCCAAAGTTCTTCGCCAGCGCGCCATCTTTGTCTTGCGTCACAAAGAAAGGCAGATTGTTTTTGCTCGCATAAGCCTGCACAAAATCAATCGGATCGTAGCTCATCGCTACGGCAACTGTTTCGTAGCCTTGCGGCGCATATTGCTGATGGGTTTTGATCAAATCGGGCATTTCATTGATACAGCCGCTGCAGCTGGTCGCCCAAAAATTCACCAATACCACCTTGCCTTTCAGGGCTTCGGTACTGGTTTGGCGGCCATCTAAAGCCGTAAAGGCGGCGCTCGGCGCCGTATCTTTTTGCATGAAGGCCATCCCGAGCACAACGACCAAGACCACGGCAACCGCCGCCATGATGAGTTTTTTCATAATTTCTTAGGTTTCCTCTGTATTGGGAAGAGAGAGCAACAAGGACTCTAAATGTGCTCGGACGCCGCCAGAAATGACCACCGCCGCGCCTTGTTTTTCGTCATAGACCGCGAAAGTTACATCTGCATCCGCGACCACGACATCGCTATCTTTGAGGGTGATGACTTGGCGAATCACGCCGCTGCGGTTGCCAATATGTTTGATATGGGTGTGGACGGTGAGCAGTTCATTCATGACGGCTGGGCGGCGGTAGTTGATGTTGATATTAACCACCACAAATGCCAGCCCTTTCTCAATAAAAGGTTCTAGCCCGTGCGTCTCTTCAAAATACGCCCAACGCGCTTCTTCTAAAAATTCTAAATAGCGTGCGTTGTTGACGTGACCGTAAAAATCGAGATGGTAACCGCGAACTTTAATATCAATTTGGTGCAGCATCCGGCGTGACTCCAGTCCAAAAATCGTTAGTCGTCTTGTTCGCCCGATGGGATCTCAATCGGGACAAACGCTTCGCGTAGCAGCGGGCTTTCTTCGAGGTCGTTCAAGACCGAGTGAATTTCCACGTCAAACCACTGCTGAAAAATATTGGGCGTCATTTTCTCGGGCCAAAGACTTTTGTCTTCGCACCAGTCGGCCAACTCGGCTTCAAATACGGTTCGCCATGCCGTTTTCAAGAAGTCGCGGGCATGTTCTTTAAACTCAACCGGCGGGATCAAAAAGCTATTGCAGTCGTCACGTAGATTGCTCAGCGTGGTTTCTTGCGCCCAGTCGGTGGGCAGATTCAGCAGCCAATCTAAAAAAGGCTGTTTAGGCTTGATGACGGCAATGCTGCGGTTCACTTCATACATAAGAGGGGTGTCCTAACGGGTCGAAAAGCTGTTTTCGCGCGTAAATGACCATGTGCGCACAATGGTCAGGGTATCAAAATCGCGTGCCAGTTCGGGCGGGAAGCGGCCATAAGGTGCCGCAAGGCGGACAATATTGGTCGCGGCCTCGTCGAGCACATCATGTCCTGAGCTACGGTCTACTTTGACATTTTGCAAGCTGCCGTCCGCACGAATCTCGACACTTAAAACCAATTTGCCGTAGATCGATTGATCACGAGCTTGCTCGGGGTAGTTCAAATTTCCGATGCGCTCAATTTTCAATCGCCAGTCTTCGACATAGCGCGCAAAACGCGCTTCTTTAGAGCGACCGCCGAAAAAGGCACGGCGCGGCCGAGTTTGGTAGGCATGTTGGCGCTCGGCCACCTCGCCCTCGAGGCGGGCAATGTCACGGGCTTGGTCCATCAGTCCTTCGCGATCAAAGGTGCCCGCTGGGGCGGAGCGAATCGGTGCAGGTTTGGTTGGGGATTGGGTTTTGTCGGTGGTGCCGCTGTCGCGGAGCTCACGCATCAATTTCTCGGCATCGGATTCTAACGCCGCTTGCCGCTCGCGCTTGGCAGCAATGGTCGAATCTTGGCCCGCTTGCAGGGTTTTTGCGGGCAGTGGCGTGGCGGCGCGTTGGTGTGGCGTATCGGTATTGCCGCCACCATCTAGTGACGCCTGCGCCATCGTATCGGGCTTTTCTGGCGCATTGAGTGTGCGGCTGTTTACAAGAACCACATCTAAGGTCACGGTGTTGAGCGACTTAAACGGGTCGGGCATGGTGAAGCGAACGCCTCCGAGGATGGCCGCATGCACCACGATTGAAATGGCCAGCATGACCATAAAAATCATTGGGATAGCCGCGGGACGCTCTGGCGCGGCAAAGGTCTGAACGCTCATGGAAACACAAGGCTCTAAGGGTTAAATAAACGCATGAGAGTGTAACACGCCATGTTCGAGATCATTGTGTTCGGCTTGGTTTCAGATGATCCAGCGAGCGCAGGCGATGTGCTGATCTCATTGCAAGATTTTGTCGTTAAACGGTGTCAGAATGGGCCTTTATGGTGCAGATAGGCAGATGGAATAATGGACTGGTTGACGATTCACCCACATGATTTACGACTCACGTTGCATATTCAGCCCGGCGCCAAGAAAAGTGAAATCGTTGGCTTATATGGCGATGCACTCAAAATCCGGTTGGCTGCACCGCCCGTCGATGGCAAAGCGAATGCAGCGTTGATGGCGTTTATTGCCGACAAGCTGGGGATTCCCCAGCGCGACATTCAGATTCGTTCTGGCGAATGTAGTCGCCGTAAAGTGCTGGCGATCGCGCTTCCTGAGGCGTCGTTTGCGCAAGTGCGACACGCTTTGCTACCGGATGAAGCGGCCACGGCATAACGCGTTTTGAACTTCCGACCCACACATTGAAATTGGACAAAAAAATGAAACAGTTAGCACGCTATCTAAATGGTCTACACGTGGTGGGATTGCCAAAAATATTAGCGGAAAAAGAGGCCGCCTATTTTCGGCATTTGATGGGGGATATTGACCAGCATTTTGCGCTGGTGAATACCCATTTTCCGAAATTTGATCGCGCGCTAGAAGTGGGCATGCCTTTGCAACTGAGAGGGCGATTAGCCGATCGAAAGACCCGCAATCGCTACCAACAGGCGGCGGTTTACTTGGTGTGGATGGCGCCAGACCTTGCGGCGCAGCTGTGCCGCCTCAGTGAAAAAATGGAGACGCCGCCATTATTGTTGCCACACAGGGTGATTTTGGATCAGCTCGGGATTGGCAATGCCGAGAAGGATTGGCTTTCTGCCGAAGACGGTTTACACCATTTACTTGACGTGATGGGCGGGGCGCGGCTTTTAGACGGGCGGTTTTTTGATCAGGATCGACTATGGCGCTATGCCACCGACTGGCCGTATGCCGTGGCTGGTTTGGTGAAGCTGATTCGGCAGCTTCATCGTTGGTCTCAATTGAATACGGATGAGCAAGCGCAGTGCCACGCGTTATTTTGGGCGGTGTCGCTGTGTTTGCAGCCACAAGAGGGCGAGCCGCTCAGTCTGGAGGTGTTGCAATCGGAGTGGGGGTTGACATCGCGGACCGCACTTGCGTTTCAGCGGGCCTATGCTGCTCAGATGAGCTTGCCTGAGGGGCTGTTTGCGCCGCCGTGCAGCTTTGTAAAAGGATCTAGCGTGACCACCAGCGGGACGGAGCCAACCCCCGCGTGCTCCGAGTCTTTGTTTGCTTTGGTGGATCAGGAGACAAGTCTGGTGCGTGCTCATTTGGCGGCGGCTTTGCTTGCGGTGGACAAAGCGCACGAAGCGCCAGAAGCGTTGCCTGAATCAAGCCCTTGTCTGCCCTTACCGTTGCCCACGATGTTGACGCGTCTATCACAGCTGCCCGAGCGCCTGATTGCGTATATCCCTAATCCTCATCAGCCGAGCACATCTCGCCTCCTAAAAATCTCGCCACAGTCGTATGTTTTGCGTGCCTGGCCGTTATCTGATGGGGGGCCTGCGGCGGCGTCGCCGTTGTCGTCGATTGCGGTGGAGGGACTGTTGGCCGAGCTTGCAGGATGGTTCACATCGCACTCGAAGCATCAAAGCCAATTAGCGTTGTGGGCGTGCTGGGTGTATGAGGTGTGTGTGCAACTGGATCCTTTTGCGGCGGTGCTCCGCCAGCATGGTCTCTTGACCGCCTCCCGCCAGAACACGTTGGATGCGCTGAAAGCGCTATTGCTGGCGTTTGGTCGGGCGCCGGGGATGAGGGATGTGGGGGTTTTACAGACCGCGTTGCGGCAGTGGCAGGGCTTTTTAGCACCGGTGATTTCAGAAGTGCAAGGCGTCACGGTACTGGAGGATCGCGAGGCGCGCTTGGCATTTTTGGACACGCTTCGCGGGGTTTTGGATCATTTTGGGCAGGCGCTGATTAAGCTGATGTTCTCGCTGGAAGCTGAGTCGCGTGCACAAGGCTGGGCGGCTTTGGCGGCGGCGGATCACCCCACATTGCCTACATGCTTACCTGACTGGATTTCGCCTGAATTGAGTATGAACATTGGCGCGTTGCGGGGACGGTTGGCCGAGCAGAGTGCCGAACAGGCGCTGATGTTATTTCCAGTGTTGGCGCAAGAAGTTGATGCGGCGCGTCAGCATATTCTCAGCGCGCAAGCTCGGCGCGAGACGCTCGTGGATGAGGCCTTGTCCGCGCTGCACGCCCAGCTCTCTGATGTGGTTGCGCGCTTTAACCGGCCACTGGAATCGCTTGAACCCATCAATGAAAGTCACGTGACGCCTGAGCCAAGCGCTTCGCATTCGCCGGAGGCTGCGACGCTTCAAAAGCAACTGGATGAATCTAAAAAACGTCTTCATGACTGCGATCGTGAGCTGCAGAAACAGCAAAAAGAACTCACAGAAAAGCGCATTGAAGCCGCGCGCCTGAAGCAAGAATGTCAGCGCTTGGAAAAAGCGCAAGTCGGGCCGTTGTATTTGCCCGGAGGCCAGACGATGTCGGCGTTGGCTGAAGGCCTCGTGCGGACGATGCCCGATTCACAGCCGCGTTTATCGTTGATCTTGAAGGCCGCTGCCCAGTTCTGTCATGGGCAGGTCGAGGTGCTGGATAGCGCCTACAAATCGGCGCAGGCATATCAGCGGGTCGAATATAGCCCGACCGAGGTGATGGATAAGCTGTTGCGGCTGTGCTTGGAGTATTTGCCGCGCTTTATGGCCGGTGGCGACAACAAGGCGCGCGAAGTGTTTGGGCAGATTTATAGTGCGAAAGAATCCGACAGCGTGATGAATGATGTGCGGATGCGGAGCCAGCGCGAGTTTGTGCTGAAGGGTAAAAAGGAGCTGTTTGTAAAACATCTGCGGCTGAATAGCTATCTGCGTTTGTACTTCGAGGTCGATCAAAAGCGCGAAAAAATTATCATCGCCTATCTGGGCGAACATTTGGATTGCGCGATTACCGCCTAAAAACAAAAAGCCCCGAATGTGCTCGGGGCTTTTTTAATGGCTCGGTAAGTTTAAGGTTTTAGCGTAGGTGCTTTCGTTCTTCATCGACGCGACTATATTCGCCTTCAAAGACATCGCCCTGCCCCGCTGGTGGCTGGCGAGGATCGAGGTCGGAGAACGGTGGGGGCGTTTGGAAGGGGCTGCTGGGGACGCCCAAGTCCGGCCCTTTAAAGGGCAGAAGCAGTAAAATAGCGACGAAATCGCTGAGTACGCCCGGTAGGATCAACAAAAACCCCGCCAACATAAAACGTACAGGCCACAGCAATTGGTAAACCGACACCGAGCCTTCACGCATCATGCCCCACAACGGCAGCAGCGCGCTAAGGCCTTTATGCCGTAACAAAGCGAAACCTAAAACGGTCGACGCGATGAGCCAGACTAAAAGCCAAAGCCCAATTTTGTGGGACAACCAAATCATGAGGGTGATTTCCGCAAAGGGAAGCCCGAGTAAAATGATCAACAAATAGCGCATTGAAAAAATCCCAATGGAAACTGAAACATTAGTGGTGTTCTGCCATGTGCCAGACCGTCAAACTGCAAATTCGCTGGCACACGTTCTCTTGGATGAATCTCTGGCGGCCTGTGTCAATATTTTGCCTGAAATTACATCGGTTTATCGATGGCAGGGGCAAATTGAGACCGCAAATGAAATTCCTTTAATCATCAAAACGACACGCGCCCGTTATGCGGCGCTGGAGGCGAGGGTGTCGGCATTGCATCCGTATTCGGTGCCGGAAATTATCGCGTTGCCGGTGTCTGCAGGCTTGCCCGCGTACCTTACATGGGTCGCCGCCGAGACCCTTTCAAGCCCAGAGGCCCAAGCATGATGCCGCGTCCGAAGCATTTAGCCGCATTGTGGCGGCTGGCTGTGTTGTGGTGTTGCCTGCTGTTTGCGCCACTGAGCTGGGCGATCAGCGAAGCCGATTTGTTGACACCAGAGCAGGCATTTAAGGTCAGTGCGACCCGTGCCGGTACCACGGTGACGGTGCATTATCAAATCGCTAAAGGCTATTACCTGTACCGAGATCGGCTGTCGTTTGCGACCACACCGCCGCTGGCGCTGGGCAAGCCGGTGTTACCGGCGGGCGTGCATAAAAAAGATCCTTTCTTTGGCGATACCGTGATCTATCACGATGCCGCCGAAGTCCGATTGGATTTGCCTGCGCAAGCGCCGGTTGAGGTGACGCTGCTGGCAACCTTGCAGGGGTGCGCCGATGCGGGCATTTGTTATCCACCGATGACAGTGAAACTGCCGCTTGGTGCGGCTTCTGCGCCGGTGGGTTTCGATTGGAAAAGTGCCGTTTCACCGCCTGCTGCGGCCGATGACGCAGGGCTTTCGCTGGCGCGTTTGGAGCGTGCGCATTGGCCGTGGGTGTTGCTGACCTTTTTTGTCGCGGGTTTGGGCTTGGCGTTTACCGCGTGCATGTACCCGATGTTGCCGATTATTTCGGCGATTGTGGCGGGGCAAGGTGCATTGCTGAGTCGTCAGCGCGGGTTTTGGCTGTCGCTGACCTATGTGCAGGGCATGGCGGTGAGTTATACCGCCGTTGGTGTGGTGGCAGGCTTGACGGGCAGTTTGTTGAGTGTGTGGCTGCAGCAACCCGCGGTGATTGCAGCGGCGGCAGCGTTATTAGTGGTGTTTGCGCTGGCGATGTTTGACGTGGTGCATGTGCAGTTGCCGACGCGGTGGCAGGGGGCGTTGGCCGCCGGTGGCAATCGTTTATCGGGCGGGCGCTTGTTGTCGGTGTTTGCGATGGGGGCGGTGGCGTCTTTGATTGTTGGCCCGTGTGTGGCACCGCCCTTGGCGCTGGCGTTGGGTTATATCGGCGCGAGCGGTGATGCGGTGTTAGGCGGCGCGGCTTTGTATGCCTTGGCGCTCGGTTTAGGGACGCCCTTGGTGGTGGTGGGCACTTTGGGTGGGGCGATTTTGCCGCGCGCAGGGATGTGGATGAAAACCGTCAAATCCTTGTTTGGCGTGATGATGCTGGGCTTGGCGGTGTACTTGGTGACGCCTTTTGTGCCTGCGCCGTGGGTGCTAGCGGCATGGGGTAGTTTGGCGCTGGGGTGTGCGGTGTTTATGGGCGCATTTTCGGCATTGCCGCGTCGGGTGCGTGGGCGCGACAAAGTGGTTCACGCTTTGGCGTTGGTGCTCGCACTGATCGGCGGCGCGCAATGGTGGGGGGCATTATCTGGGCATGTTTCGCCATTCATGCCGTTGAAGGGTGAATCCGCGCCCGCCCGCGTCGCGGCGGCGTCAGAAAAAAATGCATGGCACAAGGTCGATTCGCTGGCAGCGTTTTCTCAGCAGCTTGAGGCCGCAAAAGCGGCTAACCGGCCGGTGATTTTGGATTTCTACGCGGATTGGTGCGCGAGCTGTTTGGAAATGGAGCGCGATACTTTTCCCGATGCCGCGGTGCAGCGTCGCTTGGCCGACTTTGTGTTGCTCAAGGCCGATGTGACGGCCAATACACCTGAGCATCAGGCCTTGTTGCGGCATTTTGGTTTGTATGGGCCGCCGGGATTATTGGTGTTTGGGCGCGATGGCCGTGAGCAGCAGCGGGTGATTGGTTGGCAAAGTCCGCAGGACCTGATCAAAACCTTGGCGAGCGTTGGCGTTTAATTTTTCGGTTTTTCGGGTTACGGTGTTGACAGGGGGCGCAGGGGCCGGTATAGTTGCTCCCTCTCTTGGGTCGTTAGCTCAGTTGGTAGAGCAGCGGACTTTTAATCCGTTTGTCGCAGGTTCGAATCCCGCACGACCCACCAGAGACCCCCAAGGGGTCGTTAGCTCAGTTGGTAGAGCAGCGGACTTTTAATCCGTTTGTCGCAGGTTCGAGCCCCGCACGACCCACCAATCGCTTCAAGCATCAGGCCTGGTCTTCGTGACCGGGCCTTTTTGTTTTTCATTGTCCGTTGCATGGGCAAGCAGCGCGGCAGTGAACTGCAGAAAATCATCCAGATGCAGGGTGATGATGTTGATCGTGATCGGTACCAGCAGGCACTGGTAGTCATGAGCGGCAAGATTGCGGAAACCCACCATGCGTTTCAGCTTCCCGGCCAGTCCGGTTTCCAGCCATTCCGCTTGCGCCAGCAAGGTGAACACATCGCGGGCGCTCTGCGGGATGCCGAGTCGTTCGCGCCGGATCAGATGGTGGCCGGCGTCGAGCGCTGCTTCGCAGGCGCGCTGGATATTGAGGACGGCAGCATCCTGGCGCGTGTAATCGGTGTCGAAGCCCGCACCGGCTGCGGCGTATTCCTCGCGGGCACGTCCGACGCAGCGCTCGATCGTGGCGACCTTGTTCAGCAGTACATCATCGACCATATACGCGCCCTTCCGTGGCGATATCGTGCAGCAGTCCGGCCCTTGCCTCATCCAGGGCGATTTTTTCGCTCATGACAAAACACTCGAACAGTCCTGCCCCCGGTTCCCGGGCCCACAGGCGTCGCCCGGTAGTCAGCACCTGATACTGCATGACCGTACTGGCTGCTCTCAGGTCCAGCAGGTCGACTGGCCAGTCGCTCAGTCCGGCCAGCTGTCCGGCCAGCTCCCATAATTGCAGCGGATCGGCGTAGCCGTCGACCAGCACGGCGAGGTCAAGGTCGCTGTCCGGCCTGGCCGTGCCCTGCATCCGGCTGCCGAAGGCATAAATGCCCATTACGCCAGGCAGGGCATCGCGAAGTCGTTGGCACACGGCTTCAAGGCGACTATATGGCAGGGCTGAATCGGGCATGGGCATCTCCTCTGCTGCATCTTAACGCGC
>CAZWRK010000027.1:0-39866 GCA_964635875.1 uncultured Aquaspirillum sp.
AATACGCCAAGATGTTCATCCTGGAAGGCAAGACCAACTACCCGAGCATGACCGCACGTCGTCGCCTGACTGCCGATCATCCGATCGAGCAAGTGGGTGCACAACTGCGCGCCATGATGCCTTGGATCTCCAAGAACAAACTGGTTGACCAATCTAAAAACTAATTTTCGTTTTTAGCCAGCAACGGGAGCGCCAAGCTCCCGTTGTTTTTTGCCCCGACCCGCGGGCCGGTTTACAATCCGCGGCTTTTCACCCACATTAAGGACAGCGGCTGTGAACCACTACCCACACCCGATTATTGCTCGCGAGGGCTGGCCCTTCCTGCTCTGCGCACTGTGCATCTCCGTTATTCTGAGTTTTGTCATTGGCGTTTGGTCGATCCCTTTCTGGATTATCACCCTCTTCGTGCTGCAATTTTTCCGTGACCCAGCTCGGACAATTCCTCAGCAAGAAAACGCCGTGCTCTCACCCGCAGATGGCCGCATTGTGACCATTGAGCGCACCCAAGATCCGCAACTGGGCTCCGATGCGATTAAAGTGAGCGTATTTATGAATGTCTTTAATGTGCATTCAAACCGCAGCCCAGTGGATGGCGCCGTCACGAAAGTTAATTATTTTCCAGGCAGTTTTTTGAACGCAGCACTGGCAAAAGCCTCAATGGAAAATGAGCGCAATGCCGTTTCCGTGCGCATGAAAAACGGCACCGAAATTACCTTCATTCAAATTGCTGGTCTCGTGGCACGTCGAATTCTGTGTTATACCCAAGCGGGCGACACCCTCAGCCGCGGGCAACGCTACGGCTTTATCCGTTTTGGCTCACGTGTCGATGTTTACTTACCGACCAGCGCCATCGTCAAAGTCAGCATTGGCGACAAAGTCAGTGCCACAGAAACGATTCTGGCTGAACTGGTTTGACCTTGAATACCGATAGCGACAAGGCCACCATGCAAACCGATGACCGTCCTGTTGCGGCCAACAAACTCACCCTGCGCAGGCAGGGGATTTATTTGCTGCCCAACTTATTTACACTTGCAGCCCTGTTCTCTGGCTTTTACGCCATTGTGCAGGCCATGGATAACCATTTCGACTACGCGGCAGTCGCGATTTTTATTGCCATGATTCTGGATGGCATGGATGGTCGTGTTGCCCGCATGACCCACAGCCAAAGCGCCTTTGGTGCAGAATTCGACTCGCTATCCGATATGGTCAGTTTTGGCGTCGCACCCGCACTGGTTGCGTACGAATGGATGCTTAAAGATCTGGGTAAAATCGGCTGGCTCGTCGCCTTTATCTATTGTGCAGGGGCCGCGCTACGACTCGCACGCTTTAACACCATGATTGGATCTGCCGATAAACGCTGGTTTACGGGCCTCCCTAGCCCAGCCGCCGCCGCCCTAGTCGCGGGTTTGGTGTGGATCTGCCACGAATATGGCTATCGCGATATGGAAATTCTGCCTTGGGTCACACTGGGCTTTACCGCCTTCGCGGGTATTTCCATGGTCGTAAACACCAAGTTTTATAGCTTTAAAGAAATTAACGTACGCCAAAAAGTACCGTTTATGGCGTTACTGCTGGTTGTGCTCGCGATTGTGCTCGTGATGGCTAAACCGCCTCTCATTTTGTTTGGCTTTTTTGTGCTCTATGGATTATCTGGATACGGAATCAGCATACTCAGACGATTCAAACGCAAAAAACCGCCAATGGCGCAGCCACAATTAGACAAATAGTCCAAAAGCCCGCCCCGAGCGGGCTTTTTTACGCACAAAACACACAATTTGCAGCGCAACATATTGACACAATGTCCAATGAATTCTACTATCACCCCACTAGCAGCCAAGAGAACAACCATGCAATTAGACATCGAGCGTCTAATCGCTGATTTTGGTGGACCGGGACTCCTCGCAGAGACACTCCAACAGGCCTATCCCGACGAGCCAATTTCACGCGCAGCCATTTATAAATGGCGTGAGCGAGGCAGCATGCCACTGACTCAGCTCAATAAACTGATTCAGCTGGCCGCCTCACAAGGGCGCTCGCTGGATATCAATACGTATTTGACTGGCACACACCCTGTGCCCAACATCGGGAGATCCCCTACCATGAGTCGTGACCGTTTAGTCATTTTTGATACCACCCTCCGTGATGGCGAACAAAGCCCGGGCGCATCGATGACCCGCGAAGAAAAAATCCGTATCGCTCGCCAACTGGAAAAGCTCGGTGTCGATGTGATTGAGGCCGGCTTTGCGGCAGCCAGCCCCGGTGATGCAGAGTCAATCCGTGCCATCGCAGAAGCGATTAAAGAATCGACCGTCTGTAGCTTGGCGCGCGCTAACGAACGCGACGTGCGCGCCGCCGGTGAAGCGATCAAACCCGCTGCAAAAGGCCGGATCCATACCTTTATCGCGACCAGCCCGATTCATATGGAGAAAAAACTCCGCATGACGCCGGACGAAGTCGTCGCAGCCGCCGTCAATGCGGTCAAAATTGCCCGCGAATACACAGACGATGTGGAGTTTTCAGCAGAAGATGCGTTGCGCTCAGATATCGACTTCTTGGCCCGTGTTTTCGGCGCAGTCATTGAAGCAGGTGCAACCACACTGAACGTACCTGACACCGTCGGCTATTCGACACCGCAACGCACCGAAAGTTTTTTCCGCGAGCTAATCGCCAAGACCCCAAACGCCGACAAAGCGATTTGGTCAGCGCACTGCCACAATGACTTGGGCATGGCGGTTGCAAACTCACTGGCCGCAGTATTGGGCGGCGCGCGCCAAGTAGAATGCACCATCAATGGCTTAGGCGAGCGCGCAGGGAATGCGGCACTGGAAGAAATCGTGATGGCGGTCAAAACGCGTCGTGATGTCTTTAATGTGGATACCCGCATCGAAAGCACACAAATTGTGCCGACCTCGAAATTGGTTTCGACGATTACGGGCTATCCAGTTCAACCGAACAAAGCGATTGTGGGCGCAAATGCCTTCGCGCATGAATCTGGCATCCACCAAGATGGCGTACTCAAGCATCGTGAAACCTACGAAATTATGAGTGCTGAATCAGTGGGTTGGAGTACGAACCGCTTGACCTTGGGCAAGTTGTCCGGCCGCAACGCGTTCAAAACCAAGTTAACTGATTTGGGTATTGAACTCAGCTCGGAAGAAGCATTAAACGCAGCATTTGCGCGCTTTAAAGAATTGGCCGATCGCAAACGCGAGATTTTCGACGAAGATTTGCACGCATTGGTCTCCGATGAAATGGTGACTATCGAGCAAGAAAATCTGAAATTGATTTCCTTGAAAGTCGCCACAGAAACAGGCGAGCCACCGGTAGCGACATTAACCGTCAGCGACCACGGCACAGAACGCAAAGCCGAATCCTCGGGTTCTGGCCCTGTAGATGCAGCTTTCAAAGCGATTGAAACGTTGGCGCAATCGGGTGCAGAGCTTCAGCTGTATTCAGTGAATGCGATTACCAGCGGCACCGATAGCCAAGGTGAGGTCACGGTTCGCTTGCAACGGGAAGGCAAGATTGTGAATGGCCAAGGGGCAGACACCGACATTATCGTCGCCTCGGCAAAAGCATACCTCTCGGCACTCAATAAACTATCGAACAAGCTTGAGCGCTTAAATCCTCAACCACGGGTGTAATCAGCGATCCTGAACCACACGCCAACATTCAGAGGTGACTGTGATCCAGTGACACTCTTCACACAGGCCCCACAAGGGCCTGCTGGCATTTCTTTTATTTAAGGCTCTCTCTATGATCACGCTCAAAAACTATTTCATCACGGGTACAGACACCGAAATTGGAAAGACACATGCGGCGATGCATGTGCTGCGCGGGTGGAAGCAACAGGGCCGACATGTCGCGGCGATGAAACCCATTGCTAGTGGTGCCACATTGAATGCAGCAGGCGAATGGATCAATGAGGATGTCGAACGTTTGATATCGGTCACAGGGCAAAGCGACCGCGCCTTAATGAACCCATACTGTTTTGAGCCGCCGATTGCGCCGCATATCGCCGCGCAGGCTGCGGGGGTCACGATAGATTTAGATCGGATCACGCACCATTACAAGCAACTGTCTACCCATTATGAAGCGGTGCTCGTGGAGGGTGCGGGGGGCTGGCTCGCGCCACTCAGTGTTGATTTAGACATGGCAGATCTGGCCAAACGCTTGAATTTACCCGTTATTTTGGTCGTGGGTATGAAACTCGGGTGTTTAAATCATGCGCGTCTCACAGCGCATGCAATTGAAACATCAGGTTGCCATTTGGCAGGCTGGATTGCGAATCAACTCGAGAAGAATCAAGTCGCGTATGCAGAAAATCTAGCGACTTTACAGTCCAAGATTTCTGCCCCTTTATTGGCAGAGATTCCATACAGCAGCCCGCAATGAAACAAACCCACAAAAATGCCAAAAAACTAAAAAATACACTTTATCGATTTTTCTTGCCTATTTATAGCTTCGCCACTATCCTGCCGACGTTAGCAAATACTAATAGTACTCACCGTTTGACCTAGGCCTGTTTATGATTGCCTTTTTTACCAAAAAGACAGAACAAAAGTGGCCATCATGACCCATTGGTTTCGCCGTATTTTTATCGCCTCACTTTCTCTGATGATCGTCGCATGCCAAGGCCAAGAGTCGGCACGGCCCGCGTATCAAGGCACAGACATTAGTAGCATGCAACTTGGTAGCGACTTCACACTGACTGACCATCATGGGAAAAAACGCCGCCTATCTGAATTTCATGGTAAAGCAGTAGTTTTGTTTTTCGGTTATATTCACTGTCCTGACGTCTGCCCAACAACACTCGCTGAACTTGCATCTACAATGAAAAAGTTGGGAAGCGATGCAGATCGCGTTCAAGTTTTGTTTGTTTCGGTCGATCCAGAGAGAGATTCTGCAGAACAAATGGCAGCGTATGTCACTGCCTTCGATCCGCGATTTATTGGTTTAAGCGGATCAACAAGCGACATTACAAATGTTGCTCGAGCCTATAAAATAGTGCACGAAAAACGCGGGGATATCGCGTCAGGAAACTATACAATAGACCATAGCGCAGCGAGTTTTCTATTCGATCCGCAAGGAAAATTACAGGTTATGATCCCTTATGGTGGTGGCAGCGACATGTTCGTCCATGACCTAAAAATCGTATTATCTCGTCACTGAATTTCGCAAAGCTCGCTAGATTCAGTGTGTTTTTATTTTAAGACAGACCCTACCATTGGCGTTCAGGAACGTGACAGATTCGGACAATACACTCGGTAGTTCGCCTAACGCCGCCTTGCCGGTGAATAGCGATAAACTTGCCCAATATACTCTGACCTCCCCATTAGAGATCGCGCATCACCTGCGCCGTATCGTTTTGGCTAATCAGATGGTCACGGTATTCTCTAACCAAGGTAAATCCTTCATTCTTTCACGGATTCTTGCCGTTGATAGCAAGCAAGATTTACTGATATTCGACATGGGTTCCAATCCAGACATGAATCGGCTACTGCTCAAAAGCGACCGCCATGTCTTTGTTTGCACGCCAGAAGGCGTCAAAACCCAGTTCGCTGTTGGACGTGTCCGTGAAATCAATTACGAAGGGCGCGCCGCGCTGGCGACGGCCATTCCGATTGAGCTTATTAAGCTGCAACGGCGTGAATATTTCCGCATTCAGACCCCCATCGCTAGCCCAATCAGCTGCCATATGCACGACTTTGATGGTGGTAAAGGCCTGATTCTGCCTGTTTACGATATCAGCCTTGGCGGCGTGTCTCTCATTTTGCCGGATGATATTCCTGGCGTTGGGGTCGGCATGAACTCGCATGACTGCTCACTTGATCTCAAGCAAAGTGGCACGATTCCCGTTGAAATCGAAGTGCGTAATAAAATCGCCGTTCGACAGAAAAATGGGGTTTCGCACACCCGTGTTGGCTGTGAGTTCCGCCATTTATCGGCAAAAGCCGAAAACAACATTCAGCGCTATATTTCTCAATTAGAGCGTGAACGGCGGGCACTGCTTCGCGACTAAATCGCGCGCGCCCCGTTTTTCCCTGCCCAATATCGATTGCCCCAAAGTTATGTTGACCATTGCCCTCTCTAAGGGTCGTATTTTTGACGAGACCCTGCCCCTTCTTGCCGCAGCAGGGATTACCCCATTAGAAGATCCCGAATCATCGAGAAAACTCATTATCGGGACGAACCGGGACGATGTGCAGCTCATTATTGTGCGCGCCAGCGATGTTCCGACCTACGTCCAATATGCCGCAGCCGATCTTGGGATTGCCGGACGAGATGTCCTCATTGAGCATGGCGGTCTTGGTTTGTACCAACCTGTCGACCTCAATATTGCTCGCTGCCGTATGATGGTCGCAGTCAAAAATGGCTTTGATTACGAAACGGCTGTCCGCCAAGGCGCCCGCCTGCGTGTCGCCACCAAATACCCCGAAATTGCCCGAGAACACTTCTCGCGCAAAGGCGTTCACGTCGACATCATCAAACTCTACGGCTCCATGGAACTCGCGCCACTCGTTGGACTGGCAGACGCCATCGTCGATCTAGTTTCAACAGGCAATACCCTCAAAGCCAATGACTTAATCGCTGTTGAACACATCATCGACATTAGCTCGCGCCTTGTTGTGAACCAAGCCGCTTTAAAGCTGAAATATCAGACTGTTCAGCCGGTCATTGATGCATTCGCCCGCTCTGCTGCCCAATAAGCCATAGGAATTTTCATGACTTTCGATTCTGCGATCATGATTACCTTGATCGCGGTCTTGGCAATGATCAGCCCTGGCCCCGATTTTATTTTAGTCATCAAGCATGCTGCCACCCAACCACGGCGCGTCGCGCTGGCGACCGCACTCGGCATCAATGTTGGAGTCATGGTGCATATCAGCTACTGTATCGCGGGCTTAGCCCTGATCATTAGCCAAACGCCATGGCTGTTTAACCTATTAAAATATGCCGGTGCCAGCTATCTCATTTGGATGGGCGCACAAGCCCTATTCGCTCGCCGTGCCACCGCAAACGCAGCCGCACACGCGCAGCCCGCAAACATAAACCATCTCAGCCCGTTGCAGGCATTTGGCCAAGGCCTGCTATGTAACCTGCTCAACCCTAAAGTCACGCTCTTTTTCTTTAGCGTTTTCACCCAATTAATGAGCCCAAGCAGCACACTGATCGACCGGCTCACCATGGGCAGTATTATTTGCACACTCAGCCTGCTGTACTGGCCGCTGCTCGTACTCTTTGTGCAGCACCGTTTTATTCAAACACTCCTTCACCGCATTCAACGCAGCATCAACCGCGTATTGGGTGCGGCCTTGATCGCCCTTGGAGCCAAAGTCGCTCTTAGCTAAGGATTTCTATGCGCCGCCTCTCATCCTCCCAGACCGACTTTCAAGATCAACTTAAAGCCCTACTCGCCTTCGAAACCGCACAAGACAGCAGCGTCGATGCCACCGTCGCCGCCATGTGCGACCATGTCCACAAAGAAGGCGACCGCGCCGTTCTTGAATACACTCAGCGCTTTGATCGCCTCACGGCGAACAGCGTGGCCGAACTCGAACTGAGCCATACAGAACTTGAGGCGGCCTACCATCGCCTCCCCGATGCAACCCGCACCGCCCTTGAAGCCGCCGCCGCACGCGTGCGTCACTATCACGAACGCCAAAAATCCAGCTCGTGGAGCTATATCGACGAAGATGGCACCCGCCTTGGTCAACAAGTTACACCGCTCGATCGCGTCGGCATCTACGTCCCCGGTGGAAAAGCCGCCTACCCCAGCTCGGTTTTGATGAACGCACTTCCCGCCAAAGTCGCGGGCGTGGGCGAAATCATCATGGTTGTCCCCACCCCCGGTGGCGAAAAAAATGATCTTGTGCTCGCCGCAGCCTTTGTCGCGGGCGTCGATCGTGCCTTTACCATTGGCGGCGCACAAGCCGTCGCTGCGCTCGCCTATGGCACCGAAACCATTCCGCAAGTCGATAAAATCACCGGCCCCGGCAATGCCTACGTGGCCGCCGCTAAACGTCGCGTCTTTGGTGTCGTTGGCATCGACATGGTGGCAGGCCCCTCAGAAATTCTCGTGATTTGCGATGGCAAAACCGATCCAGACTGGATCGCCATGGATCTCTTCAGCCAAGCCGAACACGACGAAATTGCACAGGCTATTTTGCTTTCACCCTCGGCGGAATATCTCGATCAAGTCCAAAACAGCATTGATCGGCTCTTACCGACCATGCCGCGTCGCGACATTATCGAAGCCTCGCTCAGCAACCGTGGCGCACTGATTGAAGTCGCCAGCCTTGAGCAAGCCTGCGAGATTGCCAACTATATCGCGCCAGAACACCTCGAACTTTCGGTCGAAGAACCGGATCGCTATCTCGAACAGCTCCGTCATGCTGGTGCGATTTTTATGGGTCGCTTTACCTCAGAATCGCTCGGTGACTACTGCGCAGGCCCGAATCATGTATTACCGACCAGCCGCACCGCGCGCTTTGCCAGCCCGCTCGGCGTGTACGACTTTCAAAAACGCAGCAGCTTGATTCAAGTCTCTGAACAAGGCGCTCAAAAGCTCGGCAAAATCGCTTCGATTCTAGCGCATGGCGAAGGCCTCACCGCCCACGCCCGCGCAGCCGAACTGCGCCTCCGTGACGACATTTAACCAATATCGCGACTCAAAAAAGGCTGCCATCTGGCAGCCTTTTTTTATTTCACCCACAATCCACCCAACTTGACTCGCGATTACGCCGCCAAAATCGCAGTGAGCGCGTCGATCAATTGATCCGTTTCTGGGGCAGTACCGACCGTAATCCGCAAAAATTGATCTATGCGGGCGGCTTTGAAGTGGCGCACGATAATCGCGCGTTCACGCAGCCGCTGCGCCAAGGTTGCCGCATCGTGCAAAGGGTGGCGAGCAAACACAAAATTGGCCGCCGAAGGCAACACCTCAAAGCCCAAAGCTTGAAGCGCGGCAGTCATGCGTTCACGGGTTTGAATTACCGCTTGGCAAGTCAGCTCAAAATACGCGGTATCCGCCATCGCAGCCGTTGCGCCTGCCAGCGCCAGCCGATCCAAGGGATACGAATTGAAGCTATTTTTAACACGCTCTAAAGCATCGATCAGATGTGCCTGCCCGACTGCAAAACCAACTCGCAAACCCGCCAGCGAACGCGATTTAGACAAGGTTTGTGTCACCAATAAATTCGGATACTGCGCAACCAAAGAAATAGCCGACTGACCACCAAAATCAATGTAGGCCTCATCCACGACGACCACTGAATTCGGATTGGCTTTCAGAATGGTTTCAATTTCAGCCAACGCGAGCACACGGCCGGTCGGCGCATTCGGATTCGGGAAAATAATGCCGCCATTCGGCTGTGCATAATCGGTCGACTGAATCGCAAACTGCGCATCCAGTGGAACGGTTTGGTAATCCACCCCGTACAGACCGCAATACACCGGATAAAAACTATATGTGATGTCTGGGAATAAAATCGGTTTGTCGTGTTTGAGCAAAGCCAAAAACACATGCGCCAAGACTTCATCCGAACCATTTCCGACAAAAACCTGCTCAGCCGGAATCGCATAATGCGCCGCTACGGCAGCTTTGAGACTATCACCATTCGGGTCGGGATACAGCCGCAACCGGCCATCGGCCTCCGCCGCAATCGCCGCCAAGGCCTGCGGAGAAGGCGGGTAGGGATTTTCGTTGGTGTTTAATTTGATGAGATCCGGCAACTTAGGTTGCTCACCGGGAACATAGGGGGTTAAGCCGTGAACAACGGCGCTCCAATATTGGCTCATGATCGTTTTTTCAGTTCAGACGGTTAAAGACGGACAAGGATCGGGTACATACATCGCAGAGCGAAATGGTATCATGCGAATCTCACGCTTCGGCCCTGCTTCAAGACTTCACTTTACTCCCTGCGACGGTATTCCCATGCGGCAAGCTGAAATCACACGCAATACGCTAGAAACACAAATCACGGTAGCCATTAATCTCGACGGCACCGGCCTTTCCCACTTCGATACCGGTGTCCCCTTTTTGGATCACATGTTGGATCAAATCGCCCGTCACGGCCTGATTGATCTGAACATTGTCGCCAAAGGCGATCTCCACATTGACGCGCATCATACGGTCGAAGATATCGGCATTACCCTCGGCCAAGCTTTTGCAAAGGCGATTGGGGATAAAAAAGGCATTCGCCGCTACGGTCATGCTTATGTGCCGCTCGACGAAGCCTTAAGCCGCGTCGTACTGGACCTCTCTGGGCGACCGGGCTTGGTCTACAACATCGACTTTACGCGCGCCTGCATTGGGACTTTTGATGTCGACTTGTTCAGCGAGTTTTTCCATGGCTTTGTGAATCACAGCATGGTCACGCTGCATATTGATAATCTGCGCGGCGACAATAGCCACCACCAAGCCGAGACCGTATTCAAAGCATTTGGGCGCGCGCTGCGCATGGCCTGCGAGTACGATGACCGCATGGCAGGCATGACACCTTCTACCAAGGGAACGTTGACCGCATGAAAGTGGCCATTATTGATTACGGCATGGGCAATTTGCACTCGGTGCTTAAATCTGTCGAAGCCGTCAATGACATTGGCGCGGAGGTTTTTCTGACCCGAGACCCCGACGCCGTGATCAAAGCAGACAAAGTGATTTTCCCCGGTCAGGGCGCGATGCCAGATTGTATGCGCGAGCTGAATAGCTACGGGCTGGCTGAAGCCGTGCGCGAATCAACACGGACCAAACCCTTCTTTGGAATCTGCGTCGGCGCGCAACTGCTGCTCGATCACAGTGAAGAAGGCGATACCGCCGGACTGGGTATCTTTGCGGGCAATGTCGTTCGTTTTGCCGATCATCTGACCGACAGCCACGGCGAGCGCTTAAAAGTGCCGCATATGGGCTGGAATCAGGTGTATCAAACCGCAAAACATCCCCTTTTTGCGAAAATCCCTGATGGCGAACGCTTCTATTTCGTCCATAGCTACCATTTTTTACCGGCAGACAGTACGCTGACCCTTGCCGAAAGTGATTATCCCGAACGATTTTCCTGTATTGTCGGGCGAGATAATGTTTTTGCGACACAGTTTCACACCGAAAAGAGCCACCGAGCGGGCCTGCAGATGATGCAGAACTTCCTTGCTTGGGACGGCAATCTCTAACCTTTCGATACCCTTTCGCATCATGCTGCTAATTCCTGCCATCGATCTCAAGGACGGTCAGTGCGTACGTCTAAAACAAGGCGTTATGGACGACGCCACCGTATTTTCTGACAACCCTGTTGAGGTTGCTGCCCATTGGCGAGACCAAGGTGCGCGGCGACTTCATCTGGTAGATCTCAATGGAGCCTTTGCTGGAAAGCCCAAAAATCTCGCCGTGATTCGTAAAATTCTCGAAGAAGTCGGCGACGATATGCCCGTCCAACTGGGCGGCGGTATTCGCGATCTGGACACCATCGAAAAATATCTCGATATGGGTTTGTCTTACGTCATCATCGGCACCGCAGCGATCAAAACCCCCGGCTTCTTGCACGATGCTTGCGACGCTTTTCCCGGCCAAGTGATTGTAGGTTTGGATGCTAAAGACGGCAAAATTGCCATTGATGGCTGGGCAAAAATCACCCACCACGATGTGATTGAAACCGCAAAACGCTTCCAAGATTACGGTGTCGTTTCGGTGATTTACACCGATATTGGTCGCGATGGCATGATGAATGGCGTCAACATCGACGCCACCGTCAAGCTGGCACAAGCGCTCACCATTCCGGTGATCGCTTCGGGCGGTCTCACCAATCTGGACGATGTGAGAAGTCTATGCGCGGTGGAAGCCGAAGGCATTGAAGGGGCGATTACCGGTCGCGCCATCTACGAAGGCTCTATCCAATTCGCAGAAGCACAAACGCTGGCCGACGAGCTTTCTGACGCCTAATCCAATGGCCCTGCGCGACCAAAGCCAACTTTGAGCTTGGCTTTGGTCTTTTTCCTCATTTTTTACGACCAAAGCGCACCCATGCTCGCCAAACGCATTATTCCTTGCCTCGATGTCACTGCCGGACGCGTTGTCAAAGGCATTAACTTTGTTGAACTCCGCGATGCCGGTGATCCGGTCGAAATTGCTCGCCGCTATGACGAACAAGGCGCAGATGAGCTGACCTTTTTGGACATCACCGCCAGCTCAGACGACCGCGATTTGATTTTGCATGTCATTGAAGAAGTCGCCTCTCAGGTCTTTATTCCCCTGACGGTGGGCGGGGGCGTGCGCAAAGTCGAAGATATTCGCCGCTTACTCAATGCGGGTGCGGATAAAATCAGCATCAACACCGCCGCGATTACCAATCCCGATTTAGTCGCCGATGCGGCCTCTCGCTTTGGAAGCCAATGCATTGTGGTGGCCGTCGATGCGAAAGCAGTCACCCCCGAAAATGACCGCTGGGAAATTTTTACTCACGGTGGCCGCAACGCCACGGGCATTGATGCAGTCGAATGGGCAAAGAAAATGGCGGACTACGGCGCAGGTGAAATTTTGCTCACCAGCATGGACCGCGACGGCACCAAAATCGGCTTCAACCTGCCGTTGACCCGCGCCATTAGCGATGCCGTCAACATTCCGGTGATTGCCTCGGGCGGCGTCGGCAATTTGCAGCACTTGGTTGATGGCGTGCAACAGGGCAAAGCGGATGCGGTTCTGGCCGCCAGTATTTTCCATTTTGGCGAATACACCGTGCGCCAAGCGAAAGAAGCGATGCGCGCCGCAGGCATCGAAGTCCGCCTCTAAACCCTTTCGGAAAAAATCATGTCAGAAAACCAGACTTGGCTCGATGCGGTGAAGTGGGATGAAAAAGGGCTGGTCACAGCGATCGCACAAGATGCCGCCAGCGGACGGGTCTTGATGGTGGCGTGGATGAATCGCGAATCCTTGCAGCTCACCGCCGACACTCAGATTGCGCATTACTGGAGCCGTTCCCGCAACCGCCTCTGGAAAAAAGGCGAAGAGTCCGGCCACCTGCAAACCGTCAAAGAACTGCGCTTAGATTGTGACGGTGATGTGATCGTCATGCAAATTGAGCAAGCCGGTGGAATCGCTTGCCATACCGGACGCGAAAGCTGCTTTTACCGTGTCTTTGCGCAAGGACAATGGGAAACAGTTGATAGCGTGCTAAAAGACCCCAACAGTATTTATCAACATGGACACGGTCATTGAGCACGCGCGCTACCACGCCCATTACCCACGCATAAAAAAACAAGGTTATACTCGTTAAACGCCGAATTTATCCAAAAGACATAGCGAGGACAGCATGATTCACGCCGAAGTACTGTATAGCATCGCCGACATTCTGGAAGCACGCAAAGAAGCCGACCCCAGCACGTCTTATGTCTCTTCCTTGTTTCACAAAGGCCAAGACGCCATTCTGAAAAAAGTCATCGAAGAAGCCGGTGAAACCCTGATGGCCTCTAAAGATGGCGATCGTTTGCACATCGTGCGCGAAGTCGCTGATCTGTGGTTCCATTCGATGGTTCTGTTGGCACACCACGGCCTCCGCCCAGAGAATGTGCTAGACGAGCTGCATCGCCGCGAAGGGATTTCCGGCCATGACGAGAAAGCCTCGCGCAAACCTAGCTGAACACTTTGAAACATAATCGGTCAGAGCGATAACCATGAGCGACTGTATTTTCTGTAAGATTGCGGGCGGTGCGATTCCCGCCAACAAGGTTTACGAAGACGATGATGTCTTGGCTTTTCATGACATCAATCCGATTGCGCCAGTGCATTTCTTGCTGATTCCTAAACGCCATATTGAATCTTTGGCGCACGTAGGACCACAAGATGAAGCACTCTTAGGTAAAATGTTGGCACTCGTGCCTCAGCTTGCCCAAGCGCAAGGTTTAGGAAACGGCTTCAAGACCAGTATCAACACGGGACGGGATGGCGGACAAGAAGTGTTCCATCTGCACATTCATGTTTTTGGTCATGGCAAAAAAAGCTAAGTCCTAAACGCGCCCCAACCTAGGCCGGCAACGCCGGCCTTTTTTGTCATGAAAGGTTATTTCGATGGGTTCTTTCAGTATCTGGCACTGGTTAGTGGTGCTTTTGGTTGTGGTCTTGATTTTTGGCACTAAAAAACTGCGCAATATCGGCCAAGATCTTGGTGGTGCCGTCAAAGGTTTCAAAGATGGTATGAAAGAAGGCGATACCGCCGATAGCAACACCGCCGCTAAAGAAAGTGGCCGTGTCATCGACGTCGATAGCCACGATAAGAAGTAAGCACCGTGTTCGAGATCAGCTTCGGTGAAATTATTGTCATCGGTGTGGTGGCCTTGGTCGTGATTGGCCCAGAGCGCCTCCCGAAAGTCGCGCGGACGGTGGGCGCTTTTGTCGGCCGCCTGCAGCGCTACATTAGCCACGTCAAAGCCGATATTCAGCGCGAAGTTCACCTCGGTGAATTACGCCAACTGCAGTCGGACATCCAAGATGCCGCAACCAACTTCGAAAGCCAGATCAAAAGCGAGCTGGATAGCGCAGAAAAAAGCATCCACCAAACTGCCGACCCAATCAAAAACGACATTAAACACGCCATAGCACCTGCAACGGCAAGTCATACTGATTTAGTCGGCGAACACGCCCCGCCCGAAGCAAAATCAAGTTCTCCTGCCGAAGACCCACACCGTAAGCCCTCATGATCGACCAACAACAACCCCTGATTGCGCATCTACTTGAGCTTAGAACCCGCTTAGTTCGGGTCTTAATCGGCCTGCTGGTGGTCTTTCTTGGCCTATTTCATTGGTCAGGTGATATTTATCACCTGCTGGCCTTGCCGATGATGACCGCACTGCCCGCAGGCACGAATATGATCGCCACCGATGTCACGACCCCGTTCTTCGTGCCACTCAAGGTCACGATGATGGTGGCTTTTGTGCTGTCATTGCCCAATACGCTTTACCAGATTTGGGCGTTTATCGCCCCCGGCTTGTACGCCCACGAGCGCAAACTGATTGTGCCGGTCATGGTGTCATCCATCATTTTATTTTTGATTGGGATGAGCTTTGCGTACTTTTTGGTCTTTCCTGTCGTCTTCGGCTTTATGACCGCCGTCACCCCCGATGGGGTATCGATGATGACCGACATTGATAAATACCTGTCGTTCGTCCTTGGAATGTTCCTCGCCTTTGGCGTGACATTTGAAGTGCCGATTGTCGTTGTTTTGCTGGCACGTTTTGGCGTCGTCAGCATCGAAAAACTCCGCGAAGGCCGCCCCTATGTCATTGTTGGAGCCTTCGTCATTGCCGCCGTGGTCACACCGCCCGATGTGCTGTCGCAAATTATGTTAGCCCTGCCGCTGTGGCTACTCTACGAATTTGGTATTTTGCTCGCCATTTGGTTAGGTCGCCCCAGCGCAAGACCGAGTGAATCTGCAGAATGAACCTTCGCCAACTGAACCTGATCGCCAGTATTAGCCTGATTGCGCTGATTATTTTGAATCTTGCGTGGGAGCTTTGGCTTGCCCCCTTACGACCGGGTGGCTCGATTCTGGTGCTCAAAGCCGTCTTACTGCTGTGGCCGTTACGTGGGATTTTGAACGGCCGTCGCTATACGTTTCAATGGTCAACCATGTTTATTTTGCTGTTCTTCGGTGAAGGCATCATGCGGGCATGGTCAGACTTAGACCCCTTGTCTCGTGGTCTAGCCTGCGGAGAGATTGCACTGAGCACCGTTTTTTTCTTGGCCGCCACCTACTACGCCAAATACAGCGCCCCATCGCGGCTAAATGCCACACATGAAGCGCCGGAAGAAAACGCTACACACTGAATCGGCTGAGACCCGTGTTGAGCGCAGCAGCAAGTTGGCTCAACTGCGACGACACGCCATTTGCTTCGCTCACGGAGTGTTTGGCATCTTTGGTCATGCCGACAATGTTCTCTACATGGGCAGAGATCGACTCACTAGACTGACTCTGAGCCCGAAGCACCTCGGCAATATCCACGCTTTTTTCTAGGGCAGAAAATGCCTGTGTTTGGATAGCCTCCAAACCCTGCCCTAAACTCACTGCCCGATCCACCCCATCATCCACGCGCAGCCCAGCAACTCTCATACCCTCCACAGCACTCGCCGTATCGGCCTGCACTACGCCAATTAAATTGCCAATTTCCAAAGTCGCCTGACCAGTGCGCTCCGCTAATTTGCGCACCTCATCGGCAACCACCGCAAAGCCTCGGCCGGTTTCTCCTGCGCGCGCCGCCTCAATAGCGGCATTCAATGCGAGCAAGTTTGTTTGCTCTGCAATCTCACGAATCACCCCTACAATCTTGCCGATTTCGTCCGAGCGCACACTGAGGGCATGAATTGACTGATGCGCTTCACGAACGCCCGAAGCAATCTCCTGCATGGTTTCACAGACGTGTTTCGCCATACTCACCCCCTGAACAGCCTCGTCAGACACACATTGCATCTGCGCCGTGAGTCCACCGGTATTGTCCGAAATACGATGAATGCCCGCTGTTAAGGTATCAATCGCGGCCGCACTCGCCCCCGCCGCCTCCGTTTGCACACCGACCGCCTGATGAATTTGACTCGTCAAACTCAGCAATCCCGTTGCGGCGTGGTCTACGCTACGGGCGTGGCCATGTGATTCCTGAATAATGTGCCGCATTGCATTGAGTAATTGTTGAAACGCATGAGCGACATTGCCAATTTCATTGCGGCCAAAATCAGGAAGCGTCACCCGCAAATCCAAGGCAGATGCCGACTCAGCGCTGAGCCGACATAACGTATTCAGCGGCTGCCGAATAGAGCGCACCACCCAAATTGCAACGCTCACCCCAATCAATAAGCCGAGCACCACCCACAAAAACATCAGCAAGTTCATCGAATTCGTTGTTTCTTCGACTTGATCATCTAGGTGATCGACTGTGCTATGCGTTTCTGACGAAACCTCTTCCAACAACGCTTCGACGACATAAATCGATTTTTTGTGCTCAGCCAGTGCAGCATTGACCTCCTCAATCGAAGCCAGCTTTTCTGCGCTCACATGCTTGATCACACCCGTTACACCTTCGATATACCGCGGCAAAGTGCTTTGAATTTTTTTAATTTTTTCAGCAATAGCGGGATTTAAAAAAATCGCCGCGCCTTCATTCAAACTCGCTTGGGTCAGCGTCACGCTATGCTGCCATTTTTGAAAATAACTCTCGCGCCGATCGGGCTGTTGAAGATGGAACAACATATCTTTTTCATAGCGCCGCAAATTGCCCACCTGATGCTGAACTTCCATCATCGCAGAATAAAATGCGAGCTCTTTAGAAACCCCTTCGCTCACGCGCGCTTGAATTTGGCTCATCGCCAAATAAGCCGCCCCACCCAAAGACAACAGAAGAAATAAAAGAACCGAAAAACCGAGCTGAATTCGGGCAGAAATAGAGAGAGATTTCATAGAAATACGCCGAGCGGAGAATGATTTAAAGACTTAAACAAGTTGAAAATTTGCGATCTACACAGAGAATCACCCAAACTTGTAACAAATATGTCATAAAACAATCATACAGCAGGACGTAGCATTCCAATCGAATTTTCTTGCACACACTCCACAACGTACGCCAACGGCACCCCCCTTAAGTCCGCCAAAATCTGCGCAAAATCCCGAATGTTTTTAGGGTGATTACGCTGACCTTGCGCCCATTGCGGAGGCATATCGGGTGCGTCGGTTTCCAGCACAATCGCGCTTAATGGCAGCGTCGCCGCCAGCCGCCGAATCCGTGTCGAACCGGCATAACTCATACTGCCGCCAAAGCCGAGCTTAAAGCCGCGATCAATCAACATCTTGGCCTGCTGCTCGCTCCCGTTAAACGCATGAACGATTCCGCCCACCACAGGCACTTGACGCACATATTTCAACACCCGATCCAAACTGCGCCGCGTATGCAATAGCACCGGCAAATCGTACCGGCGCGCAAGCTGAAGCTGTTCAACCAAGAACCACTCTTGCCGAACCGTGTCCGCCTGTGGGTCCGCAAAATCAAGACCGATTTCACCGACCGCACATGGCTGTTCTTGGCGCAGTGCCGCATCTAACGTCGCCAAATCCGCCTCGGTGTGCTCGTCGATCCACAGTGGATGCAAACCCAAAGCGATCGCACACCCATATTGCGTACGCATCGACGCCACCCGCGCAAAATCGCGCGCCAGCACAGCCGGCACAATCATCTTTGTCACGCCACACTGCCGCGCCGCCGCCACCACTTCGGCACGATCGACATCAAAAGCCGGAAAATCAAGGTGACAATGGGTGTCGATCAGCGTGGGGAGACTGTTTTTTTCTTCCACCATCGCACTATTCTCCACCCTAACAACCCCGCTAAAACCAGCGCAAAAGCCATTGGTTCCGTGAGATCGCGCTTCACCAACCACCAAAAATGCACCACCCCAGCGACAGCGCATGGGTACACCAAACGATGTAACGCCCCCCAACGCCGCTTTAAACGCCGCATCCAGCCCTCGGTTGAAGTCACCGCCAGCGGCACCATCAACACAAATGAGAGCGCCCCCATAGTGATAAAGGGCCGTTTCCAAACGTCCGCCACGATCGCGCCAACATCAAAAAATTGATCAAACCCCACATAAACCATGACATGCAAAAACGCGTAAAAAAACGCAAACAACCCCAATAATCGCCTAAATTTGATTAAAACACTGTAATTTGACCACTGTCGCAATGGGGTAATTACAAGCGTCAAACACAAGAAAAACAACGTCCACCAGCCCGATTCGCGGCTCATCCACTCAATCGGATTCACCGCCCGCCCCGTCATCACCCACCACAGCGCATAGCACACGGGCAGCAGCGCCCCGAACCAGATCCCGCACTTCACCAGCCGTACCGAAACAAAAGACCTCATCAGAAGAACCGCTTCAAATCGAGGCCACGATACAAACCCGCCACCTGCTCGGCATAGCCATTAAACGGCAAGGTTTTACGCTTCAGCAGTTCGCCAATACGCCGCTCCGAAGCCTGACTCCAACGCGGGTGCGGCACATCGGGATTCACGTTGGCAAAGTAGCCATATTCATTCGGCCCCGCCTTCATCCACGAAGTTTGGCGGGCTTTTTCGATCAGTTCGATACGCACAATCGACTTAGCACTTTTAAAACCGTATTTCCACGGCACCACCAACCGTACCGGCGCGCCATTCTGATTCGGCAAGGTGCTGCCATAGAGGCCAACCGCCAAAATCGTCAACGGATGCATGGCCTCATCAATCCGCAAGCCTTCTCGATACGGCCAATCTAGCAAACCACGCCGCACGCCGGGCATCATGGTTTCGTCGGCCAAACTCGAAAACTCTAAGAATTTCCCTTGGCTGGTTGGCTGCACCTTTTTCAATAATGCCGACAACGGAAAACCAATCCACGGGATCACCATCGACCAGCCCTCAACACAGCGCAGCCGATAAATGCGCTCTTCGAGTGGCGCAAGTTTGAGCAAATCCGCCATCGAAAACACCATCGGCTTTTCAACATGCCCCATCACTTCGACCCGCCAACCGTCCGTTTTCAGCGTGTGGGCATGGGCAGCGGGATCGGTTTTGTCGTAGCCAAATTCATAAAAATTGTTGTAGCTGGTGACCTCGGTGCGGGTATTCATCGTTTCGGTGGTACTCAATGGGCTGCGCTGCGCCGCAAGTGTGGCCGCCCATGTCGAACCACTCACCCCAAGCGCCGCGCCCGCCGCCATCAATTGGCGTCGATTCACATACACTTCATGCGGAGTCACTTCTGACTCAGAAATCGAATAAGTAGATCGAATCAACATAGAAAAACTCCTGAAATATCGGGTCATACGACTGTAGTCTGCGCGCGGCTTGTTTCCTGACACCCACACCTTAAACACCGATTAACGATCTAAACCAATCACCTGAATTAAACGCTGCAAAGCGGGTTTAATTTTTTGATCAGGCACGCAGGCGTAGCCCAAAAGCAAGCCCGCCTGCGCCATGCTCTGATCTTGGTAATATTTGGATAATGGTCTGACCACAATTCCAGCCTGCCGCGCCAGCTCGGTGGCTTCACGGTCGTCTTGATCTAATTTCAACACCAAATGCAAACCGGCTTGGCTGTCATGCGATAACACACAATCGTTGCCAAGCTCACTTCGCAACCCCTCGAGCAGCAACGCACGCCTTTCACCGTAAAGCATTCGCATCCGTCGAATATGGGTCGCAAAGTGCCCTTCCGACATAAAGTCCGCCAAAATCGCCTGCTCCAATTGATGACCGGCACGGTATAGCTCCGCGACCCCCACTTGGAACGAATCGACCAAAGATTTTGGTAAGACCAAATAACCCATTCTCATGCTTGGGAAAAGGGTTTTGCTAAACGTACCGACATACAGCACCCGCCCTGCGGTGTCCAAACCTTGCAACGACGCCAAAGGACGGCCGCCATAGCGAAACTCGCTGTCGTAGTCATCTTCGACCACCCACGAATCATGCTGCCGCGCCATTTCCAACAGCGCCCGCCGCCTTGCCAAACTCATCACCGCCCCTGTCGGGTATTGGTGCGATGGCGTCACAAAAATAAGGCGCGGCGGTGTTTGCCAATCTTCCGGCTGTGGATTCATACCTTCGGCGTCCACGGCAATCGGCTGCACCTGCAAGCCAGAGGTATTCAACAAATTTCGAATCCCCCAATAGCCCGGCTCTTCAATCCACGCGCGATCACCCACGTCGGACAGCATGCTCAAAATCAAATCAATCGCCTGATGAATCCCGTGCGTAATCACGATTTGATCGGGGTCACACACCACCGAACGCGCCACCCGCAAATAATCCGCGACCGCTTCGCGCAGCGGTGCATACCCACCGCTGGGGCCATACGTGAGCCACTGCGGGCCGGGTCGTCGCCATGCCCGATTTTGAATCCGCACCCACGTCCGATACGGAAATGCGGTGACATCCGGCACCCCCGGAATAAACGCCCCCCATTGAACCGACAGCGCACCCGCATGGGTAATCAGCTGTTGGCCACGCTGCGATAAACGCCCTTCTTGCTTTTCGGGCGGCAGGCGTTCAGCAAGGTTTTCGACACTCATGCTGTCTTCGGGGCAGGTGTCGGCGACATAGGTTCCGCTACCGGTTCGCGCAATCACATAGCCCTCGGCCAACAGCTGCTCATAGGCGTACATCACCGTATTGCGCGATAGCGAAAGTTGACGCGCCAGCTCACGGGTTGTGGGCAATTGCCCGCCCGATTTCAGCGTCCCATCCAGAATGAGTTCGCGCAGCAGCAGATACAGCTGACGATTTTTCGGTAACGGACTATTGCGCTCGAGTTTCTGTAACAACAGATCGGTCAGCATAAAATTGGCACCATCAAAAAAATAGAATCGGCTCTACGAACAAGGCCAAAGTTGCCTTGTAATGCGCACCTTATACCCGCCGGGTCATCACCCTATCGTCCCTGAGGCGGGATCACAGGAGAGATTCAGATGCGCAACGCAAATTTACAAGCTCGGAAAAATGCAGCGACCCCACGTGGAGTCGGCGTGATGTGTGACTTTTACGCAGAACGCGCCGAAGGTGCCGAACTGTGGGATGTGGAAGGTCGTCGGTTTATTGACTTCGCAGCAGGGATTGCCGTTCTCAACACCGGCCATCGCCATCCAAAACTGATTGCCGCCATCGAATCTCAACTGAAACAGTTTACGCATACTGCCTACCAAATTGTGCCTTACGAAGGCTATGTCGCGCTGGCAGAAAAAATTAACGCCTGCGCGCCGATCGACGGCCCTGCGAAAACCGCCTTCTTCACCACTGGCGCAGAAGCGGTTGAAAACGCCATCAAAATTGCTCGCGCCGCCACCGGCCGCAGTGCAACCATCGCCTTTGCGGGCGGTTTCCATGGCCGCACCATGATGGGCATGGCGCTGACCGGCAAAGTCGCACCGTACAAAACCGGCTTTGGCCCCTTCCCGGGCGAGGTCTACCACGTTCCTTACCCGAACGCCGTGCATGGCATTAGCGTCGAAGATGCCATGTCTGCGATCCACACCCTGTTCAAAGCCGACGTTGATCCGACCCGTGTTGCAGCGATCATTTTGGAGCCGGTACAAGGCGAAGGTGGCTTCAACATTGCCCCGCCAGAATTGTTCATTGCCTTGCGCGCGCTGTGCGACACCTACGGCATTTTGCTGATTGCCGATGAAGTTCAAACCGGCTTTGCACGCACCGGCAAGCTGTTTGCCATGAACCATTACCCCGTCACTGCTGATCTGATCACGATGGCGAAATCGCTCGCCGGCGGCATGCCGTTGTCCGGCGTGGTCGGCCAACAAGCGATTATGGATGCACCGAATCCGGGCGGACTGGGCGGCACCTACGCCGGTAACCCGCTGGCCGTCGCTTCGGCACTCGCAGTGCTGGAAGTGATTGAAGAAGAGCAATTGTGCCCACGTGCGCAAGCACTCGGCGACAAGCTACAAGCCTTCTTGAATGCTCAACGCGCAACTTGCCCGCAGATTGCTGATGTACGCGGTCTTGGCTCGATGGTAGCGGTTGAATTCAACGATGCGCACGGCAAACCCGACGTGACCTTTACCAAAAAAGTGCAAGAAATCGCGCTGTCTAAAGGCCTATTGCTATTGAGCTGCGGCACCTATGGCAACGTGATTCGTTTCCTCTACCCGCTGACCATTTCCGACGCGGTATTTGACGAAGCCCTCGCTATTTTGGGCACTGCACTCAATCAGTAATCACGCCATCCGCCCATTTTTCGAGGAAAAATGGGCGGCAGAAAGCCTCGCAAGATGAACCAACTCAAAGACCCTTCGCTGTTCCGCCAACAAGCGTATATCGCTGGTGAATGGTGCGATGCCCTGCAAAAAGAACGCATCACCGTGACCAATCCGGCGACCGGCGAAGTCATCGGCAGCATTCCCAAAATGGGCGCGCAAGAAACCGAAGCCGCCATCACCGCCGCCAATACCGCCTTTAGCCTGTGGAAGCGCGAAACCGCCAAACACCGTGCCGCTATTTTGCGTCGCTGGTACAGCCTGATGCTCGAAAACAGCGACGACCTCGCGCGCATCATGACCCTCGAGCAAGGCAAACCTTTGGCCGAAGCCAAGGGCGAAATCGCTTACGCGGCCAGCTTTATCGAATGGTTCGCCGAAGAAGCCAAGCGCGTTTATGGCGACACCATTCCCGCACCGACCGCCGATAAGCGGCTGGTGGTCACCAAAGAGCCGATCGGCGTCACCGCTGCCATTACGCCGTGGAATTTTCCGGCCGCCATGATCACCCGCAAAGTCGCACCCGCCTTGGCTGCGGGTTGCGCAATGGTGGTTAAACCCGCTGAGCAAACGCCGTTTTCTGCTTTAGCGCTGGCCGTTCTCGCTGAACGTGCAGGACTGCCAAAAGGCCTGTTTAGCGTCATCACCGGCGATGCGGTAGCGATTGGTGGCGTGATGACACGCAGTCCGATCGTGCGCAAATTGTCCTTTACCGGCTCGACCGAAATTGGCCGCCTGTTGATGCGCCAATCGGCGGACACATTGAAAAAAATGTCGCTCGAACTCGGCGGCAATGCGCCCTTTATCGTGTTCGATGATGCGGACCTTGATGCGGCGATCGACGGCGTATTGGCGTCAAAATTCCGCAACACCGGCCAAACTTGCGTCTGTGCCAACCGAATTTACGTGCAATCCGGCGTCTACGAAGCCTTTGCGAACAAGCTGGTCGAAGCCGTGAGCAAGCTGAAAGTCGGCAATGGCTTGGATAGCGAAAGCACGCAAGGGCCGCTGATTGATCAGGCCGCGTTGGAAAAGGTCGAAAGCCATATCCGCGATGCGTGCAATCAAGGCGCACGGGTGTTGCTGGGTGGCGAACGTCATGAACTGGGCGCGACCTTCTTCCAGCCGACGATTTTGGCGAATGTGACCCAAAGCATGAAAGTGGCACGCGAAGAAACCTTTGGCCCGCTCGCACCGCTGTTCCGCTTTGAGACCGAAGAAGAAGTGATTGGCTATGCCAATGACACCGAATTTGGCTTGGCCTCGTATTTCTTTAGTCGCGATTTGGGACGGGTTTGGCGCGTCTCCGAAGGCTTGGAATACGGCATGGTCGGGATCAATACCGGCTTGATTTCCAATGAAGTCAGCCCTTTTGGAGGGATGAAGCAGTCCGGCTTAGGCCGTGAAGGCTCGAAGTATGGTCTCGAAGAATATCTCGAGATCAAGTATCTGTGCATGGCCATTTAGCCGCACACAATGACGGCGATCGACCAAGACCATAAGAAGTCTGGCGGTCGCCGGTTTCATGTCCACACCTTAATAAATTCAGTAGAGAAACACACATGAGCAATGTCAACCAAGCGGTTCTAGATCCTATTGCAGGGATGGGGTCTACGTCAGTGGAAGATGCAGGATGCGTCTTAGAAGTGAAAAAGCTGACCTTCTTTGAAGGCGTGGCGATGATTGTCGGCACCAATATTGGTGCCGGGGTACTATCGATTGCGTTTGCAAGCCGTAAAGCAGGGTTTATGCCTTTGCTGTTTTGGCTCACGTTGTCGGGCATTTTTACAACGATTTCAATGTTGTATGTAGCCGAGACCACTCTGCGTACTCGCGCACATTTTCAGCTGTCTGGTCTGGCAAAAAAATATCTGGGTAATTTTGGCGCGTGGCTCATCTTCGCCTCGGTGGCGGTCAATAGTATTGGCGCATTAATTGCCTATATGAGCGGCAGCGGCAAGATTCTGGCGGCGTTGTTGGGCATTGACCCGCAAACGGGCAGTTTGCTGTTTTTTATCCCGGCAGCGCTGGTGCTGTTCTTGGGCTTAAAAGCGATTGGCGCGGCCGAAAAATGGATTTGCGTCGGCATGTTGACCATGCTGGCGGTGTTGGTGTCTGCGACCTTCTTGTCGGGCAATGCGGATGCACAACATCTCTTCGAAGGTAGCTGGGTCTATATGATCCCTGTCTTTAATATCGCGGTGTTTTGCTTCTCTGCGCAGTACATCGTGCCGGAAATGGCGCGCGGCTTTGAAGACAATCCACAGCAGCTCCCAAAAGCCGTGATCACCGGCATGGGCATCACTTATCTGCTGTTGGCTGCGGTTCCATTGTCCGTGATTTGCTTAACCGGCTTGGACAATCTCAGCGAAGTAGCCACCCTCGCATGGGGCGAGGCACTCGGTGAGTGGGCGTTTTATACCGCCAATATCTTTGCGCTGTGTGCCATGTTGACCTCGTACTGGGGTCTAGGCGGCAGCTTCTTGACCAATATTTTCGATAAATTCCGCTTGGGTGCAGAAAGTGATACCAAAACCCGCTTGATGGTGCTGGCGGCGGTATGTGTTCCGCCTTTCGTCTTGGCGTATAGCGGTATGGTGGGCTTTGTGAACGCGCTCTATTTTGCAGGCACATTCAGCGGCGTCATTCTGTCGATCTTGCCGATTATGATGCTGCGCGAAGCGCGTCGATCAGGCGATCAGGCCCCCGCATGGGCATGCGGCTGGATTGCCAACCCAGTGCTTCAAATTTGTGTCGTTTTGATTTATCTCGCTAGCGCATTTTATGCCGTTGCCAGTGGGCTGGGGTTCTTGCCTTCGGGTTGGTAATCCGCGTTTTTGTTGTGCTTCATCATCTCCTATTTGCCTCCCAGTCTCTGGGAGGCTTTTTTTTGCGGACGGCTCAATGCGGGCGAATCCCGACAAAATACAATCCTAAAAAAATCAATGAGCTGATCACTAAGGCTTGCGCAAAAGTCACGACCCATTCTCGCAGCGTCTGGCGACCACGGTAGCCCAACAGCCACCGCACGACATAAATACCAATAAACACCAAAACAAAAAACCGAAATAGCCGCCCGATCATTGAATGATCCTCGCGCTCGAAAGAGCCGCATTATCCGGTTCGGCTGGGTTGCGCCGCAAGCACGGTGATGCCGGTATAATCGTTTGCACTTTCCAATCTTGCCAAGCTGGCCCCAAGGATGACTGCACATACTGGTTCTGTTGGTCTGGTTTCGCCCCAGACTGCGCATTTTGATACACCACTCGCTTTAGCCAGTGGCGCGACGCTTGAACATTATGATTTGGTGTTTGAAACCTATGGTGAACGCAATGCAGACGGCACGAATGCAATTCTGATTTGCCACGCGTTATCTGGACACCACCACGCCGCAGGCTATCACCGCGCTGAAGATAAAGCAGCGGGCTGGTGGGACAATATGATCGGCCCCGGCAAGCCGATTGATACCTCGCGCTTTTTTGTGGTGGCGCTCAATAACCTCGGCGGCTGCCACGGCACCACCGGTCCCTCTTCGCTGAACCCCGCAACAGGCGAGCCGTTTGGTTCGCAATTTCCCGTGGTCACGGTACCCGACTGGGTCACCGCTCAAGCGCGTTTGGCCGACCGGCTCGGCATTGACCGCTGGGCGGCCGTGATCGGCGGCAGTTTGGGCGGAATGCAAGCGCTCGAATGGTCGATTCGCTATCCCGATCGTGTCGCCCATGCGCTGGTGATTGCCTCCGCGCCCAAACTGACTGCCCAAAATATCGCGTTCAACGATGTCGCCCGCCAAGCCATTTTGACCGACCCCGAGTTTCACCAAGGCGACTTCTACGCGCATCAAGTGGTGCCGCGCCGTGGGCTGCGACTGGCGCGCATGCTCGGACACATCACGTATCTATCTGATGATGGTATGGGCGAAAAATTTGGCCGGATGCTGCGTTCGGGTGAGTACAAATTTAGCTATGAAGTCGAATTTGAGATCGAAAGTTATCTGCGCTATCAGGGCGATAAATTCTCGGATTACTTCGATGCCAATACGTACTTGCTGATGACCAAAGCACTGGATTATTTCGATCCCGCCCGCGAGTGGGGGAATGGGAACTTGGTCGCCGCCCTCAAGCGCGTTAAAGCGAAGTTTTTGATTGCAGCCTTTACAACCGACTGGCGTTTTTCTCCAGAACGCTCGAAAGAAATCGTCAAAGCCTTGGTCGATGCGAAAAAAACCGTGAGCTACGCCGAGATTGAATCGGCGCATGGTCATGATGCTTTTCTGATGACCGATCCGCCCTACGTGGCTTTGATGCACGCGTATCTGAATAATGTGGCCCAAGAGGTAGGAGCATGAATTTACGGAGTGATTTACAACTCATCGCTGACTGGGTTCCTCAAGGTAGCCAAGTGTTGGACTTAGGGTGCGGGGATGGCCAGCTTTTGGCCTATTTAGCCCGACAAAAACAGGTGAGCGGCTATGGTGTCGAAATTGATGTCAACAATGTGATCCGTTGTGTGGCGGCAGGTGTCAACGTGGTTCAGGGCGACTTGGAGGCCGGTTTGTCCGACTTTGAGAACGATGCCTTTGATGTTGTGGTGTTGTCGCAAACCATTCAATCCATGCGCCACATCGAGCAAATCATGGTCGATATGCTGCGCGTTGGCCGCCAAGCGATTGTGTCGTTTCCGAATTTTGGCTACTGGCGCAATCGACTGCAGATTCTGCAAGGCCATATGCCGGTATCGGAAACCATTCCTTACGACTGGCACAACACGCCGAACATTCATTTATGCATGCTGCGCGACTTTGAAGGCCTATGCGCCAAAAACGGCATTGTGGTGCATGAGCGGATGGTGATGGATGGTGATCAGCCGGTGCACATCCTGCCGAATTTGTTGGGCAGTCTGGCCTTTTATCGCGTCGGGCGGTCTTGATGCGCGAGCTGTTACTGAATCGCCGGATGCTGATTTGTATTTTTACAGGGTTTGCGTCCGGCCTGCCGCTGTATTTCTTGATTAACCTTTTGCCCGCATGGCTGCGAACCGAAGGGGTCGATCTCAAGGCGATTGGTTTATTTGCCCTGATCCAACTGCCTTACACATGGAAGTTTGTCTGGTCGCCGCTGATGGACCGTTTTAGCCTGCCGTTTGGGCGGCGACGCGGCTGGATGCTTTTGACGCAATGCGGTTTGCTCGCTGCACTGGCGAGTTTTGGCTGGTTTTTGCCGCAACAAGATATCTGGTCGATTGCGGCATTAGCGGTAGTCGTCGCATTTTTTAGCGCCAGCCAAGATATTGTTCTAGATGCGTACCGCCGTGAAATTTTGCCCGATCAAGAACTGGGCTTAGGTAACTCGATCCACGTCAACGCCTACCGACTTGCGAGCTTAATTCCGGGGTCGTTGTCACTGATTTTGGCCGATCATATTGCGTGGCAATCGGTGTTTTGGATCACCGCGCTGTTTATGTTGCCCGGCCTGATCATGACGCTGGTCATTGATGAGCCACGTTTACAAGGCGTGCCGCCGAAGACCTTGCGTGAAGCAGTGGTTGAACCGTTTAAAGAATTTATTGAACGGGCGGGATGGCGCGAAGCGGCGCTGATTTTGGCCTTTATCTTCCTGTATAAGTTAGGCGATAGCATGGCGACCGCCTTGGCAACGCCGTTTTATTTAGACACCGGATTTTCGAAGTCTGACATCGGCCTGATTGCCAAACATGCGGGCTTGTGGCCTGCAGTCATTGGCGGCTTGTTGGGCGGTATTTGGATGGTCAAAATTGGCATCAACCGGGCGCTGTGGTTGTTTGGCGTGGTGCAAATGGTGACGATTTTAGGCTTTGTGGTGCTAGATCAAGTTGGCGCAGACAAGGTGGTGTTGGCGACGGTAATTTCGGCAGAAGCGCTGGGGGTGGGCTTGGGGTCAGCGGCGTTTATTGCCTTTATTGCTCGCGCAACGAATCCGCTTTATACCGCTACACAGCTCGCGCTGTTTACCAGCCTCTCGGCGGTACCGCGCACGGTGATCAATGCCGGAACCGGCTATCTCGTTGAAGCGCTCGGCTGGACGCCCTTTTTCTTGCTGTGTACAGCGTTGGCGATTCCGGGCATGTTATTGCTCACGCGGGTCGCGCCGTGGCATCGCGTAGACTAAATCTATTGTCATCCACGCTCAAAAACAAAAACCGACAAATTTTGTCGGTTTTTTTGTCATCATCAGTGCGACTGATTAATCAAATAAATGATTTTTGGGTGCCAATGTGCGACCGGCTTGGCAAATCTGCTTCCAAATCGGTTGGTGCTTTAACTCGGACGAAACTTCAGACGCAAGGCGAACATAATCGCGCTCACGACGGGCTTGTGCAAAAGCACGTAATAACGTGACTTTAATGCCTAAATCTGACGGCCGATCACGTAATGCCGTTTTTAAAACCGTAATCGCCTGATCATTTTTACCCATAAATAACAATACTTCGGCCTCACCCACCGGATCAATTCCGCGAGCCACTGCGTTTGCCAAGCGTGAGTGCCGACGCCAAAACGCCGCTAAACAGGTCAGCGTAATCAAAAAAGCTGCACTTAACAGGGTTTGGATTTCAAGCTCGATGATGTTCATGAAGGACTCCTCACGCTTATAGGCGATTCGCTCTGGCAAACTGGCCTCTCGGAAGGAGCCAGCAAGTTGAGCGCTGCCGTGTTGTTAGAAGCGAACCATCATGCGCACCGGAAGCGTCGGGAACAATCCGTAGAAATGCGTAAAATGCAGCACACGAAACAATTTCTTGATCTAGAACAAAACATAAAAAACCAACGTCATACATACCTCAGAAAAATGAAAACCGTTTAATTAATCGACATTGCAAAATAGATTTTTATCAAAAAAAAACAAGCACTTAGATTTTTAATCATTTTTTTGGAGACCACACACAAGACTTCACCGCACATTTTGAAGCGTCATCTATCATTCAAAATCTAAACCCACCACTACTTTTACTCATGCCAAGGAAGAACAACATGACAGTCTCCTCGCGCTTATGGTCGCTGTTTATCATCACACTGGTCGTCCTCTGTTCAATTTTGGCTCTCAGTTTTCAAGGCATTAACCGTATCTACGAGGCCTCTATCTTTAGTAGTGAAAATGTGACGCCGAGTGTCTTAAATCTAAACAAAGCCATCTCTGCGTTTTCTGATGTACGCATTCAGAGTTACGCGCACGTTTTAAATGAAGACGAGCAAAAAATACAAGCGCTCAGCAAAGAAATTCAACAATCGATAGATCTCGTAAATCAAACACTGAAGGAGTACGAATCTCTCATTACGAACGAAGAGGACCGACGTTTACTGGAAGAAGATAAAAAACTATTTTCTAAATACCTAGAGCTTGAAACAACGATGTTGCAACTCTCGGGGGCGAATAAAAACGCAGAAGCTTTAGAGATCTTGCTCAAAAACTCTGTCCACGCAAAAGCGTTCAATAGTGCTCTGAATCAACACATGTTATTCAATGACCGCCTGGGCAAAGAAGCTGTGCAAAGCGCTAACGCCACAAAGCAAGAAGTCATTTTATTGAGTGCCGTACTCGGAGGCGTTAGCTTGCTGATCCTTGGCGGTATGATTATGCGCATCCGCAAAAGCCTATTGGCCCAACTCGCACAAGCCAACCAACTCGCAACACAAGTGTCTGCAGGGAACCTGACCCCTCATCACATCACCGCCTCTAACGACGAAATCGGTTCACTCCTACAAGCGCTTGAAAAAATGCGGGGGGATTTAGCACAAACAGTCCACCAAATCATTGATAACACACAGGTTCTCAGCCAATCGACCGGCCATCTCGCCGCTGCCGCACATCAGGTTTCGACCGGCTCCGAGCAACAGTCAATGGCAACCTCGTCTGTGGCTGCCGCGGTTGAGCAGCTCTCGGTCACCATTGACCATGTCGGCCATAATGCCGATGAAGCAAGCGCACACGCGCAAGAAGTTGGAGAAGCCGCGGTAGCGAGTCGCCAGAGTGTTTTTCATGCCGCAAGCCAAATCAATCATGTCGCCGATAGCGTGGAACAAACCGCAAAAAGCATTCGCCACCTCACTGAACAAGTGCAATCGATTGGCAGTATTACCACCGTGATTAGTGAGGTCGCCGAGCAAACCAATCTCTTGGCGCTGAATGCCGCGATTGAAGCGGCACGGGCGGGCGAACAAGGCCGCGGGTTTGCAGTGGTGGCCGATGAAGTACGCAAATTAGCCGAACGAACCACATTGTCGGTGAAAGAAATTAGCGGCCTCATTTTGAATATTCAAAATGGCGTCGGAGAAACAGAGAAGAGTATGGAGGCCAGCCGGAAGATTGTGACGGAGGTCGTCAGCGTGGCCGAAAACGCCAGCACTTCGATGACAAATATTGAGAATGCAACCGGTACCGCCCAAGCGGCAATTACCGAGATTTCCGGTTCACTGCGTGAACAACGTCACGCAGCGACGGAACTGACGAGAAATGTGGAGTCGATTACGCACATGTCGGAAACCAATAGTGCAGCAGCGACGTCTGTGGCAGAAACAACACAGCAGCTGGTTCAAGTCTCCCAATCGATTCAGCACGCCGTGTCGCGTTTCCGCCTATAAACTCGACAAGGACGCTTTATTCACCGTGTGCGATAAAGCGTCCGCTTAAAACCGCCTGTAGGACATCCCGCGACAAGGCAGGCTCGATAAATGCCGTACCGAGTTGCTTCAATAGAACAAATTTCGGCACGCCATTTTCGACTTTCTTATCGTGGTTCATCCATTCAATCCACTGCGTCACGCCAAGGTCAGGTGCACGAACGGGCAGGCGTGCCGCAACCAAGATCGCCTCAACACGCGCAACATCTGAAGCACTGAGATTGCCCAGCAAATGCGATGCCTCAGCCGCAAGCAGCATACCTGCCGCCACAGCCTCACCATGCAACCATTCGCCATAGCCCAAGCCGGATTCAATCGCATGCCCAAAGGTATGCCCTAAATTCAGCAAGGCTCGCACGCCAGTTTCTTTCTCGTCCTCGGCAACGATCTCGCCCTTCATTGTGCAAGAGCGCTTCACAGCGTAGGCCAATGCTTCGGGATCTCGTGCCAACAGCGCCGACATATTGTTTTCTAGCCAAACCAGAAAATCATGATCACCCAAAAGACCGTATTTGATGACCTCGGCTAGACCCGCAGAAAACTCACGATCGGGCAAGGTGTCGAGCAAGGCCATGTCAGCCAATACCACGCGCGGCTGATGAAACGCGCCAATCATGTTCTTGCCCTTGGGATGATTGATCGCGGTTTTACCACCAACTGACGAATCGACCTGTGCCAACAAAGTGGTCGGAATTTGGATAAACGGCGCGCCACGTTGCCAACAGGCGGCAGCAAAACCGGTCATATCGCCCACCACGCCGCCACCGAGCGCGATTAAAGTCGTTTTGCGTTCGGCACGCTGCTCAAGCAGCGCATCAAAAATCAGATTGAGACTTTCCCACGTTTTATAGGCTTCACCATCGGGCAAAATGACCGTCATCACTTCCACACCGACCGCCTCTAACGCGGCTTGTAAGCGGGGTAAATACAACGGCGCGACGGTGGTATTGCTGACGATAGCCACTTTTTTTTGCGCCAAATGCGGCAAGATCAAGTCCGCACGGGCGTAGCAATCGCTGCCAATATGAATCGGATAGCGGGTGTCAGGCAGAACAAGATCAAGCGTAATCATGGCGACTCAGAAGGAGGTAAGGACAACACGGAAGGAGTTGGCTCAGCTCGATGTTCAAGCTGATATAACAAGCGCGCGACCAAGTGCTGGACATTTTGGCGACTGGTATCGACCACAATATCCGCGACTTCGCGATACAGCGGGTCGCGCTGCGCAAACAGCTCGGCCAATTTGGCGCGAGGGTCTGCGATTTGTAGCAAGGGGCGGTTTTTATCAAACTGCGTCCGAGCTAAAAGATCATCAATATTGGCGCGCAAATAAATGACAACGCCCCCACGTGACAATGCACGACGATTGTCAGCGCTGAGCACCGCTCCACCACCCGTCGCTAACACGATGCCTTTCATCGCCGACAATTCGGCAATCACTTCGCGTTCTCGCGCACGAAAGCGCTCTTCTCCCTCGATTTCAAAGATGGTCGAAACACGAACACCGGTTCGCGCCTCGATTTCATGATCCGAGTCGAAAAAAGTCTTACCCGTCAACCGAGCCAGTTGACGTCCGACGGTGGTTTTACCGGCGCCCATGAGGCCGACAAGAAAAAGATTGGCTGGAAGTTCCATAGGCGCAATTGTAACGGATTCTTCCGTTTGCGCAGCAGCCTTGATCGTCAACTGAAAGCCCAAAAGCGTATAATAGGCCGCTGTTTTTCTTACCGGTATTCTCCACGCTCATGATTACCCGCGTTCTGACCGGCTTGGTCATCCTGCTTCTTACTTTGCTGATTGTTGCAGCAGGGTTAGCGGGGATCGCCATTTCGATGACTTACCCCAAACTGCCTAGCCTTGATGTCCTCACCGACTACAAGCCCAAAATCCCTTTACGCATTTACACTGCAGATGGTGTGCAAATCGGTGAATTCGGTGAAGAACGCCGCTCATTCACGCCTATTAAAGACGTTCCTCAGCTGATGAAACAAGCCATCCTCGCCGCAGAAGATGAGCGTTTCTACGAGCATGGGGGCGTGGACTATATGGGTGTTTTGCGTGCGGCCACCGGCAACTTGATGTCGGGACAAACCCACTCGGGTGCGTCCACGATCACGATGCAAGTCGCCAAAAATTTCTTCCTGTCTAGTGAAAAAACCTTCACGCGCAAATTTAACGAAGCACTGCTCGCCTTCAAAATTGAACACAGCCTCAGTAAAGAACAAATCTTAGAGCTGTATTTCAACCAAATTTACCTCGGTCAGCGCGCCTATGGCTTTGCGGCTGCGGCACAGACTTACTATGGCAAAACGCTAAAACAGCTCACTCCCGGCGAAATGGCGATGTTGGCGGGTCTACCCAAAGCCCCGTCATCATATAACCCCGTGGTGAACCCCGACCGCGCGCGCCTCCGTCAGCTCTATGTTTTGCGCCGCATGCATGAGTTGAACTTCATTACCGGCGCGCAATACAACGACGCTAAAGAAGAGCCGATCGTCTTAGCGAGCCATAGCGAAGACTTCTCCGTGCCTGCACAATACGTCGCGGAAATGGTTCGGCAGGTGATGTTAGATCGATATCAAGATGCAGCGTATACCTCAGGCTTTCGGGTCTACACCACGATTCGCAGCGACCACCAACAATGGGCATTTGACGCCTTGCGTGACGGATTAGGTGAATATGATCGTCGCCATGGTTATCGCGGCCCCGAGTCATTTATCGATCTTAAGGCCCTCGCTGCAGACAATCGCGACGAAGCCCTTGACGAGGCACTCGCAGCTATTCGTGACAGTGGCACCCTGCAACCTGCCGTGGTACTCGAAGCCAGCAGCACAGCGGTAACAGCCTATATGCGCGGCGGAAAAACCATCACGATTAAAGGCAAGGGCCTCAATTTTGCCCGTGCGATGCTGTCTTCACGCCTCACGCCCGCGCAGCAAATTCGACCCGGCTCGATTATTCGTGTGGAAGCCACTGATAAATCTGACTGGGCAATTACCCAAATGCCAAAGGTCGAGGGCGCATTTGTCTCTGTTGTGCCTCAAAACGGCGCGATTTTGGCACTGATTGGCGGCTTTGATTTCAACCGCAATCACTACAACCGCGTCACACAGGCATGGCGTCAACCCGGCTCAAGCTTTAAACCCTTTATTTATTCGGCAGCGATTGAAAAAGGGGTTACTGCTTCTACGCTGATTAACGACGCACCACTCGTAATTGACCCACAAACGATCGGCGGCCAACGCTGGGCGCCTAAAAATTATGACGGTAAATTCTCCGGCATGATGACGCTGCGACAAGCGTTAACACGCTCGAAAAACTTGGTGTCGATTCGCGCACTGATGGCCATCGGCACTGACTATGCGCAGGAGCACATCCAGAACTTTGGCTTTATGCCGAAACAGCATCCCGCCTACCTCACGATGGCATTGGGTGCGGGTGTAGTTACGCCGCTGCAAATGGCTGAGGGCTACTCGGTGTTTGCAAATGGTGGCAGCCGAGTTAAAAGCTACTTTATTGACCGGATCGAAGATGCGCATGGCAAGCTGATTGCGCGCACCGCGCCGACCGAAGCAGGCAAAAATGCCCCGCAAACCCTTGACCCACGGAATGCCTTCATCATGACTTCGATGATGCGTGACGTCGTACGTTATGGCACAGCGGCCCGCGCAATGAGCTTAGGCCGAAATGATTTGGCAGGGAAAACGGGTACGACAAACGATGCACGAGATGCTTGGTTTGCAGGCTTTAATCCCTCATTGGTCGGGATTGCTTGGGTGGGTTTTGATAACAATAAGAGCCTAGGCGGCGGTGAAACGGGCGGTGGCGCAGCATTACCCATTTGGATCGGCTATATGAAACACGCTCTCGCAGGCGTACCAGAAGTCGATATCCCGGTGCCACAAGGTATTGTGACCAGAGCAGGCGCAGGTAGCCGAGGCGGGCCAGAGTATTACTATCAAGAGTATGTCAGCACCAATCCAGAGCTGGGATTGAACAATCGTAGTTCGGAAGATGCATCCAGCGAAGGACAGGGTGGACGCACAGGTGGTGGAGGCGGTACGAATGAACAACGCGTCAGAGATGCCGTTGAGAACGTCAAAGAGCTGTTGTTCTAATCCATCGTAAGGTACACAAAAAACGCCATACAAGATTGTATGGCGTTTTTTATGGTGCTTAGCGGCTAGGCCAAATCGCCCGCAGCACTTGTTTCATTAAAGAGCCCTTTGAAGAGAAGGCTGGAACACTCACCACAGCGCCAGACCCTGTCCGAAACAAAGAGACCATCCGATATAGAGCCGGACCTTTCACAAGGTCGGAATACTCATTAACTAAGCTCGCGTACAACATGGAAACACCCCCGTCATGACAAAAAAATGAACCAACCAAAAATCACATCAAAAACATTAAATATCTCAATGTTGATGAGATGGAATAATTTGGCCGACAGGGTCATTTCTAGACAAAATGCATCAAATAAGCGAGAAAAATCACGACTTGACACATAAAGTTCATGAAAAACGATCACAACGCACTGATTTATATATTATTTTAACCACACATTCATACGTCCCACCTCACGCCAAATTTCTTCAGCCCGCGCACTGTCCAATTTAAGTAAATCAGAGAACAATCCGGCGACTTGCTCAACGCTCGGCGCTTGCGGAGACTGGATAAAAGTTTGCAAGGATGCTAAAGACGCATCAGCCACAGTAGAAGCATCTTTCTGCTCTTGAGAAACACCAACCGGCGCGCGCTCCGCGATCAGCTTTGTTTCTTGATCAATCTTTTGCTGAATGTCCCGGAGATAATTCGACTTCATACTGTCTTTATTTTCCAGGGGAGGCCATTCACGCCGAGTGATGTTGTCCTGAATTTCTTTGTCGATTTTAAGTTGTAACTCACGTAACCGAGCGTGCGACTTTTGCGCATTCAGCTCTGCGCCATTCGCCATACTTTGATTTGTCATCATCCCTGTCCTCGTCAAAGCCAGATTATTCAATACATTATTCATAACACATGAAGCTGATCCGCTCGGCACGCCAAGCACCGCCTCACTTCATGTCTCTATTTCAAGAATAGGCAAAGCCTGCCACTTTTTCTCATAGCAAACACCAACACATGCAATCGGCAAAAAATAGAAAAAACTTAAGGAAAAAATGCTTATTAGAACCTGTAACCAGCATTCAAACGCGGCAACATTTGGCAAACGATCTGCCTACGCCCCCTCAAAATACTGCGCCAAAAAATCAATAAATACGCGCACCTTGGCCGATAGCAGTGATTGCGGGGCATAGAGTGCCCAGATATCGGCTGGAGCACCTTGCCAATTGGGCAGCACACGCCGTAAGCGACCCGATTCTAAGTGCGAAGCAATATCCCACATCGAACGAAGAATGATGCCATGCCCTGCCAGCCCCCAGTTCACCGCGGCCTCACCGTCATTGGTGGATAACGGACCGCTCACTTTGATCATTTGCTGATGATCACCGGAAAAAAGTAACCAACGTCCATACGCTTCATCATTCTCACGAACCACAATGCAGGATTGTTGACACAAATCCCGAGGGAACTCGATCGCGGGGCTCCGATCAAGATACGCAGGCGCGGCACACAATACACGATGATTCGCCACGATCTTGCGTGATAGCAATCGTGAGTCGGGTGGCTCTCCAAAACGAATACTGACGTCAAATGCACCATCCGTTAACGCAGGTCTGCGATCACTTAACTGTAACTGCACCTCAACCTTAGGATAGGCATGAACAAACGCAGAAATAGCGGGTGCAATATGGCGACGGCCAAAGCCCAATGTAGCGTTCACTCGCAGCATTCCTTGAGGCTCAAATTGAGCGCCCGTCAATGCTGACTCCAACTCCGAAAGCGCATCTAAAATTCGCTGCCCCTCACTCAAATAGCGTACGCCTTCGGGGGTTAGCGCCAGCGTTCGCGTCGTGCGATTCAACAGCCGCACACCCAAACGTTTTTCCACTGTAGCCAACCGGCGGCTGACCGCAGGCGGCGTCACGCCAAGCGCTTGGGCCGCGGCAGTCAGGGTGCCGCATTGCATCAAGCGCGCAAAAAAACTGAGGTCAGAGAGGTCATTCATTATTCAATAAAAGTAAACAATGGCTTGCCGAAATCGGAATTATAACGACTCAACGTCAAGATAAAATGTCTGTAAACCGCTCAGGATATGGACAAAATGACGACAACACTCATCATCACAATGATTGAAGCATTGTTACTGGGCGGCATTTTAGGTGGCGTCGGAGGCTTGCTTGGCATTGGAGGGGGCATTATTGCCATTCCGGTATTGGCATGGCTATACGGACTCAATCAGTCTTTTGCTCAAGGCACCGCACTGGTGATGATTGTCCCCAATGTCTTGATTGGGTTTTGGCGCTACCGCCAACGCAATCCCTTTCCGCTCAGAACCGCACTGAGCATCGGTCTTGCGTCCATGCTTTCAGCCTACCCCGCAGCACGGCTCGCTGTCGCCTTGGATGCCTCGACCCTAAGAATGGTCTTCGCGCTATTTTTACTCTGGCTTTCCGGCTATTTTGCGTGGAATAGTCGCGCAGATTCTGCCTTCGCCCAGCCCAAGATCGCCTGTTGGAATGCGCGTTATTTGCCGATCGTAGGTGCGGTTGGTGGGCTTTTTGCGGGCTTTTTCAGTGTCGGCTCGGGCATTGTGGCAGCACCGATTTTCGTGCGTGGTTTTGGCAAACGACAAGCCGTCGCACAAGGCCTAGCGTTAGCCTTGGCCGTGCCAAGCGCGGTGGTTGCACTGGCGACCTACAGCCAAGCGCAACATGTTGACTGGCAGCTAGGCATTCCACTGGCAATCGGCGGCATGATGACGGTCTCAAAGGGCGTGGCGCTCGCGCACCAACTCCCCGAACGGCGGTTGAAACAGGTGTTCGCGCTGATGTTACTGATGACAGCGAGCTTGATGATTTGGAAGGGCTAAACCAAGCCACCCTATAGGTCGTACAGGGTACCGGCATTAAAAAACCCAGCCAAGACAAGCGTTGACTGGGTTTGATCAAGAAAATCCGATGCGCAGAACTGGTACTCCCGACAGGAATCGAACCTGTAACTGCCCCTTAGGAGGGGGCCGTTATATCCATTTAACTACGGAAGCACGGGAACAAATCACATTAGGCTTGGCGATTAACCGACAAATTCGCCAACTCAATCAACGCATCGCGAACCGGCGAATGCGGTACGTTATCGAGCGCTGCGATGGCGCGCTCTGCAGCCAATTGCGCTTGTTGACGAGCATAGTCCAACGCCCCCGATGCCTGAACCGCCTGCAGAACTGCACTAAAGTGCTCACGGTCCGCGTTTTCGAGCGCATGCTTTACTACAGCGGCAAGCTCTGGCGCTCCATTGCGCATCACATAAATCAGCGGCAATGTCGGTTTGCCCTCGGCCAAATCATCACCGAGCGATTTGCCGATGGTTTCAGCATCGCCGGAATAATCCAACACATCGTCAATAATTTGGAAAGCGGTGCCAAGATGCATGCCGTAATCAGCCATGGCTTGCTCGGCCTGATCTCCGGCGGCGGCGGCACGCGCCCCGACCCGACCTGCGGCCTCAAAAAGCTTGGCGGTTTTGTATTGAATCACTTGCAGATATTGGGTTTCATCGACATCGGTGTTACCGATGTTCAATAGCTGCAACACCTCGCCTTCGGCGATGATATTCGTCGCCTCGGCCATCACTTCTAAAATCCGCATGTCGTGACACGACACCATCATTTGAAAAGCGCGGGTGTACAAGAAATCACCGACCAGAACGCTTGCCGCATTACCAAATAAAGCATTGGCGGTTTCGCGTCCGCGTCGCAGATCAGATTCATCCACCACATCATCATGCAATAGCGTCGCGGTATGAATAAATTCGATCATGGCGGCCAGCTCATGCACCGTGGCATTGCTCACACCAAAGGCGCGAGCCGATAGCAACACCAAAATCGGGCGCAAGCGTTTACCGCCTGCTCCGATGATGTATTCGGCAACTTGCCGAATTAACACCACGTCAGAGTAAAGGCGGGCTCGAATTACGCGGTCAACCGCGTGCATGTCATCGTCTACAAGAGAACGGAAAAGCGGGGCAACAGACACAAAAATACACCCTGTGTGCGTCCAAAAAAATTGGCCCGATAATAGCAGAAAGCCTGCCTGCGCGGCGATGTTTGCCGCGACATCGCAGATGTTCACGAAAAATGCAACGTTAAATACCGACTTAAAAAGTAAAAAATTTGACGTAATTCAGCCACTTGCGTATATTCCCACCTCTTCGCCCAAGGTGGGGCGAAGTTTTGAATCAGGAGCTAAGCGAATGTATGCGGTCATAAAAACCGGCGGCAAGCAGTACCGTGTTGTTGTCGGCCAAAAACTTAACATAGAACAGATACC
>CAZWRK010000028.1:0-35721 GCA_964635875.1 uncultured Aquaspirillum sp.
GTCGCCAGCGCAAACGGCATCAACCACGACAAAGGCAACGCGCCATTCAACGCCCACACCAGTACCGCCGCGCCGACCACAAAGCGCCAATAACGCTCAAACCACGGCAAAAAATAATAAAAAAACGCACCGGCCACAAAATACGAAAGCTGGCCGGGTAATTGCCGTTCTAACTCAACATACATTCCAGAACCCGTGCGTTCGGCCATGACCTGCATGGTTGAGCTGTACGCCACCGAGGCCACATACAGCGCCACCAGCACCCGCAAATAACCCCAACGCCGCGCCGCGTAAACGATCAACGGCACACAGGCATAAAACATCACCTCGACTTTGAGCGTCCACAAAGCGCCGTTCACGGTCGGCAAGGGATGCTGTTCGAACACCCCGACCAAGGTCGGTTGGAGAAAATTCAAGAACGTTAAATTGGCGGCCACATACCGCCACCACGCCCCCGAAAAATATGCCGAAGCCGGTGCGGTGCTGACAAAAAACAACCCAAAGGCACACAGCGCAATCACAAACACATAGGCCGGATACAAGCGCCGAACCCGTTTTTCGATGTAGCGCCGCAACGAGCTTGATCGCTCAAAACTCATGCAGATCAAAAACCCGCTCATTACAAAAAAAGCTTTGACCGCCACCGCCGAAGACAACACTTGCAGCAACCACGCCAGCGCCGGAAACCCCGACAGCTCCGCCGTATGAACCACACACACAACAGCCGCCGCCAATAGCCGCAGCGCATCAAAGTTATTTCGCTGCAATCGCAGAGACTGCGGCGCAGAAGTCGGGTCACACAGGATGTTCAATCAATAATCTCGGTTAAATAAAGGATAAGCTTTAGGCCCAATGTACCCTTTGGCTTTCGGGCTAAAAGTAAAGGTATAGGCCTTGTTGTTGTAGCGTTTTTTCCCCTCGTGACCCTTGAGCGTTAAGGTCAAAGGGAACACCCCGCCTTGCGGCTCGGCGTCTTTGTTGACTGTCATTTTCGCTTCCAGCAGCGTGCCCATGCCCTCGCCCACTGCGCCTTCGTCAGAGAATTCCAACGGCACGCCGGTCTCAAGCCATTGATTGCCAATGTTCAATAAAATCGCTGCCGAGGCCCCGCTATACCCTTGGTGCATATCGCCGACGGTATTCAAATAGCCGTAGACATTGGGGCCAAACTGCGCCAGCGCCCAATTTTCCGGTGCATTGCCAAATGCCCCCATCGGCACCCAAGGTTTCGCCGCCGACAATACCCATGCATTTGAAGCATCTTTCGTTAACATGAACACGCCAACAAAGCCGGAATTCACATGGGCACCATCTTCTTTGCCCGTTTGAAAATCAAATTTTTTGCCACGGGCGATCAAAAACATTTTCTCGCCATCAGCGGTTTGTACCGTTTTGGGGCGCTCAAGCTGCATGCAATAGCTGCCTTGATCGGGGTCCTTAGCCTCCCAACATTGCGAAGTTTTATGGTAGCGCGGGTAATGCTTTTGCATGACCTCTGCGGGTGTCACTGCCTGCGCGGATAGCGACGACAACATCAACGCCACAGGCGCAAGGCCCAAAAATAACTTAGACATCACAAAACTCCACTTTCAGAAAATTTTTGACGGGGTCTGCAAAACATCAAAACCATTGACGGTATAACCGATCTATTTCGCCATCTTTAATCAAAGATTGAAGGCCATGATTGAGCATCGCCTGCAATGCGACATTCCCTTTCTTCACTGCAATCGCCACCGGAGAACCAGGGTCTGGGCTATCGAGAATCTGCACCTTGAGATTTAATTTTTTAGCCAAATACACCCCGACCCCACGCGGCATAATCGCGGCCTCGGTACGCCCATCAAACAACAATTGCATCGCTTTTTCTTTGCTCTCGGGCTGCATCACGCGCATTTTTTGGATAATGCCCAGTCCTCGCCAGTAGGTTTCGACAAAAGAATGTCGGTCACCACTAATCACTCGGCTAAAAAGATCTTCTACGCGGTTCACGTTTGGATTATCCGCCCGCACAAACACCACGTCATGCCGCTTGTAATAGTCCACCGTAAAATCAAAATAGCGGGTACGAAGCGGGTTGATTTCCATGCCAATCACGCAATCGATTTTTCCAAAGCGCAAGAAATTAATGACATCATCCCATTTATCTTGGCGCAGCTGAATATCAAGTCCGGTTCGCTTCGCAATCAACCGAATGACCTCGACATCAAATCCCGCTGGACGATCTTGCTCCTGAAATTGATACGGTGGAAAGCCTGTCGCTAATCCACACACCAAAGTCTGTGCGTAGACGGGAGAAACCCAAGCGAAGCACAGCACTAAACACCACCGAACCCATCTTGTTACCAACATTCAACACACCTAAACATAAAAAAACATCGGTACATCAATAAAAAAAGAGTGCGCTTGGTTATAGCGCACTCTTTGTTGCGTGATGAACGTTTTACCGCAAAACGTCGCGACGTTCTTTTGGCTTCCGGCCGGCCCAGTCGCAGGCAAACTGCCATGCGACCCGCCCACTTCGCGCACCGCGACCCAATGACCACTGCAAAGCCGCACGCTCAGCATCTGGCGTCAACTTCAGCGAAAAATGGCCTAACCACACCTGAACAGCGGCCAAATAGTCCTCTTGACTAAACGGATAGAACGACAACCACAGGCCAAATCGCTCCGACAACGACACTTTTTCTTCAATAGCTTCGCCAGGGTGAACCTCACCGTTTTCGACCCGCGCATTTAAATTGTCTTGCATCAAACTCGGCAAGAGATGGCGGCGATTGGACGTGGCATACACCAGTAAATTATCGCAGCGGCGCGCAATGCCACCGTCTAGCGCGACTTTCAACGCTTTATACGCATCGTCACCCTCTTCGAACGACAAATCGTCGCAAAACAGAATAAAGCGCTCAGAACGCGTCGAAATCAGATCCACAATCTCGGGCAAATCGGCCAAATGCTCACGCCCGACTTCGATCAAACGCAACCCTTGATCCGAAAACTGGGGCAACAAGGCTTTCACCAAAGAAGATTTTCCGGTGCCGCGCGCGCCAGTCAGCAATACATTATTGGCCGGTCGCCCTGCCACAAACGCCGCCGTGTTTCGAACCAAGCGTTCTTTTTGCCGATCAACTTGTGCGAGCGCATCCAAGGCAACCGCCTGCGGAGAATGGATCGCCTCTAGCCAGCCCCGCCCCGCACGCTGTCGCCAGCGAAAGGCGTGCGCTTCCCAATTGGTTTCGGGAACAGGCGGCGGCAAGGCAGCTTCTATTCGCGCCATTAAGGCTTCGGCACGCTGCAGAAATGCGCTGAGATCGGACATCTAAAGGCTCCTAAAAGTTAGGCCGGTTCACGCAGAGAAATCACCGGCCAACCCGCCGCTTGGGCATGCGCCAGCAAGACTGGATCGGGATCAACTGCCACTGGATCAGTCGCAATATCCAGCAGAGGAATATCGTTGCGTGAATCGCTATAGAACCAAATTCGGTCATAGTCGGTCAGCGTTTCGCCGCGGTTTTCTAGCCATTCATTCAGCCGAACAATTTTGCCGTCTTGAAAACTCGGTGTGCCAGTCGGCTTGCCGGTGAAGTTGCCTTGTTCGTCTTCTTCGAGCTCCGTGGCAATCAAATGCGGTACTTGGAAGGCGGCAGCAATCGGGGCGGTAATAAAACGATTGGTGGCGGTAATGATCAGCACTAAGTCACCCGCATCCAAATGCTGTTGTACCAAGTCCATGCCTTTGGCGGTCATGATCGGCACAATGTGGTCGGCCATGTATTCAGCGTGCATCGCCTCAAGTTCGGCGCGGCTGTAGCGCTTGAGTGGAGAGAGTTGAAAGTCTAGAAATTCGTAGATATCGAGCGTGCCGTCCTTGTACTGCTGATAAAAACGGTCATTCTCTTGATGGTAGCGGGCTGCGTCTAAAATTCCTTTGTTGATCAAATAACGCGGCCATTCCACATCAGAATCACCGGCGAGCAAAGTATTATCGAGATCAAACAGCGCAAGATTCATGATTTAAGCTTCGAGTCCAAAATGTTTTTGACGAAGGGCACCGTAATCGGTCGACGCAGTGCCAAAGAGTAGTGATCCAGCGCATCAATCATGGCGATTAGGCTTGCCATATCCCGCCGCCAGTGCGTAATCAGGTATGCAAAGACATCATCAGGAATATCGACCATGCGCATGGTGGCGTGATGGCGGAGGGCGGCTAATTTATCGTTATCGTCCATCGCTTGGACTTGAAAGACCAAGCCCCAGCCCAGCCGCGTACGAAGATCATCGCGCAGTTTGAGGTGCTGCGGCGGCTCACGGCCTGCGGTTAGAAGCTGACCGTCGCCCTCTTTCAGACTATTGAAGATGGAGAACAAAACGATTTGATCATCGGGGGCGAGGTCGTCAACATGGTCAACCGCAACGCAGCGCGCTTCACGCGCAAAGTCGGGCAAATGCTCGGTGCGGGCATCCAGATAAATCGCCGCACGGCCCGTGGCGTGTGCATGCTCCACCCAGTGCTGCAAAAGGTGTGTTTTGCCAACGCCGGGTTCGCCCCACAAATAGATAAAACGCTCGCCGAGCGGATCGGTAAGCGCAGCCGTAATTTGCCGATTGTGCTCCGCAATGAAATGATCAAAAGCGGGCGACGGTGGCGGGGTAAGGTCGAGAACGAGCTGATCCAAATTAGTTACACGGAAGAATGTTTTTGACGTTGATGGTGCCGAATTGTACGCCGATAAAAGCGGCTCGCGTAATACTGTCCGAGCAATTCACGCAGCACCACCACTAAAATCGCAGCTAAGGGCAACGCAATAATCACGCCCACAAAGCCAAATAACTGCCCAAAAGCCATCAAAGCAAACACCACAGCCAAGGGCGACAAACCGATTCGCTCCCCCACCAATCGCGGGGTCACCACATAGCTTTCAATCATTTGGCCGACGATATAGACCGCCCAAACGAGCAAGACCTGCGCACCCGTATCAAATTGCAAAATGGCCGAAATCGTCGCCATCCCAATTCCAAGCAAAGCGCCAAGATACGGAATAAATACCAGCAATCCGGCCAATACGCCAATCGCCAAGCCCGATTTCAGGCCAATTGACCACCAGCCCAGACCGTAAATGCTGGCCATGATCACCATCACCAACAACTGCCCACGCAAGTACGCGCCGAGCGCACGATCCAGCTCACACCCTAAGCGAATCACACCGGTGGCATACGCGCGTGGCAATAAGGCTTTAAGTTGTTCCAGCAAGCGGCTACCGTCGCGCAAAAAATAAAACAAAGCAAACGGCACCAACACCATATTCGATAGCCACGTCGCAACCACCGCGCCGCCATTACCAAGAACGGGCAGCAATCGGCTTAATGTAGTGCGAATACTGTCTAAATTATTGACCAAAGCCGCTTTAATCGACACCGCATCAATCTGCAACGCCACCCCAAACTGCGCCAGCAACCACGGCGACAGTCGATGATGGAACCAATCGACCATATCCGGCAAACGCGCCAAGACCGCCTGTACTTGCCCAATAAGCACCGGCGCAATCAGCACCAAGGACAACAGCGCCAACAGCACCGTAGCGACCATCACCACCAATGCCGATGACGAAGTCGATACCCCACGCCGACGCAATGCTAAAAACGCCGGCTGCAAGACATACGCCAGCACAGCAGCCAACACAAAAGGTAAGAAAATCGGCAGCAATAGCCAAACCATCACGGCCAAAACCGGCAAGGTCAACATCGCCCACCAGGGCCAACGCGTCGCGCGACGAGAACGTTTCATAACGCTTTCAGGTAAAATCACAAGATAGAGTGTGACAAAGTTTGTCAGAATATCGACTTTGCCGGTCGCTGTTAACCGATCTGGGCGTATTTTCACGCAAATACCCCCGCGTCACAGCGATTCTGGCGTTAAAGTTTCATTATCTGCCTGTTGCCGGTCCGATCGACCGGCAACAGCATTTTTATTTATGTTAGAAAGCGAGCGCGCCGTGACCACTTCTCTCTCCTACCGCGATGCCGGTGTCGATATCGATGCAGGCGATCAACTGGTCGAAAACATCAAGCCTTTTGCCAAACGGACCATGCGTCCCGAAGTTTTAGGCGGCTTGGGCGGCTTTGGCGCATTGGTCGAAATCAGCAAAAAATATCAAGAACCGGTTCTCGTATCCGGCACCGATGGCGTCGGCACCAAACTCAAACTCGCCTTTGACTGGGATCGTCACGACACCGTCGGTATTGATCTAGTCGCCATGAGCGTCAACGACATTTTGGTACAAGGCGCAGAACCCCTGTTCTTCCTCGATTACTTTGCCTGCGGCAAACTCAACGTCCCACAAGCGACCGATGTCATTAAAGGTATCGCTGCCGGTTGCGAACAAGCGGGCTGCGCCCTTATCGGTGGCGAAACCGCCGAAATGCCGGGCATGTACCCTGTGGGTGAGTACGACCTCGCAGGCTTTGCCGTCGGTGTAGTCGAAAAATCAAAAGTCATTACCGGTCGTGACATTGTCGCGGGCGATGTGGTGTTAGGTTTGGCTTCGAATGGCGTCCACTCCAACGGTTATTCGCTGGTGCGCAAAATCATCGACCGCGCTCAGCCTGATTTGGATGCCGAGTTCGAAAACGGCAAAACCCTGCGCGAAGCCGTGATTGCCCCGACCCGTATCTACGTTAAGCCTCTGCTCGCGCTGATGCAAAACCTGCCGGTCAAAGGCATGGCGCACATCACCGGCGGCGGCATCACCGAGAACGTGCCACGGGTCTTGCCAGAAAACACCGTCGCCCAAATCGACGCGCAAAGCTGGCAGCTGCCGAAATTGTTCCAATGGCTACAAGCCGAAGGCCAAGTCGAAGCCCAAGAAATGTACCGCACCTTTAACTGCGGAATCGGTATGGTCGTGATTGTCGCTGCGGAACACGCTGCGGCCGCCATTGCCCAACTGACCGAAGCCGGTGAAACCGTCACCCAAATCGGCACCATTCGCGCCCGCCAAGGCGACGAGCACCAAACCCAAGTCGCCTAATCGCGTCTCTCGACTGCACTTTGTCTTATCATGGCAAAGTGCAGTATTTTTTTGATGTCTTCGGCGATACACATGACCGCCAACAGGTTTGATCCCTCATGAAAAATATCGTTCTCCTGATCTCGGGCCGTGGCTCGAATATGCAGGCGATTGTGAATGCCAATATTCCCGATGCCCACATCGCCGCCGTGATTTCCAACCGCCCCGATGCGGCGGGTTTAGCATGGGCGGCAGAACGAGGCATTGAAACCCGCGTGCTCGACCATAAAAGCTTTGCCAGCCGCGAAGCCTTTGATCACGCGCTCGCAGAATGTATTGATGGCTTTACGCCCGATTTAGTCGTGTTAGCGGGCTTTATGCGGATTCTCACTGCCGAATTTACTACCCACTACGCCGGACGCTTGCTCAACATTCACCCGTCGTTGCTGCCCGCCTTTACCGGCCTGCACACCCACGAACGCGCGATTGAAGCGGGTTGCCGCATTGCCGGTTGCACCGTGCACTTTGTCACCGCCGAACTCGACCACGGCCCGATCATCACCCAAGGCGCGGTGCCGATTCTGGATGGCGATACCGCCGACACCCTTGCCGCGCGACTGCTGGCGGTCGAGCACCAAATTTACCCGCAAGCCGTGCGTTGGTTTGTCGAAGGCCGTTTGCAATGCGTCGGCCATCGTGTCCACGTTGCAGGGTTAGAGGCACCCGCACACGATGCCTTGCTTGCGCCACGGCCCTAAGCGATTGCACCGTTCATGCGGATAATGCGCAGCCTGTCACCCGCATGGCGCTGGGCCATCGTGCTATCGCTCGCGGTTCATCTCGGGCTGCTCGGATGGGGACCATGGCACACGCCGCTGCTCACCGATCCGCCGACCCGTTCGGTGTTAACCGCGACCTTGCAAGCCCAAACCGTTGCGCCCACGCCACCGGCTGCAAAACCGCCCCAGCCAGCACAACCGCCGCCGCACCCGCCCACAAAGGTCGCCGCACCCAAGGTCAGCCAACCGGCACCGATCGCCACCGGACAAGCGCCCGCCGCCGCGGAAAAAGACGCGACGCCGCAGACGCAGACTGAGGACGCCACAGATAAAATCAGCGGAGAAGGCGCAGAAAACGCACAGTTGGTTGTGGATCGCCACTTCCCGCGCGATGCGCAATTAGACTACGAGGTGTATTACGGACGGTTTCTAGCAGGCTTTGGGCAAATTCGCTGGACACAGCCCGATGCCCATCACTACCAACTCGCACTCACGCTGCGCCCCGTAATTGGCCCGCGCCTTGATTATCTCAGCCACGGCCAGGTGGGAAAGAGTGGGCTGGTACCTGATTATTTCGAGGCCAAACGCCAAGAGGAACGACGCGAATACGCCGAGTTCGATTGGGCGCAGGGGGTATTGAAGTACAGCCAAGGCAGCGAACCGCTGCAGGCCGGCGCACAAGATATATTAAGTCTGGCCTTTCATATCGGACTGCGCGCAGCGGCGGCTTTAGATACGCCGTTTCAGATCACCACCGGACGCAAGGTCTACCGCTACCCAGTGCACCTGACGGGCGAAAAAACCATTCAAATTGGGCGCGAATGGGTGCGTGTTCTGATTGCAAGCAGCGTCAACGATGAGGAACGCACCGAATTTTGGCTTGCACCGGACTATCATAATTTACCCGTCCGCATTGTCCGTGACACACCGGACATGCACTTAGAACAACGTTTACATCAACTCATTGTGGCCGGAGAAGTCCGGCTCGAACCTCTTAAAATAGAAAGAAATTCGCATGGCCGTTAACCTGATTCAATTTGAAGCTGTCGTTGAGCTTTTGCGCCGAATTCTGCCCGGTGATCATCCTGCCGATGCAATCTTGTCCGGCTACTTCCGCGAACATCGCAAACTGGGCGCACGCGACCGCGGCCAAATCGCCGAAACCGTATTTATGACCCTGCGCCGCTTGGCATTCCTCAGCCACATTGCCGGTGGCAAGCCGCGCCGCCTTGCAGTTGCCGCACTGATTAAACTGCGCGGCATTTCGCCCAAAGAACTGGCCGATTTCCTCACCGAAGAAGAAAGCCGCTGGGCGCAAACCGTTAAAGGCATTCAAAACGAGCTGGACTTGGCCGACCGCGCTGAATTGCCGCATTGGGCCGTCGAAATGCTGCAAGCCGCCGGACAAAGTGAAGAGGCGATTTTAGCGCTGGGCCAAGGCATGCAAAAAGCCGCACCGCTGGATATCCGCGTCAATACCCTCAAAGGCAAACGCGATGACGTGCTGGCTCAGTTGCTCGAAGAAGGCTTTGAAGGCAGCGCCACCCCATATTCACCATTTGGGATTCGCTTGATCGGCAAACCGGCCATCAACCGCCACACCTTGTTTGAAAAAGGCGTGATCGAAGTCCAAGACGAAGGCAGCCAAATTTTGGGCATGTTGCTCGCCCCACGTCGCGGCGAAATGGTCGTTGATTTCTGCGCCGGTGCCGGTGGCAAAACCCTGTTACTCGGTGCGCTGATGCAATCCAGCGGCCGCCTCTACGCTTTTGATGTGTCCGAAAAACGGCTCGCCAACTTCAAACCGCGGATGGCGCGCTCGGGTTTGTCGAACGTGAATTCACAACGCATCGAACACGAACGCGACACCCGTATTAAACGTCTCGCCAAGAAAATTGATCGTGTGCTGGTCGATGCGCCGTGCTCCGGTTTGGGTACTTTGCGCCGTAATCCCGACTTGAAAATCCGCCAAACCGCCGAAGCACTCGAAGAGCTCAACCGCTTACAAGCCAATATTTTGGCCTCGGCGGCCACGCTGGTGAAAGCAGGCGGACGCTTGGTCTATGCCACCTGCAGTATTTTGCCCGCAGAAAACGAAGCGATTGTCGAAGCCTTTTTGGCCGCGCATCCGGCGTTTGAGTTAGTGCCGGTCAACAGCATTTTGGCCGAGCAACGCATTGATCTAGAGATGGATGGCGACTACCTAAAACTCATGCCACACGCCCATGGCACCGATGGATTCTTTGCTGCGGTACTGAGACATCGCAAAGATTGACCATGCTAGGCATGGGAATTACAATTCCCTAGTAATTTACTCGACTATTTGATGTATTTTTTATTTGAAGGATTTTTCTCATGAGCGACGCCACACTCGACCTGATCCGCCAACAAGTCACTGAAAACCCTGTCGTGCTGTACATGAAAGGCACCCCGCAATTTCCGCAGTGTGGTTTTTCGTCACGCGCAGTCGAAATTCTGAAAGCCTGTCAGGTTGAAAAAGTGGTTGCCGTCAATGTGTTGAGCGACGACAACATTCGCCAAGGCATCAAAACCTTCTCGAACTGGCCAACGATTCCACAGCTCTATATCAACGGCGAATTTGTCGGCGGCTCAGACATCATGACCGAGCTGTATCAAAACGGCGAGCTGCAAAAAATGCTCGATGCAATTCGCACCGCGTAATTGCAATTTAAATCAAATAATCACATTTTTCTCACATTATAATAATTTGGCATATAAAACCCGCCGAAAAGCATAATGGAATCATCGCCTTAGAAAAAGTGCAGATTCAATAAAAAAATTGCGTTTATTTGATGAACCCCGCCTTAATCGCGGGGTTTTTTTGTTACATTCGAGTCCTCAGCACAAACACCTTTTTAGACGCTCAAAATGAACTCAAGCCAAGAACTCCTCATCGTCGATCATGATGTCGCTCGCCGCAATACGCTGTACGCGTTGCTCAATCGACGCCCTGCAACGTCAGTGCTCGTCACAGACGATCCAAAGGCAGCGTTTGCCATGATTGAACGCCGCCCGATTACAGCTCTGTTTTGTGCGTTGGATTTACCTCATCATGCCGCGTTGGCGCTGATTCGCGAATTAGCGACTCAAAAATGCACGCCGCCTTTGGTGCTTTTTGGTGCCCCTGCGACCCTGCTCGCCACCGCAGAGCGCATTGCACAAACGCGAGGATTGCGTGTACTGGGGCACATTCTGCTGCCGACCAATCCAATGCTGCTGGACGATGTCTTGGCGCGGCTCAACACCCGCAATCAAGAAGCCCCCTCGTTGAGCATCGCGACGCCACAAGAAGGCATTGATGACATTGTTCGCGGTATTGCGATGAACGAGTTTGAGCCATTCTTTCAGCCGATTATCGACCTTGAAAACAATCGTGTAATCCAAGTTGAGGCGTTGGCGCGGTGGCGTCATCATGAAAAAGGCTTGATTCATCCTGCGCGTTTTATTCCGGTTCTTGAGCGCTGTGACATGATGGACGCCATCACCGGCATTATGGTCAACCGCTCCGCGCAAGCCTGCCGCCGTTGGCAAGATGCAGGCCATGAACTACAAGTCTCGGTCAACTTGTCCTCCGTCTCGTTGGCCGATCCCGAGCTGGCCGATGATCTTGCCAACCGCGTGCTACGTCATGAAGTGCCGCCCGAGCGTTTTGTGTTTGAGTTCAACGAAACCAACATCAATGCCAACCCCGCCGAAGCCCTCGAAAACGTGCTGAAATTGCGCATGTACGGCTTTGGTCTGGCGATTGATGACTTTGGCGTGGGTGGTGCTTCGCTCAAGCAACTGTCGGCGCTCCCGTTTACCCAAATCAAGATTGACCGTGCCTTTGTGCACGGTGCATCGTCTGATCCAACGCTTTCGACCATCCTCGAAACCAGCCTGACCTTGGCGCGTCGCCTTGGCATGGAAGCCGTTGCAGAGGGTGTTGAACGCGATGCCGATTTGAAATTGCTGCGCGAACTCGGCTGCGACCGCATTCAGGGTTATGCCTCGGCAGAAGCGATGCCCGAAGAAGAACTGCTGCCATGGATTGCCGCCCAGCAATACACCCATAAAGGAAGTTAATTGCTTGGCTTTTGGCAGAGCACACCATAAATTCTGCTAAAATCCTTGGCTATTGCCCTATCACGCACTATTTGCATCCGTCCGTGGCAGGCAAACCACACACACGACAAGAAGCACCCGCTCACACGCGAAACGCTTCATGCTAACCGGCAGCGGCTATCCCGCTGCCGTTCTCGTATCTAAAACAGGACAAGCCAAGATGAATATCACCATCGTCAAGCACCCATTGGTGCAACATAAATTGGGTCTTTTACGTGAGGCCGAAACCAGCACCAACAAATTCCGCACCCTCACCAAAGAACTTGCCCGCCTGCTCGCCTACGAAGCCACTCGTGATTTTGAACTCGAAACCGTGACCATCGACGGCTGGTGCGGTGCGATTGAAGTCGAGCAAATCAAAGGCAAAAAAGTCACCGTCGTACCGATTTTGCGCGCAGGTCTCGGCATGTTAGACGGGGTATTAGATTTAGTGCCCAGCGCCAAAATCAGCGTGGTCGGCCTATACCGCAACGAAGAAACCCTCGAACCCGTTCCGTACTTTGATAAGTTTGTTGATAGCCTCGACGAACGTATCGCCCTGATTCTGGATCCGATGCTCGCCACCGGCGGCTCGATGATTGCCACCATCGACCTGCTCAAGCGCAAAGGCTGCCAAAACATTAAAGCGGTCGTCATGGTCGCCGCACCGGAAGGCGTGAAGCTGGTCAACGAAGCGCATCCCGATGTGCAGCTGTATGCCGCCTCGCTCGATAGCCATCTCAATGAACAGGGTTACATCATCCCCGGCCTTGGCGATGCAGGCGATAAGATTTTTGGCACAAAACACGCTTAATCGCGGACTTCACCTCCAGAAAGGGCGTTTATGTTTTCACAACTCAAACAAGCCTTGGCCGGTGCACAAATCCTGTTTGTCGCATTTGGTGCCTTGGTTTTGGTTCCGCTCCTCACCGGTTTAAATCCGGCGATGGCCTTGCTCGGTGCCGGTGTCGGCACCTTGCTGTTTCAACTCGTCACCGGCCAAAAAGTACCCATTTTCTTGGGTTCAAGTTTTGCCTTTATCGCCCCGATTATTTACGCCACCCAAACATGGGGCTTGCCATCGACCATGTTCGGGCTGTTTGCAGCGGGCTTTATGTACTTTGTCTTTGCGGCGCTGGTTCGGTGGCGCGGCATTGAAGCGGTGCACAAGCTGCTACCGGCGGTGGTGATTGGGCCGGTGATTATGGTGATTGGTTTGTCTGTCGCCGCGGTCGCGTCAAACATGGCGATGGGGCGGGCAGGCGGTAATCAAGTCGTGCCCTACGAAACCGCGTTACTACTGGCGGGTATTTCATTGACCACCACTGTTTTGGTCGCGATTTTTGCGCAAGGCATGTTCCGACTGGTGCCGATTTTGGCGGGTGTGATCGTTGGCTATACCGTGGCGGCATTCATGGGCTTAGTCGATTTCTCGAAAATCGCCGACGCGCCGTGGTTTGCGGTGCCGCACTTTGTCACGCCCGAGGTGAACTGGGCGGCGGCCTTGTTTATGCTACCGGTCGCGATTGCGCCTGCAATTGAGCATATCGGCGGGGTGATGGCGATTGGTGGCGTGACCGGACAGGACTACACCAAAAGCCCCGGCCTGCATCGCACACTGGCCGGTGACGGGCTGGGCGTATGTGTCGCGGGTTTGATCGGCGGCCCGCCGGTCACCACCTATGGCGAAGTCACCGGCGCGGTGATGATCACCAAAAACCATAATCCAGTGATTATGACGTGGGCGGGTGTATTCGCGATTGCAATGGCGTTTTTCGGCAAATTTAATGCGCTGCTGCAGTCGATCCCGATGCCGGTCATGGGTGGAATTATGGTGCTGCTATTCGGCACGATTGCCAGTATCGGCCTGAAAACCCTGATCGAAGCCAAAGTCGATCTGATGGCTCCGCGCAATCTGGTCATCGTTTCGGTGGTCTTGACTGCGGGGATTGGCGCACTGGAAATCAAGCTGGGCAACTTCTCGCTGGTCGGCGTCGGTCTGTGCTCGATCTTGGCGATTATTCTGAATATGGTGCTGCCGAAACATGAGGCGCATCACGAAGGCATTCGCGAAGGGCAGGATATTTAGCCGTTCAAGCGTGTCGCCCTAAAAAAATCGCCTGTACCGAGACACTCGGACAGGCGGTTTTTTTATGCAAACAGCTCAATATCTTCATCAGCGCCTTGACGGCGACTACGCCTATTTTTCTCTGTTTGTAATAACTCGTCTAATGCACTTAATTCATGGGCACTTAGCTTGGTCAGGTCGACGCCCTTGAAAATCCGCTGCTGAAACTGAAAAGACATATAACAACTCAAATGCGCAGAGCCTACACCTACAATCGTCATCGGATCTTTTGATCCCACGACGCTTTCACCACAAAACTGACACCGCATAAAACTCTCCATCATGCTATGAGCGGTGTAATCATTTTCAGATTAAGTCTTCATTGTTGAATCATCAAATCTGGCAGCCCCGCTGTCATAAGCCCATGCTCGTAGACCGGAAGCTTTGCGTCCCTAACTTTCGATAGGTTTGCCCATAGCTTGTTTAAAACCAATTCATTTTTGTATCAGTATTTTCTGACGTCAATAAAGAGACTGTGTCTTTTTTGTGAACTCGATACCAGAACAGCTCACTGCGTTTAATTTTGATCAATCACATACAAAAAAGCCCCGCTGAATTGCTTCGCGGGGCTTTTTTTATGGCGCGATAGCTTAATGCCGCGTCGAAGGTGTCACCAACACCGCACCGGCCTTGGTAAACAACTCACGGGCATCGGCTTCATCAAAGACATAGTTTTGACGGCAGTATTCGCAGTCAATATTGACGCTACCTTGTTCTTGCAAAATAGACTTCACCTCTTCGGCACCCACCATCACCAACATATTGCCGACCCGCTCGCGACTGCAGCTACAGGCAAACGACACCGCAGTCGGCTCAAAGCAGCGCAATGGCTCTTCGTGGAAGAGGCGATGTAGCAACACCGCAGGTTCCAGCCCCAGCAATTCCTCACTGCGCACCGTGTCCGCCAAGGCCACCGCCCGCGGCCACGCATCGGCGTCGCCATGTCCATCGGGCAATTTTTGCAAGAGCAAACCGGACGCGGTGCGACCATCGGCGGCCAACCATAAGCGCGTGTCCAATTGCTCAGAACGGCGCATATAGTGTTCGAGCATTTCTGCAATGCTCTCACCTTCTAGCGCGACCATGCCTTGATAAGGCGCGGTGCCATTTTTCGGGTCAAGAATCAGAACAAACATCCCCGCCCCAAGCAATGCATTCAACGACGCGTCATCAGCCAGATCGCCCTCCCAACGCGCCGTCGCGCGCAAGGTGTGGTCGGCATTCCACTCGACCACCGCCAATTTCAAATCACCTTTGCCATGCAACTGCAAAAGCAAAGCGCCATCAAATTTCAGCGAGCTAGCCAGCAAGGCGCTGGCGGCCATCATTTCACCCAAAATCCGCTGCAACACGGGCGGATAGTCATGACGATGCAAGACCTCAGCATAGCTGTCTTGTAAACGCACCATGCCGCCGCGCGTCGGGGCATCATCAAATAAAAACCGTTCTAAAACATCAGACATTGTCATCCTCCTTGTGGCGGGCGAGCGGTAAGGTATATAGCGTCATCGGCAAGCTTGAATACACATCAAACTCCGTCCCTGCTTGCACGCCAATTTGCGCCAATTCCGCCGCCGTGCAGGGCCGATCCCAAGATGCATACATCGCACCCAAGGCGTAATCGCGCCCCGAACCAATCCCCCAAAAACGGTTGTATTCGTACACTTCACGCATCGAATACACCGCAAAAATCCCGTGCGGGTTGGCGATTAAAACCGTCATTTGACTCGACTCATAAGGATCATCTTCGTCCTCGTCGGTCTTCAAAAAGAAATCTTCTTTCAGACGTGGGTGCAGCTTGCGAAAGGTATCGAAAACCGCCGCCCGACTCGAAAAATCACGGTTTTTCAGCTTGCTTAACGCGCCTTGCAACACCAAGTCATGCGCGGCACTGCCCGACACCCCGATCAAATTGTCGTCTAAGCGAAAAATCTTGTTATAACGCGCGTCGTACTGCGCTGCGAGACGGGTATCGCCAAACGTGGATTGGCTATCCGCGGCAATCGCCACTTCGTTTCCCTTCTTGACCACGACAATCGTCGTCATCCCGTGCTCCCCAAAAAGCAAAACCGGTAAGATAGCGGCAACCCACAGAAAAGCAAGCGCGCTCGGCGACCCATCGCCCTTTTTCAGCAGCGTCAAAAATCAGGACAGCCCCCAAGCCGCAGCGAGTTAACGCATCTCGAACAACTCGCGGTGAAACTGTGCGGGCGGCAACCCCAGTTGGCACAAATTCGTATATAAGTGCTGACCAAACGCGGCAGGGCCGCAAAACCACACCTCAGCGTCTTTCCAATCGGGTACGTGTGCCACAAGGTCTGCAGTCTGCAAACGGCGTTCCAAAAAGAGGTGCAAATTGACCTTAGCCTCGGCCGCATCACGCTCTAAGCGTTGCAACGCCTCGGGCGCCATGTTCGCACCGCAATGAAAGAAGTCGACGCAACCGGCTTCAGGCTGTGCAGCCAAGGCTTGCATGCGCGCCATAAAAGGCGTCACCCCGATGCCACCGCTGACCCAAATTTGCCGCCGCCCTTGGCCTTGAAAGTTAAACTGCCCATAAGGCCCTTCGAGCGTGACACGATCACCGAGCTGAAGGCGATTGGCTAATGTCCGCGTGTAATCACCCAGCGCCTTGATCACGAAACGCACTTGCCCGTCGTCACGCCAAGCCGATGCAATCGTGTAAGGGTGCGGGCCTTCTTCGGCATGAAAGGTGACAAAAGCAAATTGACCGGCGGTGTGACCAGGCCAATCCGGCCCCACGCTGACCTCGACCGCCAAGCACTGCATCTCGGGCTGCCAATCCAGCGCCAGCACTTCACCGTCGACCCGCGACCCGCCTAGACGCTTCCGCATCAAACTCAACACCGCCGAGATGGTGCCGCCCAAAAGTAGCAGCATCAGCACCATGCCAATCGGGCGATCCCAATATTGAAATTTCACAAGAATCACCGAATGAAAAACAAAGGCCAGATAGGTGACGGCTAAAATTCGGTGCGTTTGAAAAAATCGCCGATAAGGGAATGCTTTCAGCAAAGCAAGCAGCATCAAGACCACCGCCAGATAAAACGCCCACTCGCCCACGGTTTCGGCCAGACCGCGCTGACTCGCAAAAAGCTGCTGAATCGAACCGTCTGCGAGCTTAGGTCGCGGCGAGCGAACGCCTCGTTCTAACCATCCCCAGCCCACGGCCCATTTCGGGCCTTTGACAATCAACCAATGGCTGATTGATACCCCAAGTGCGGTGATCCCCAACCATTTATGCAGGCGATACATCTTGTCTAGACCGTCTAACACCCGTTCAAGCACGGGCAAGCGCAGTGACAAAATCATCGCGACACTCATCACCGCCATCGCAATGACACCGCTGTATTGAGTCAACACCCCGCGCCATGCAAAGACGCCATTTAACGCAGAAAAATCGCTTTGATCACTCACCCACCACAGCACACTGATCAGCCCCAAGAAAATCACAAAGGCCATTTTGATCGGTTTCATTATTCGCAATCCCATCATGATGTCAGTCATAATTATCAGGCTATCCGGTCAACTACCTTTCTCGCAAGATAAATTACACTACGATACATTCGAGAAAAAACGGCGTGCACACAGGAGAAAAACATGGCCCGAAACACCAGCATGGACTCGCACCAATGGGATTCCGCACTGGATCCAGACATCGCCCCGCTGTTTCTCTCACTGCAATGGGCGCAGCAGCGCTCCATGAAAACCTTGGAACCTCATCTGCAGCACTTCAAGCTTTCTATTGCCGAATTAGACGTGCTCGCCACCCTGAGAAACGCGCCCGAACCACATGAGCTGACGCCGACACGCATTCAGCATCACATTGTGATCACGTCCGGCGGACTCACGAAGGTGTTATTACAATTAGAGGCACGAGGTCTGATCGAACGCTCACAATCAAAAGAAGATCTCCGCGTCAAACCGGTGCGCCTCACCGATAGCGGCAAAGCCATGATTGAGGCGGTGATGCCAGAGGTGGTCGGCGCAACCGGCGCATGGATACGCGATGCACTCACGGCCGCAGAAATCCAGCAACTGTCGGCGCTCCTGCGTCGCCTTGTGTAGTGGTTGACCCCAATCATCGAATCAGACATGCCAACAATCACGCGCCAACCCGCCGCGTCGGACCATAAGGAGCCTATAAATTGTGTCAATTACTGGGAATGAACTGTAATACGCCAACCGATATTCAATTTTCGTTTGAGGGTTTTTGCCGACGCGGTGGGCTCACTGACCATCACGCCGATGGCTGGGGCATCGCCTTTTTTGAGAAAGGTGGCGTGCGGTTATTTTTGGATGAAGCGCCCTCGGCGCATTCCAAAGTGGCCGAATTTATCCGCACCTACCCGATTAAATCGACCAACGTCATCGCCCATATCCGCAAAGCCACGCAAGGCGAAGTGAACTTGGGCAATGTCCATCCGTTTCAGCGCGAAATGTGGGGGCGGCAATGGATTTTTGCGCACAACGGCAATTTAGATACCTTTGCACCGGCCAAGGGCCAATATTATCGGCCGGTCGGCAGCACTGATTCCGAACGGGCTTTTTGCTTTATGCTCGAATCACTGCGCCAGCGCTTTGACGACATGCCCGACGCCGAAACCCTGATTCAGGCCGTCGCCGAGATCACTGGCGAAATTCATCCGTTTGGGATTTTCAATTTTATGCTGTCCAATGGCGACGTGTTGCTGTGCCACAGCTCCAGCCGACTGAACTACATCGTGCGGCAAGCGCCCTTTGCCAAAGCGCATTTGGTAGATGAAGACGTAACCATCGACTTTTCGACCGTGACCACGCCCAAAGACCGTGTTGCGGTGATTGCAACTTTGCCGCTAACCGATAACGAAACGTGGACAGCGATTCCGTCGGGTGCATTGATTTTATTCCACGATGGCCTGCCAAAATTATCGCTGCAGTGCGATCCCTTGCATGAAAAATATCATGCAAGCATCACTCAGTACCCGAGCAACTAACGATTTTTCCAGCTGCGGCATACGGCTTGCGCATTTTGCATTGCAACAATTGCAAAAATGACGTCAGACTTGTCTTGCCGCCACCCGACCTTCGGGGCATCATGACAAAAAACTATTTCTCACTGTCACTTTGTCTCGATTGCGCCCATGACTCGCTTTGACTTTCAACATCCGCCCTTTGACGTGCTCACACCGAGCGAACGCGAAACCCTGTCACGTTCAGCTGATATTGTGTTCTTCGCCCAAAACGAAGCCCTGATGCTCCCCGGTCAAACCGTCGAGCATTTTTATGTGGTGATTAAAGGCATTATCAGCGAACTGGCCGACGACGAAATTATCGCCGCCTATCGAACCCATGACAGCCTCGACGCCCGCGCCCTGATTGCAGGCCACAGCCCGCACCGCTTTGAAGCCCACGAAGAGGCGCTCCTCTTTGCCCTACCCAAAGCGGTGGTTTTAGAGTTAATTGACGCCAACCCGCTCTTTGGCGCGTTCTTTTTCCAGAACGTCTCGCAAAAATTCAGCGCGCTGTCGCAGCAACGCAGCAGCAACCGCGAACTACAAACCTTGCTGACCGCCACCGTGCGCGAAGCCACGATCAAAACACCCGTTTTCTTGCCCGCGACCGCCAGCGTACTCGACGCCGCACAAGCGATGAAACGCGAAAAAGTGAAGTCCATTTTGGTGCAAGACGGCGACCGCATCGGGATGTTTACCACCAGCGATTTTCGCGATGTCATCATTCAAGGCCAATCCAGCGACACACCGCTACTGAGCTTGGCGCGATTTAATCTGATCACCACCGACCGCAACGATTTCCTGTTTAACGCCCTACTGACCATGACCCGCCACACCATTCAGCGGGTGGTCGTCACCGAAAACCATGTGCCGGTCGGCATTTTGGAACAGGTCGATTTGCTTTCGTATTTCTCCAACCACTCGCACCTGATCGCCGAGCAAATCGAACGCGCCGACTCGCTCGACGACCTTGAATCCATTGCGAGCCAGCTCGACAAACTGATCAAGGTGCTCTCGGGTCACGGCGTCAAAGCGCCGCAGCTTGGGCGTTTAATTCAGGCGCTGAATATGCAATTGTTCGCGCGCATTTGGCGGTTTATTGCCCCTGAAGACCTGCAAGAAAACAGCTGTTTAGTGGTGATGGGTTCAGAAGGTCGCGGCGAACAAATCATTAAAACCGACCAAGACAACGCGCTGATTGTCCGCGACGGCTTTGAATGCCCAGAATTAGAGGCGATTTGTGAGCAGTTTTCAGCCACGCTGATTCGCTTTGGTTTCCCGCCGTGTCCGGGCAAAATCATGGTCAACAACCCGATTTGGCGGCACCCTCTACAGGCGTTCCGTGACCAGATTTATCACTGGCTATATCTGCCGCAAGCCGATTCGATGATGAATCTGGCGATCTTCATCGACGCCCATGCCGTCACGGGCGACGCCAGCTTGCTCGACAACCTGAAAACCCATCTTTCGCAGTTGATGAGCGACGATGTCGGTTTTTATATGCAATTTGCCCGCGCGATTGATCTGTTCGACGAAACGCCGAGCTTCTTTTCGCAGCTCCTGTCTCGCGACAAAGGCAGCGAAACCTTTGATCTGAAAAAAGGCGGTATTTTCCCGATCGTTCATGGCGTGCGCACCTTGGCACTCGAAAAGCAGATTGCCGAAACCAACACCTTCGACCGCCTGCATTTACTCGCCGAACGCGGGCATCTCGACCCCGAGTTGGCGCACGACACCGCCGAAGCCCTGACGTTCTTGCTTGAGCTGCGCTTACAAGCCCGCCTCACCCAACTGACGCTGGGTAATGAGGGCAATAATTTGGTGCATCCGGCGCGGCTGTCTACGCTCGAACGCGATTTGCTGAAAGACGCGCTGACGGTGATCAAGCGCTTTAAGGCGACGATCCGCCATCACTTTAAATTAGGGAGCCTGTGATGCTGGCGGGGCTGAAACAACGGTGGGCGAAGAGCCGCCTGACCGACCCAAAATGGCACATGCTTTTTGACGGCCACGACACCGAGCTGGTGAGTTTGGATTGTGAAACCACTAGCCTGAATGTGCGTGAGGCCGAAATTTTGTCGATTGGCGCGGTCAAAATTCGCGAAGGCAAAGTGCTGGCGAGCGAGTCGTTTTATACCCTTGTCAAGCCAGAAAAGAACCCCGAACATGCCAGCGTCGCGATTCACGGTTTGCGGCCGATGGATGTTTCGGAAGGCGTGCCGCCGATGGAGGCGGTGAGTCAGCTGCTCGAATTTATTGGGGGGCGGCCGCTGGTTGGCTACTACCTTGAATACGATGTGGCGATTTTAAACAAGTACGTGAAGCCGATTGTGGGCTGCAACCTGCCGCAAAAACAGATCGAAGTTTCGGGGCTGTACTACGACTGGATGCTGAAAAAAAATCCCGATGGTTATGTCGATTTGCGCCTGCAAGAAATCCTCGACACGCTCAATATTCCAACGCTGGCTCGGCATGATGCGCTGAATGACTCGATCACCGCCGCCATGATTTATTTGACGATGATGGCTCGACAACGCCGCTAAACTGCTCGCCTCAAAGGGTGCGACTGAATGTCGCATCCTTTTTTGGGCCAGTTACTGCATACTCCCTTAGGGTATTTATTTTTAGGAGCGCCATACATGAAAACTGCACATGATCTTGTTGTTGCCGCCAAAGCACACGTCCACGAAATTTCGCTCGAGCAGGCCGCTGCCGCCATCGCCGACCCTGCGTGTTATTTGATTGATGTCCGCGAACCGGACGAATACGCCGCTGGTCATCTGCAAGGCGCGGTCAATATTCCGCGTGGGCTGCTGGAATTCAAAATCGCCGACCTCACCGCCGACGAACAGAGCGCGTTGGTGGTGTACTGCAAAACCAGCGGCCGCGCGGCCTTGTCGGCGTGTGCGCTACAAGCTTTGGGCTATCAGTCGGTGCGCTCGATTGCGGGAGGCTTTGATGCGTGGGTGCAGGCAGAATTGCCGGTATTTATGCCGAAGCCGGTTTCGTTTGAGTAACAACTTAGCCAAGAGGCGGCGCTTGATCCAAAGCCGCCTCTAACGCCGCCTCTAGCTGGTCAAAGCGCCAGCTTTTCCCGTCCAGCGTCGCTGTCTGTCCCACACAATCTAAAGACACCCGAATCCCTTCACCGCGCCGATCGCCGGGGTATTTTCTGAGCTTCAAGCAAACCACATCGCCCGCCGTCCACTCGGCTACATCCAGCGACCAACAGGGGTCTGTCAGTCTCAATAGAACTTTTTGGCTGGCAAGCTCAACAAGGTCGAAGGGGTACACCCATTGCGACATGCGCGCCTCCCAAGCGTCGGCTTGGACCTGAAAACGCCCAGAAGGCGAGGTCGATTCAATTTCGTGGGTCATGGTTTGGCCGTGGCGATGAGGAAAGGTTGATCTTAGAACAAAGAGCAGTGGCTTAGAACTGCAAATGAAGAACTCACAAAAAAAACGGCAACCCTAATCGGGCTGCCGTTTTTTCTCACATCCTACACACTCAAATTTAAGCCAATTCGCGTGACACCTCAGGGGTCAAATGCGGGGCGCTAATATCGAGCGTTTCAGCAATCGGCGTGGGCGCAGCCAACTCGCTTTGCAGACGTTCCACATCCAAAGAATTTTCCCACTTCGCCACCACAATCGTCGCCACGGTGTTGCCGATTAAGTTGGTCAACGCGCGCGCTTCAGACATAAAGCGGTCAATCCCCAAGATCAGCGCCAGCCCTGCAACCGGAATTGTCGGCACGGTGGCAAGGGTCGCAGCAAGGGTGATAAAGCCCGAACCAGTCACGCCCGCTGCGCCTTTCGAAGTCAGCAACAACACGCCCAAGATCGTCAGTTCTTCTTGCAGACTCAATTCGATGCCGCAGGCTTGAGCGATGAAAATCGCCGCCATAGTCAGGTAAATCGATGTGCCATCCAAGTTAAACGAATAGCCGGTCGGCACCACCAAACCCACGACGGTTTTGGAGCAGCCCAGATGTTCGAGCTTCGCCATCAGGCGCGGCAAAGCCGATTCCGAAGAAGAGGTGCCCAGCACAATCAACAGCTCTTCACGAATGTATTTAATCAACTGCCACACGCTAAAACCGCATGCTTTGGCAATCGAACCGAGCACCAAGCCGATAAACAACACACACGTCAGGTAGAAACTACCCATCAACGCCGCCAGCGAACTGAGGCTCGACACGCCGTATTTACCAATCGTAAACGCCATCGCGCCCATCGCGCCCAACGGCGCGAGCTTCATAATGAAGCCGATCACGGCAAACAACACATGCGAAATTTGCTCCAAAAACAGCACCACCGGCTTGCCGCGTGCGCCCATCATCGACAGACCAAAACCGAACAAAACCGAGAACAGCAACACTTGCAAAATCTCGCCTTCGGCAAAGGCACCGACCACGCTATTCGGGATGATGTGCATCACAAAATCGGTCAACGAATGCGATTCGCTGGCTTTGCTGGTGTATTTGGCAATTGCGCCGACATCCAACGTCGCCGGATCAACGTTCATGCCTGCGCCGGGCTTGAGCACGTTCACGACGACCAAGCCAATAATCAAGGCTAATGTGGTCACAACTTCAAAATACAGCAACGCTTTGCCGCCAACGCGACCGACTTTTTTCATATCTTCCATGCCCGCGATCCCGACGACCACGGTGCAGAAAATAATCGGGGCAATCATCATTTTGACGAGCTTAATAAAGCCATCGCCCAGCGGTTTCAATGCTTCGCCGGTGTGTGGCCAGAAGTGGCCAATCACGACCCCGACGGCAATCGCGAGCAGCACTTGAAAATACAGCGAGCGGTAAAAAGGTTTTTTTGTCATGACGCTATCCATCCTGAGTAGAAATTCCGAACAAGGCCCCGCCTTTTTCTTGAACTTGGGCGGTTTCCTTGTTTTCAGGAGCGCATCATGCGCCGAGTCGAATTTTGGCGAAATCAGGAGGAACCCTATTAGGCATAACCCTAATAGCACGGGCCTTTTGAAGCTGTTGGCACCAAAATTGCTTTTATCGCAGGGTGTGACATTTTCCCGTGTCACCGCTTTGCTAGTGTTGCGATGAGTCTGAAGTTTCCCCCGCATCTTGCGGGGGATTTTTTTGCCTATTTTTGGCGCATCAGCCTGCGCCACAAGGGTGCAACGCCCTTTTTTGGCGCATTTCGGCGCTTTCTTGCGTTGCGCTGCACAGTCCGTCCTGAGCTTGGGTACAATTCTGTTCTCTTTTGCTCAGATGTCTCTTGCCATGCGCCTCGCTCTTGCTCAAATCAATTCTATTGTTGGCGACCTCAGCGGAAATACCCGCCTGATTGCCGATGCCGCCCAAGCCGCCTTGCAACACGGCGCAGATGCGCTGTTAGTGCCCGAATTGGCGCTGACCGGCTACAGCCCCGAAGATTTATTGCTGCGCGAACATTTTTACGCAGACACCGCCAAAGCCTTAGATGAACTGCTCGAAATCGACGGCATCACCCTGATCATCGGCCACCCTGCACGCATGGGCGGCGAGCGCTTTAATGCCGCCACGGTCATGCGTGACGGCCATATCTTGGGCCGCTATCACAAAATGCGTCTGCCCAACGAAGCAGTATTTGATGAGTGCCGCTACTTCACCCCCGGCATCGTGCCGCTGGTGGTGGATATTGCCGGAGTCAAAGCCGGTATTTTGATTTGCGAAGATATTTGGGACACTGACCCCGCCGCCGAAGCCGCCGATGCGGGCGCCGAAATTCTGCTGGCACTGAACGCCTCGCCGTTCCATCGCGACAAAATCGAAAGCCGCCAACAAGCCGCACGCTGGCGAGTTGAAGAAACCGGCCTGCCGTTTGTGTATTTAAATTTGGTCGGCGGCCAAGACGAGCTGATTTTTGACGGCGCATCGTTCGCGCTGAACCGCATGGGCGAAGTCGTCGCCCAACTGCCTGCGTTTGAAAGCGCACTCGAAATCATCGAAGTCCGCGATGGCGATATCGTTCCGCAGCCGTTGGCGACCCTGCCTTGCCGCGTCGAAAGCGTGTACCGCGCACTGGTTCAAGGCGTGCGCGACTACATCGGCAAAAACCGCTTTCCGGGGATTTTGCTCGGGTTATCGGGCGGGATTGATTCGGCGCTGACCTTAGCAATTGCTGTCGATGCCTTGGGGGCGGATAACGTTCACGCGGTGATGATGCCCAGCCGCTATACCGCCGACATCAGCGTTGACGACTCCCGCGACATGATTGCGCGGCTCGGCTGCCAATATGATGAAGTCGATATTTGGCCAATGTACGAGCAATTTATGGGCGCATTGGGCGGCTTGTTTGGCGATCGTCCGGTCGATACCACCGAAGAAAACCTCCAGTCACGGATTCGGGGGGTGATCTTGATGGCGCTGTCGAACAAAACCGGCAAGCTGGTCTTAACCACCGGCAATAAATCCGAGATGACCACCGGCTATGCCACGCTGTACGGCGATATGGCGGGCGGCTATGCGGTGTTGAAAGATGTCGCCAAAACCTTGGTCTACGAGTTGTCGGAATGGCGCAATCAAACCGAAGAAATCATCCCACGCCGCATTATCACGCGCCCACCTAGCGCTGAATTGCGCCCCGATCAAGTCGATCAGGACAGCTTGCCCGCGTATGAAATTTTGGATGCGATTATGTGTGAGTACGTCGAACATAATCGCTCTGCTGCAGACATTATCGCGATGGGTTATTTACCGGCAGATGTTGAAAAAGTGGTACGCCTGCTGCAAATCAATGAATACAAGCGTCGTCAAGCGCCGGTCGGCCCGCGTATTACACAGCGAGCATTTGGCCGCGATTGGCGTTACCCCATCACGAACCGGTTCCGTTAATTCATGAAAAAAATTCTTATCGCCTGCGCACTGTACAGCGGCTTGTCATGGCCCGCGATGGCGGCGGGCGTGACTGAGCTGAAGCGCTTTATTTCTGAAACCCAGTCGCTCCGCGCCGATTTCACCCAAACTGTGACCGGCCGTGAAACCCAAGTCAGCCAAGGACGATTGGAACTGTCGCGCCCCGGTAAATTCCGCTGGATGTACGACAAGCCCTACCCGCAGTTGATTGTCGGCGACGGCAAAACCTTGTGGATTTACGATCCCGATTTGGCGCAAGTCACGCGCCGCCAGCTAGATCAGGCGATCGGGTCAAGTCCGGCGGCGCTGTTGGCGGGTCGTAACGAGATCGAGCGCAATTACAAGCTGCGCAATCTGGGACGAGCGGATAATTTGGAATGGCTAGAAGCAATGCCGAAAAATAAAGAAGGCAGCTTTCAAGCGATTCGGATGGGGTTCCGTGAGGGTGATTTGGTGCGGATGGTGCTCGCCGATAGCTTCAACCAAACCACCGTTTTGGATTTTTATCGCCTTGAGAAAAATCCGCGCATGAGCACGGATCACTTCCGCTTTACGCCCCCAGTCGGCACGGACGTGATCGGCGAATAAGCCGATTTAGGGCAGGGCGGAAACGAAAAACCGCCCTGTTTGCCGATATTCCTCGCCGCCTTGGACAAGGTTTCCGGCTATAATCGCGGCCTTGTTTTTGAATTTTTTCGGCGCACCCGCATGATCCGCAAGCTTATCAGCCGCGTGTTCCGCCTGCCTTCTGGCAAGCGGGGCGCACCGCAACCCAAAGTCATTCCGCTGACGCAACATGGCGTTCGACGTGATGTATTTAATGTTTCGGCATTAAAAGTCACCTCGCGCCTGCAAGAGGCCGGATTTGAAGCCTTTATTGTCGGCGGCGCTGTGCGCGATGCCTTGCTCGGCCTCACTCCAAAAGATTTTGATATCGCAACCAATGCGACCCCCGAGCAAGTTCGGCATGTGTTCCGCCGCTCGCGGATTATTGGACGACGCTTCAAAATCGTGCATGTCCTGATGGGGCCAGAAACCCTCGAAGTGACGACCTATCGTGGCGGTGCAGAAACCATCACCGACACGGAAGGCCGCATTTTGCATGACAACGTCTTTGGCACACAGGCCGAAGATGCCTCCCGCCGTGACTTCACCATCAATGCGCTGTTTTACAATCCAACGGATGAAACGATCGTCGACTACCATCGCGGGGTTCGCGATATTCAGGCGCGGCGTTTGGTGATGATTGGCCAACCGGTGCAACGTTACCGTGAAGATCCGGTTCGGATGCTGCGTGCAGTCCGCTTAGCCGCCAAGCTGAACCTCAGCATTGAAGAAGACACCCGCCGCCCGATTCGCGAGTTGAGCCTGCTCCTCGAAAACGTTCCGGCAGCGCGACTATTTGATGAAATGCTCAAGCTGCTCTTTAGCGGCCATGCCTACGCCTGTATTAAGCGCTTGCGCGACGAAGGTTTGCATCGCGGGGTGTTTCCGCTGCTAGATGCGATCGACGAAGATGCAACTAGCGCCGACTTTTTACGGCTCGCGCTCGAAAGCACCGACCGCCGCATCCTTGAAAACAAACCGGTTTCAGTCGGGTTTTTGTTGGCGACGCTGCTTTGGCATCAAGTTCGTGATCGCTGGATTGCGCGCCAAGAACAAGGCGTGCCCGCCGCCGCGGCGCTGGCCGAGGCAATGCAAGACGCCGAGTCCGACCAAGACGATCACTTGGCGATTCCACGTCGCTATGCAATGACGATGCGTGAAATTTGGTCGCTACAGGTGCGCTTTTTGACCCGTTCCGGCGCGCGCCCCGCCAAGCTTTTAGAGCAACCACGCTTCCGCGCTGCGTATGATTTTCTGTGTTTGCGCGCAGCGGTGGGAGAAGTGCCGCAGGAGCTGGTCGATTGGTGGACGACGTTCCAAGAAGCGCACCCCGATGATCGGGGCGATTTGCTATTACAAGAACCGGCGAATGGTGCCGCACGAAAGCGCCGTCGTCGTCGTAAAAAACCCGCCGCAGGGGGTGGTGCCACCGAGGGAGGCGCCGCAGAATGAGACAGCAGGCGTTTATTGCATTAGGCAGCAACCTCGAGCAGCCGGTTCAGCAGGTACAACACGCATTGCAAGCGTTGGCAGCCTTGCCCGAAAGTCGCCTGTTGGCGCATTCGTCTTTATATGTGACGGCGCCGGTTGGGTATGACGATCAACCAGACTTTATCAATGCGGTGGCATGGATCGAGACCGAATACAGCGCACCGCATTTGCTCGCCAAGCTCTTTGAAATCGAAGATCAATTTGGGCGCGCGCGAAGCTTCCGTAATGCGCCGCGCATTTTAGATTTAGATTTATTGTTATATTCCGATACCGTGCTAAACAGCCCCGAATTGACCGTGCCACATCCACGCTTACATGAACGGGCTTTTGTATTAGTTCCCTTGGCCGAAATTGCCCCTGACATCGTGATTCCGCATCAAGGGCGAGTCAGTGACTGTTTGGCTAAAATCGACCTCGATTCGGCGCAAATACGCCGCGTCGATGAGGTTGTATCACTATAAGTTAGCCGACCTCGGCTGATTACCTGAGGACATCGTATGTTGCCCTATCGTTATGTCGTGGTAGAAGGGCCCGTTGGTGTGGGCAAATCATCCTTAGTGTCACGTCTTGCCGATTATATGAAAGCAGACATCGTCACCGACCCCGCCGCACAAAACCCTTTTTTGGCGCGCTTTTACCAAGACCGCAAGCACTATGCCCTGCCAACCCAGCTCCATTTTTTGCTGGGACGTGGCGAAATTAGCCGACAGCTGCTCGACCCGACCCGCTACACCGGCCCGATTGTGTCGGATTTTATGTTTGAGCGGGATGCCCTGTTTGCGCACTTATGCTTGGCAGAAGATGAACTCCAGCTTTATCGTGCGTTGCAACAAAAGGTACTTCCGGAATATCCTGCCCCTGATTTGATGATTTACTTGCAAGCCCCCACCGAAGTTCTGACGCGGCGGATTGCAGAAAACGGTGTGGCCTATGAGCGGGATTTTCCTGAAGGCTATTTACGGCGAATCGAAAATACCTACAGCGAATTTTTCCATCTCTACGAAACTGCGCCGCTATTAATTGTCAACACAGAGAATCTCAACTTTGTCGATAACGACGATGACTTCGAGCTGCTGGTTGCCCGCATCCATAACATGCGCGGCAAGCGCAGTTACTTCAACAAAAGCACGTAATCCGTGCTGGTTTTCCAAAACCTGAAGGCTAAAGATGAAAATAACCCTACACACCCTGATGCAAAAAGCCGCTGCAGGCGAAAAACTCGCCATGCTGACCTGTTACGACGCAAGCTTTGCCACCCTCATGGATGAATGCGGCGTTGATCTGCTACTGGTCGGCGACTCGCTTGGCATGGTGATTCAAGGGGAAGGCTCGACGCTACCTGTCAGCCTAGAGGCCATGGAATACCACACGCGCGCCGTAGCGCGCGGTGCACAACGCAGCTTTATTGTCGCGGACTTGTCCTTTGGATGTTACCAAGCCAGCCCCGAGCAAGCCTTTATCAGCGCAGCACGCCTGATGGCCGCCGGTGCACATATGGTCAAGCTCGAAGGCGGCGCACTCATGGCCGACACCGTGCGCTTTTTGGTGGATCGCGGTATTCCGGTCTGCGCCCATATTGGCCTAACCCCGCAGTCGGTCAACACGCTCGGTGGCTATCGCGTCCAAGGCAAAACCGAAGCCGATGCCGCCCGCCTACTTGATGATGCCAAAGCCCTCGAAGCCGCCGGTGCCGCCATCGTATTAATGGAAGCCATGCCCGCAGACGTTGCTCGCCAAGTCAGCGAGGCGCTGACCGTGCCGACGATTGGCATTGGTGCAGGGCCGGATTGTGGCGGTCAGGTCTTGGTGGTGTACGACATGCTCAATATCTATCCGGGTAAAAAAGCCCGTTTCGTCAAAGATTTTATGGCCGAAGCAGATTCAATTCCGGCGGCGATTCGCGCCTATGTCGAGCAGGTCAAGGCTGGCACCTTCCCCGCTCAAGAACATTGCTTCTGACCCACGCATATCAGCAGAGGCCTCCCCGCCTCTGCTCTTTTCTGATTGCTCCGAGAGTTGTTCATGCAGATTTTTCATTCTATTGCTGAAGTGCGCGCATGGCGCGCAGACGCTGGCACCGTGGCATTTGTCCCGACCATGGGCAACCTGCACGAAGGTCATATCAAGCTGGTTGAGGTTGCGCGCCAGCACTGTGCAAAAGTCATCGTCAGTATTTTTGTGAATCGCCTACAGTTTGGCCAAGGCGAAGATTTCGGCAGCTACCCACGCACCTTCGAGGCCGACTGCGCCAAACTCAAAGCCGCCGGTGCCGATGCTTTATTTTTCCCCGACGAAAGCGAACTCTACCCACGCATTCGCCAAGACTTTAATGTCGAACCGCCGCACATCCAAAATGAACTCTGCGGCGCGTTCCGACCGGGACACTTCCGCGGCGTTGCGACCGTTGTCACCAAACTGTTTAATATCGTGCAGCCGACGGCCGCCTGTTTTGGCAAAAAAGACTATCAACAATTGCACGTGATTCGCGCGATGGTTGAAGATCTGAATTTGCCGGTGCAGATTATTCCGGTCGATACCGGTCGCGCCGAAGACGGTTTGGCGTTGTCCTCGCGCAATGGCTATCTAACGGCGGAAGAGCGCGCCGAAGCGCCGCGTTTGTATGCCAACTTGAGCCGGATTCGGGATGCGCTGCAAGCCGGTTCAAGCGACTACGCCGCCCTCGAAAATGCCGCCCGCGAAGACTTAGAAGCGCACGGCTGGAGTGTGGACTATGTCGAAATTCGCCATGCGGACACGCTCGAAATTGCCCATGCCGGTGAAAAGCGCTTGGTAATTCTGGCGGCTGCCCGTTTGGGAAAACCGCGTTTGATTGATAACATTGAAGTTTTCCGCTAGTCGGCGCTGTTCGACTCGCTTTGCAAAGAGGTTTGTTTCATGCAACGTACCATGCTTAAGTCCAAGCTCCACCGCGTCACCACCACGCATTCCGAACTGCACTATGTCGGCTCATGCGCGATTGATGAGAATTTGCTGGAAGCTTCCGATATTCGCGAATTTGAAGAAATTCAGATTTGGAATGTGACCAACGGTGAACGCTTCGCGACCTATGCGATTAAAGCGGAACGCGGTTCGGGGATTATTTCAGTCAACGGCTCGGCTTCCCGCCGTGCGGCCGTCGGCGATATCTTGATTATCGCGAGCTTTGCTTTGTACGAAGATGCCGAAATTGAGCAGCTCAAACCGAAGCTGGTGTTTGTCGATAGCGCAAACCAAATGGTATCGCTCGAAGACGCAGTGGCCGTACAAAAGGCGTAAGCCACGCTTTTGACCCGCACCTGAATCAAACAAAAAGCCAGACCGCAAACAGGTCTGGCTTTTTTATGTAAAAATCGACCGAACACGGTATCGTTTCGACCTTCAACCCCAAGCCCCTCAACCATGCTGCCATTTACACCACAAGATTTTATTTTGGAAGACACTCATGCCGATGGTGCAATCACTCAACGAGTGCAGCGAAAAAGCATCCGAAAGCTCGCGGCCACGCACCAAGAATACAGCCGACAGGCGATCAAAAGAGGGCTGAACCTCCACCAAGCTACGCTTGATTTTCAAGATGCTGTAGCCGAGCTGATCCGGCAACTGCCCTCTGAGCTGCATACTCCATTTTGCGAAATGTATGCAGAAGAACTTAATGCACTGGCGGCAGAAAATCAGCGTCAGGCAGATCTTATAGAGGCCGCCGAAAAACAGCGGCAAACACTGCAACAACAGCAGAGCCGACAAACCACTCGCCTCGCAATCGGCGTTGCACTGTTTATCGCCGTTCTCATCGTGGTGGCGGTGATCAAGCTTTAAGCGGTGCGCGGCGACCCGCAACCACCCACAGCACGATGCCAATCACAATCATCGGCAATGACAACCACTGCCCCATTGAGAAATTAAACGCGAGCAAGCCCAGAAAATCATCCGGCTCCCGCGCAAATTCAGCAATAAATCGGAAAGCGCCATAACCCATCAAAAAGAACGCCGAGACACGCCCCGTCGCCCGCGGCCGACTGGAGTACACCCACAGCAAAACAAACAACAGCAAGCCTTCTAGCGCAAATTGATAGAGCTGTGAAGGATGACGCGGTAATCCCCCAAAAGTCCCGAGCCATTGCTGCCATGTGGGATGCGTCGCGGCCTGTAGGATATCCTCGCGCTGGGCCTGCGGAAAAATCATCGCCCACGGCGCATCGGGCGAAGTTACCCGCCCCCAGAGTTCACCATTGATAAAGTTACCCACCCGACCGGCAGCCAAACCCAGCGGCACTAACGGCGTAATAAAGTCCGTCACACTAAAAAAGCTCAAATGATGGCGACGGGCAAACAGTGCCATCGCCAACATGACCCCCAAGAAGCCGCCATGAAACGCCATGCCGCCCTCCCACACTCGCAAAATGGCCATTGGGTCTGCCAAGTATTCAGCCGGTTTATAAAACAGCACATACCCCAAGCGGCCACCGAAAATCACCCCCAACACCCCATAAAACAGCAAGTCATCCAGCATTTTGGGCGTAAACACGCTATTACTGGCTTTCATGCGGCGCTGACCAAGCACAATAAAGAGCACAAAGCCAATCAAATACATCAAGCCATACCAACGAACACCTAAAGGCCCAAGCTGAATAGCAATCGGGTCAAACTGAGGATGAATCAACATGAGAAAGTCCAGTGGCAAAGATAGCGGCGATTATACCCGCTCCCTTCTCGCTGTCTAAAAAGCCACGCCTGCGACCGCGCAAAAGACGCATACACGACAAATATGGCGAATAAAAATCACCAATACTCACAAAAATTACCAAATCTACATTTTTTTAGTGTAAAAACCCTGTCAAAAAAGGCACTACCATCCAACGTCAAAGCAGGTACAGAAAGGATCAACATGAAACAGCTTAGCGTTGCCAAGCAAGTCTTTTTAGGGTACGGAATTGTGATCGCTCTATTGCTCCTCACCTCGGGACTCTCCCTCTGGAAAATGAATGAGCTCGCGTCCTATACCGAAAAGCAATACAAGCATCCCTTTACCGTCAGCAATGCGATGCTGAGAGCCGACGGCAATATCGTGCGCATTCACCGCGAAATGAAAGATATTGCGCTCGCTCAAGATGCAGCAGAAATCGCGCAGCGCAAACAAACCGTTGATGCCTTGGAAAAAGAGGTTTTTACCGATCTTGAGCTAGCGAAATCGCGCTTCTTAGGAGACCCCGCGCAATTCGATAAAGCGATCCAACTTTTCAGAGATTGGAAACCGATTCGTGACCGTGTGATTGCCTTACAACAAGAAGGCAAAACCGAAGAGGCGATCGCGATCACAAAAACAGAAGGTGTCAAACAAACCACCGCACTCACCACAACCACAAAAGAAATTTACGCCTTTGCCCAAAACAAGGCTGAAAGCTTTCAGGAAAAAGCAAAAGAGGCACAGTCAAGCGCGATTGCAGGCACCCTCATCATTGCTGCGATTGCCGCAATTCTTGGCCTTGCAACCGGCTACATGATTGTCAAAAAAATCATGCGGCAACTCGGAGGCGAGCCAAACGATGCGAAGGAGATTGTTCAGCGCATCGCTTCTGGTGATCTTCGCCATGATTTGCAGCTTCACAAAAATGACCATGACAGCCTGCTTGCTCACCAGCAAAAGATGCAAGAAGGCCTGCGCAATATGATCCGAGAGCTGTCTCTTTCTATTGATAAAACAGAACACACCGCCAGCGCGCTTGCAAATGATTCCCGCAAAGTCGCCGGTGCTTCGAATCAAACGAGCGATGCCGCGAATACCATGGCAGCCGCCATGGAAGAAATGTCTGTCAGCATCACGCACATCTCTGACCACACCAAAGACGCAATGGGCTTAACCGAACACACCCGCCACCTTGCGCAAGATGGCGGACACATCATTGAACAGGCGGTCTCGGAAATTAACAATATCGCCGAGGCGGTCCGTTCTACGGCCAACAATGTCACCTCGCTCACCGAAAGCTCTTTGCAAATTTCGAGCATTGTTCAAGTCATTAAAGAGGTCGCCGACCAAACCAACCTCTTGGCATTGAATGCTGCGATTGAGGCCGCTCGCGCTGGGGAAGCCGGTCGGGGATTTGCTGTTGTTGCAGATGAAGTTCGCAAGTTAGCCGAGCGTACCAGCAGCGCGACCGGCGAAATTTCGGCCATGATCGAAAAAATCCAGAGCGATACTCAAGCGTCGGTGTCTACCATGGAAGTCGCCGTTGAGCAGGTTGATTTGGGCGTGACACTCGCCAGCAAAGCAGGCACCGCGATCCACGAAATTCAGGAAAGCGTGATTAAAGTGGTTGATGTGGTGAACGAGATGGTCAACGTGATTAGCGAACAAAGCTCCACCGGCCAGCAAATCGCCCAACAAGTTGAGCAAGTGGCGCAATCGTCAGAAGAGAATCATATTGCGGCACAAGACGCGGCAAATTTAGCGACCGATTTGTCTAAACTCGCCCGCGATTTGCGGCAAGTGATTAGCCACTTTAGAACCTAAATCCACGCCCACACACTGTGTGGGCTAGGCATAAAAAAGCCCTGAATGATCAGGGCTTTTTTTACAAACTTGGCGGAGAAAGAGGGATTCGAACCCTCGTGGGACTTGCATCCCCCACTGATTTCGAGTCAGGGCCGTTTAGCCTCTCCGGCATCTCTCCGTCTCAAACGAGATCGCAATTATATCGAGCCTGCTTACACTGTCAAGCCTCGCACCGTAAACTAAGCCCTTTCTTGTTTACGGCACACGCTCATGATGCACCCCATTTCTCGCTGCGAGTTTCTTCATTTACGCGGTCGAACATTCCACGTTCGGCACTGGGGCGATGAACACGCTCCGCCCCTCTTTCTGCTACACGGCTGGATGGATGCCTCGATCACCTTCCAATTTATGGCCGAAACCCTTGCCCAGCGCTGGCACCTCATCGCACCCGACTGGCGCGGTTTTGGGCATAGCGAGTGGAATGGCGCCGATAGCTATTACTTCCCCGATTACTTAGCCGATCTTGATGCGCTGCTCGATGCGCTCAGCCCCGATCAACCCGCCACACTGATCGGCCACAGCATGGGCGGGATCGTCGCCAGTCTCTATGCAGGCGTTCGGCCAGAACGGGTTGACCGCCTCGTATCAATCGAAGGCTTTGGCCTCAAAAACATGTCGCCTCAAAACGCCCCCGCACGCTACACACAATGGCTGGACGAGCGGCGCAATCCACCGCGCTTTGAGCGCATCGCCGATATTCCACAGCTCGCGCAACGCCTGATGCGCAGAAATCCGCATCTTATCGAGGCGCGAGCAATGTTTCTGGCCGCGCATCTCAGCGTCGAACAGCCTGAAGGCGGACGCCGCTATCTGGCTGACCCTCGGCATAAAATGGTCAATCCCGTGCTCTATCGACTCGAAGAAGCCAAAGCATGTTGGCGGCAGATTCAGGCACCGGTGCAGTGGATCATTGGCGGCATGGAAAGCGAACACCCGCTGGCACAAAGCGTCTTTGCCACCCTCGGCGAACGCCGCGCCTGCATCAAAAACCTACAAGAAGTCCACCTCAAAGAATGCGGACACATGGTGCAATGGGAACAACCCGAAGCCTGCGCCCACGCCATTGAAACCTTTCTGAATACGCCCACGGAGAACGCATGAACCACTTTGCCCCCCACCTTCAGCAATCCGATATTGTGAATCCATTTCCCGGACTCACACGCCTCGAA
>CAZWRK010000028.1:35821-39230 GCA_964635875.1 uncultured Aquaspirillum sp.
ACCGTCATCACGACGGCAGGGACATACCCAACCTTTAAATATTTTGCCCAAGGCCTCGGGCTTAACCTCATTGAAATCCCGTATCACGAAGAAGGCACTTCTGTCACACACGCGCTCGATGCGCTCGCAGAAAGCGCACACACCCACCGAGCCGCGCTGGTTTACTTGGCAAATCCCGATAATCCAACTGGTAGCTATCATCCTATCGCTGCGATTCAAGCCTTCCGAGAGGCGCTGCCTGCCGAGACGTTTTTGCTCCTTGACGAAGCCTATATCGACTTTTGCGCAGAAGAACACGAAACCGGCAGCCTCGACCATAGCGCCCGCATTCGCACGCTCTCCAAGGCCTACGGCTTAGCCGGCTTACGGATTGGCTACGCGATTGCGCCCACCGACATCATTGCAAAAGCCGATCAAATTCGGATTCAGTTTGCTCTGTCTAGCCCCGCTCAACGCGCCGCGCAACTGGTCTTTGAAACGCCTGAACTCGCCCCACGCCTGATCGCCCAAACCATCGCGCTGCGTACACAACTCGCAGACGTCCTTCGCGCACAAGGCTGCGATGTTCTCCCCAGCGAAACCAACTTCGTCACGATTCGCTATGCCAGTGCCGAGCAAGCTGCCGCCGTCCAGCGCAGCCTTTGGTCGGCGCAAACGGCTGTACATCGCCCCCCGCATCCGGCGGTGCAGCATCTGATCCGCGTCACCGCCCATCCCGACGCCTTAAGCCCGACAGTGATCGCAGCGCTTTCGCCGCCTTAAATCGCCGCAGGCCGCAAAGAGATGCGGAGGTCTTCACCGACCCTCCGCACGTCTTGATACTGCCACACCGACTTATCTTGCAAAGAAGCCAACTCGGGCAAGGCAAACATCCCGCGCGCAATATCCCCTAAAATCACCGGTGCGAGATAGCACACCAGCTCATCAACCCAACCCCCGGCCAATAACACGCCATTCAAGCGCGCCCCCGCTTCGACCATCAGATGATTCACACCGCGGGCGGCTAAATGCGCCAAGATATCGGCCCAATCGACCTCACCATGCTCACCTTCTGAGCAGCAATACACCTCGGCACCCACGGCTTGATAGGGCTGCACGGCATGAGCGTTTTGCCGGCGGGTGATCAAGAGTGATGGCGAACCTTGGTAGATTTTAGCCTGCGGCGAGGTGCTTAAATTTCGGTCAAACACCACCCGCAATGGCTGCCGCTCGACTTCAAAATCGCGAACCGTTAATTGCGGATCATCCGCTAAAACAGTCCCTGCGCCCGTCAAAATCGCACACTGCTCGGCGCGCAAGCGCTGCACATCGTGGCGGGCGGCCGGGCGGGTAATCCATTGGCTTTCGCCAGAGGTCAGCGCGGTTTTACCATCCAAGCTCGCGCCGATTTTCATTGTCACCCACGGCCGACCGCGCTCCATCCGACTGAGAAAACCCCGATTTAAAGCCCGCGCTTCAGATTCCATCAACCCTGATGCGCACACCACACCGGCCGCCTGCAATCGCGCCAGCCCGCGACCGGCGACCGCGGGATTGGGGTCGGTCATCGCCGCAACGACCCGTGCAACGCCTGCTTTGAGCAAAGCATCTGCACAAGGTGGTGTTCGACCGGTGTGCGAACATGGTTCCAGCGTGACGTACGCCGTTGCGCCTCGGGCAGCCTCTCCGGCTTGCTGCAAGGCGTGAACTTCGGCGTGCGCTTCTCCCGCGCGGACATGCCAACCTTGGCCAACAATCTGCCCATCCTCGCGGCAAATTACGCAGCCCACACGGGGGTTAGGCGTTGTTGTCCGGCAGCCGCGCTCGGCAAGCTGCAGCGCCAAACTCATCATGGCATGGTCGTGGGCAGAAAATAGCATGGCCGATTCCTTATCAATCAATAGGGGGATTTACAATACAAAACGGCCATGCTGATCTGCATGGCCGTTGCGCGTCAATTCGTTTATGCACTGGGATGGTCTTGCTGAATTTGCTTGATCGCATCCGAAAATTCGGCAATATCCTGAAAACTTCGATACACCGAAGCAAAGCGCACATAAGCCACTTTGTCTAAGCGCGCCAGCTCATTCATGACCATTTCGCCAATTAAACGGGCGCTGACTTCGCGTTCACCGCTGGCCAAGAGTTTTTGCTGAATACGCACCATCGCCTCATCGACCAGCGGGGTCGGAACAGGGCGCTTATGCAACGCACGTGCAAAGCTGGTCCGCAATTTTTCGACGCTAAATTCTGCGCGATGCCCATCTTGTTTCACGACTTGCGGCATCCGCACATCGGCCGTTTCAAAAGTGGTAAACCGTTTTTCACAGGCATGGCAACGGCGGCGGCGGCGAATCGCACTGCCATCGTCGTTGGGGCGGGTATCAATCACTTGCGTGTCGTTATGACCACAAAACGGACATTTCATGATGGGTTCGAATACATGCGTAAAACAATCATTGGCAGAGCCAAAACAGGAAACAAGATAAGAAAAACGTGGTGTAGGACTCGCCAACACCACGTTTTTATCACTTCACACGCGCCATGTGTTTACTGTGCAGCGTAAACGGGGAAACGTGCGCACAGGGCTTTAACTTTTTCAGCCACTGCAGCAAGGTTTGCTTCGTCGGTCGGTTGATCCAGCACGTCAGCAATCAGGTTAGCCAATTCAGCGGCTTCAGCTTCACCAAAACCACGTGTGGTCATTGCGGGAGTGCCGATGCGAATGCCTGAGGTCACGAATGGTTTTTCAGGGTCATTCGGAATAGCATTTTTATTGACGGTAATGTGTGCTTTGCCCAAGGCGGCTTCAGCATCTTTACCGGTGATTTGCTTGGCGCGCAGATCCAACAAGAATACATGCGCCTCGGTGCGGCCAGAAACAATCCGCAGACCACGCTGTGTCAAGACTTCAGCCATTACAGCGGCATTTTTCTTGACTTGTTTTGCGTAGACTTTGAAGTCTTCAGTTGCTGCTTCTTTGAAGGCAATCGCTTTTGCGGCGATCACGTGCATCAGCGGGCCACCTTGCAAGCATGGGAAAATCGCAGAATTCAGGATTTTCTCATGTTCGGCTTTGGCCAAAATGATGCCGCCACGCGGGCCACGCAATGTTTTGTGCGTAGTCGAAGTCACAAAGTCAGCGAAAGGCACAGGATTCGGGTATTCACCGCCCGCAACCAAGCCAGCGTAGTGCGCCATATCCACAAACAGGTAGGCACCCACTTCATCAGCGATTTGACGGAAGCGCGCCCAGTCGATTTCAAGCGCGTAGGCTGAAGCACCGGCCACGATCATTTTCGGCTTATGCTCACGCGCCAAGGCTGCGACTTGGTCGTAATCAATTTCTTCTTGCTCGTTCAGGCCATACGCTACGACGTTGTAGAGCTTGCCGGAGATGTTCACCGATGCACCGTGGGTCAAGTGACCA